>CAXTSH010000065.1:0-20134 GCA_964246925.1 uncultured Acetobacteraceae bacterium
GCCGCCGAGGCCGCGGATCATGTCGGCGATGACGTGGTCGTCGCGGATGGTGAGACTGTCATGGTGGAGGGCGGTCGGGAGGTGACGGTTGCCGAGGTGCCAGGCGAGGCGGAGCAGGTGGTGCCGGTCGGGCGCGGTGATTTCGAGGAGGCGTTCGGGTCGGGCCTGGATGCGGATGACGGTGTTGTCGTCGAGGACGAGGCCGTCGCCGTCGCGGAGGTGTCTGGCTTCGGGAAGGTCGAGGAGGATGTCGCGGTTGGCGACGGTGCGCAGCGTGATGCGGCGGCGGTGGCGGGTGTCGTAGTCGGCCTCAATACTGTCGATCTCGCGCTTTGGGTCCCAAGTGCCGGCGGGGAGGACGGAGCGGGCGCGCATCAGAACAGGAAGTAGCGCTGCGCCATCGGGAGCGTCGCGGCGGGCTCGCAGGTGAGCAGGACGCCGTCGGCGCGGACTTCGTAGGTTTCGGGGTCGACCTCGATGTTTGGGGTGGCGTCGTTGTGGATCATGGAGCGCTTGCCGATGGCCCCGCGGGTGTCGGCGACGGCGGTGACGTGACGGCGGAGGCCGAGGCGGTGGGCGATGCCGTCGTCGAGCGCCGCCTTGGAGACGAAGGTGATGCAGGACGGGGCGAGAGCGGCGCCGAGCGTCGCGAACATGGGGCGGGCGTGGACCGGTTGCGGGGTGGGAATGCTGGCGTTGGGGTCGCCCATCATCGCGTAGGCGATGGAGCCGCCCTTGAGGACCAGGTCGGGTTTGACGCCGAAGAAGGCCGGTTGCCAGAGGACGAGGTCGGCCAGTTTGCCGGGTTCGATCGAGCCGACATCGCGGGCGATGCCGTGGGCGATGGCGGGGTTGATGGTGTATTTGGCGACGTAGCGCATGGCGCGGGCGTTGTCGGCGGTGGTGTCGGTGCCGAGGCTGCCGCGCTGGGTCTTCATCTTGTGGGCGGTCTGCCAGGTGCGGAGGATGACTTCGCCGACGCGGCCCATGGCCTGGCTGTCGGAGCTGATCATCGAGAGTGCGCCTAGGTCGTGCAGGATGTCCTCGGCGGCGATGGTTTCCTGGCGGATGCGGCTTTCGGCGAAGGCGATGTCTTCGGGGATGGACGGGTCGAGGTGATGGCAGACCATGAGCATGTCGAGATGCTCGTCGAGCGTGTTGACGGTGTAGGGGCGGGTCGGGTTGGTCGAGCTGGGAAGGACGTTGGGCAGGCCGGCGACGCGGATGATGTCCGGCGCATGGCCGCCGCCGGCGCCCTCGGTGTGGAAGGCGTGGATGGTGCGGCCGGCGAAGGCGGCGATGGTGTCCTCGACGAAGCCGCTCTCGTTGAGAGTGTCGGTGTGGATCATGACCTGGACGTCGTGGCGGTCGGCGACGGACAGGCAGCAATCGATGGCGGCGGGGGTGGTGCCCCAGTCCTCGTGCAGCTTGAGGCAGGAGGCGCCGGCGCGGATCATTTCTTCGAGCGCCGCGGGGTGGCTGGCGTTGCCCTTGCCGGCGAAGGCGAGGTTGACGGGGAGGCCTTCGGCGGCCTGAAGCATTCTGGCGAGGTGGAACGGGCCGGGGGTGCAGGTGGTGGCTGCGGTGCCGGTGGCTGGGCCGGTGCCGCCACCGATCATGGTGGTGATGCCCGACGCGATCGCGTCCTCGACCTGCTGCGGGCAGATGAAGTGGATGTGGCTGTCGATGCCGCCGGCGGTGACGATGCGGCCCTCGCCGGCGATGATCTCAGTCCCCGGGCCGATGACGATGTCGACGCCGGGCTGGATGTCGGGATTGCCGGCCTTGCCGATGGCTGCGATGCGGCCGGCGGCGATGGCGATGTCGGCTTTGACGATGCCCCAATGGTCGAGGATGAGGGCGTTGGTGATGACGGTGTCGGGGGCGCCCTCGGCGTTGGTGCGCTGGGACTGGCCCATGCCGTCGCGGATGGTCTTGCCGCCGCCGAACTTTACTTCCTCGCCGTAGGTGGTGAGGTCGCGTTCGACCTCGATCAGCAGGGCGGTGTCGGCAAGGCGGACGCGGTCGCCGGTGGTCGGGCCATACATGTCGGCGTAGGCGCGTCGGGTCAGGCGGGCCATTACGGGAGCGGGCCGTTGGTGAGGGCGCGAAAGCCGGTGACGATGCGGGCGCCGGCGAGCGGGATCAGCCGGACCTCTCGGGTCTGGCCGGGCTCGAAGCGGAGCGCGCCGCCGGAGGGCACGTCAAGGCGGCGGCCGGTGGCGGTGGTGCGGTCAAAGGCGAGTGCCGCGTTGGTCTCGGCGAAATGGTAGTGGCTGCCGACCTGGATCGGGCGGTCGCCGGTGTTGGTGACGTCGAGCATGATGGCGTCGCGGCCGGCGTTGAGCTCGATGTCGGGCGCGTCCGCGGGCAGGATCTCGCCAGGGATCGGGTCAGCGGATGGGGTCATGCACCGTGACCAGCTTGGTGCCGTCGGGGAAGGTCGCCTCGACCTGGACGTCGTGGATCATCTCGGCGATGCCCGGCATGACCTGGTCGCGGGTGAGCACGTGGCCGCCGCCCTGCATCAGGTCGGCGACCGTGCGGCCGTCGCGGGCGCCTTCGACGACGTAGTCGGTGATCAGCGCCACCGCCTCGGGGTGGTTGAGCTTGACGCCGCGCTCCAGGCGGCGGCGTGCGACAATGGCCGCCATGGCGATCAGCAGGTGATCCTTCTCGCGCGGCAGCAGGTTCATGGGGACAGTGTTTCCGTTCCGGCCTGGGTCAGCAACGCCAAACTGCCGGGAGCGGACGGCCATCGCGCAGGATTTCGAGGATGCGGGCGATGAGGGCGCGATGCTGCTGGGCGTCGCGGGAGAGCAGGCGAACGACGAGCATGCCGTTCCAGGCCGAGGCGCCGGCGTCGCCGTCGAGGACGGCACGGGTGGCGTCGAGACGGTCGTGGGCGCCGGGCGAGACGAGGACGATCGTCGCGGCGGCGAGTGCTGCGGCGGCGGTGGCGGGGTGGGAGAGGGTTGCCTCGCCCTCGTGGTCGAGACGGATGGTGTCGATCAGGATCGGCCGGTTGTCGCGGCTAATGGTGAGGCGGTCGCGCAGATCGACCGCGTGGAGACGCTCACCGTGGGCGGTGCGGCCGAAGATGCGACTTTCGACGGCGAGGAAAGTGGCGCCGGAGGCGAGATCGACGGTGAGGTCGCGTTCCAGCGCCGCACCGTCGAAGAGGATGGTCTCCATCGGCAGCCATTCGAGGACAGCGTGCTTCGCGACCTCGACGTTGATGGCGAGGCGGGCGATGTCGACCGGGGCGCGCGCACGGTAGCAACGTTCGGCGGCCTGGGTGGTCAGCAGCGCGCGGGTGCCCGGATGCGCACGCACGTCGCATTGCAGGCGATCGCCGGCGACGATGCCGCCGGAGGTGTTGACGATGACGGCCTCGAGGGGCGCGTCGGGTTCGACGCGCGGGAACAGGAGCTTCAGGCAGCCTTGCTGGCGAAGGTCCGACAGCCTGGTGCGTCCGCCCCGATCAACGACTTCCAGGCGGAGAACGCCGTGTGCCCGTTGCAGGACCGGCTGTCTTGTCTGTGTCACATCAACGGGTTCAGGATGCAGTCAGGGGAGATGGAGTCTGGACGATGCGGCGACCTCTGGGGATCACGATCGTGGCGAGCTTGATCATCGTTCTTGCGGCTCTGGGGCTGCTCGGCGTGATCTTCGTGTCGGTGCACCGGCCGGCGATGCCGCCGCACGTCCAGGCCTTCCTGGCACGCGATCCGGTGCCGTTGCGAACCCAGCACGCGGTCGGGTTCCTGGCCGGGGTGGTGGAGATCATCGCGGCCATCCTGATCCTCAACCGCTGGGAGATGGGCCGGACGATCTATGCCTTGATCGGGGCGATCACGTTGATCTTTGCGTTCGCGACGTCGCCGCTCAAGGCGGTGCTGGCGATCAACCTGCTGGTGTTTGCGATCTTTCTGTTCTTCCTGTTCCATCCGACCGCGACGCGGTGGTTCAGGCGAACGGACGTCTGGCGTCGCCGGCCGGTGAGCGCCAATCCCTAGGATCGGCGATTCCAGACCCGTTCGGCCTCCCGGTCGGCGTCGGCGGGAGCAAGGTCCGGGCGGACGGCGAGAAGTGCCATCGCGATCGTGCCGACGACGGTTCGGACCGGCAGGTCCTCAGTCCCGCGTCCTCGCCAGACCTCGACGAGGCGTTCCGTCGTGTCGGAGCCGTTGCGGGCCGGTGCGTCGAGGAGGGCCGGAAGGAGGAACTCGCTCGGGCCGGTCGCGCGGTCATGGATGTAAATTGCGACCGGTTTGCCGGGAGCGCGTTCGGCTTCGCCGCCGCCACCCTTCAGGACCAGGAGACGCTGGCTGCCGAGGCGTTCGGCAACGGCAAGATGGAGCGCGATGTAGGGCGGGTGGAAGACGCCGTCGACGGAGGCGGCCGCGCCGGCCGGATTGAGCAGGCGGGCGACGGTGTTGACCGGAGAGCGCAGGCCGAGCAGCCGGCGCAGACCGATCAGGTGGGCCATCGCCGGCGACAGGGCGGCGAGCGGAAGGAAAGCGAAGCGGTTGGCCGACAGGAGGTGCGGCACTTCGTCGAGCGATCGTGCGACGGGGCGTTCGAGAGCGGCGAGCGCATGCTCGACGGTGATGCCGCCGGTGAACTCGTTGGTGCCGTGCATGAGGATGCGCACGCCGTCGGCGGCGAGAGCCAGGGCCGCGAGCAGGAACCAGGGGGCGCCGCGGGTCCTGCCTGAGCCGTAGGAGGGCCAGTCGAGGTCGGGTCGCGGGTCGATGCTCGCGTGGCCGATCGCGGCGCGGGCGGCTTGGACGAGGCCGGTGATCTCCTCGGGGTCTTCGCCGCGGTAGCGGAGCAGCATGAGAAAGGCGCCGAGCTGGTGCGGATCGGCCTGACCCGCGAGCGCCAGAGCGAAGGCATCGCGCGCCTCTGCGCGGGTGAGCGCGCGGGAACGGCCCTGCCCTCGGCCCAGGGTGGCAACGTAGGTCGCGAACTGGTCCAACCGGTCCCTCTCGCCTGTCCGGCGACCGTGACGGACGTGACCGGGGGCTGCAAGCGGGACGTGACGGTGGGGTAGGAAGTCGGCTAGAGGTCGGGGCGTGAACATGCTCGCCGACATCAGACGCCGGGTGGCGATCGAGGTCGCGTTCGACCTGATCTGCCCATGGTGCTTCCTGGGCACGCGGCGCCTGATGCGGGCGCTGCGGCGCCGGTCGGAGATGGTCGTCGAGCTGGTCTGGCGCCCCTTCCTGCTGAACCCGGACATGCCGCGGGCAGGCATGGCGCGCGTCGATTACGTGACGCGTAAGTTCGGCAGCGAGGAGCGCAGCCGGCGCCTGTACGGCCAGATCACCGAGCTGGGCGCGGCCGAAGGGGTTCGGTTCCGCTTCGAGCGGATCGCGCGCACGCCATCGAGCGTGGATGCGCATCGGCTGGTACGGTTGGCGGCTCGCGAGAGCGGCAGCGTGGCGGCCCAGGTCGTGGATGCGCTGTTCACGGCGCATTTTGCGCAGGGTCGCGACATCGGCGAGGCGCGGGTGCTGGCGTCCATCGGAGGGGAGTTCGGCCTCGACCCGCTGGCGATCAGGATGCTGCTCGGGGGGACCGAGATGATCGACGAGGTGCACGGCGAGAATCTGCGGGCACATCGGCTGGGGATCAACGGCGTGCCCTGCTTCGTGCTGGGAGAGCGGATGGCGATTGCGGGCGCGCAGGAGCCGGAGGTGCTCGAGCGGCTGCTCGATGTGGCGATGCTGGAAAGTTGAGCCGGCGGACGTTCGGGGCTGAGCCTCGATCTAGCCAATATCCCGCTGGGAGAATGGTTGCAGCGGTGGAACCGACTCGCGGCCGTTGCGGCGCGCGCGCAGCGAGACGACCGAGGTCTGCGGCGGGGTGGCCGGCTGGGACGAGGCGGAAAGCAGGGTCGGCAGCAATTCCGCCAACTGGGCGCCCCGGAAGGGTTTCTGCAGCGTTGGGAAGCGACCCTCGACGCCGGGAAGCTGGTCGGGGTCGGCGTAGCCGGTGATGACGAGGATCGGCAGGTTGGGACGGATCGCGCGCATCCGTTCACCGGCGTCGGCACCGGTCAGACCAGGCATGGCGAAGTCGATCAGGACGATGTCGATACGCTCGGCAGCCGCGACGCGCGCGACCGCCGAGCGGCCGTTGTCTTCCTCGATGACGATGCAGCCGAACTGGGCGAGCAAGGCACGAGCCGCGCTGCGGACGTCGTCGTCGTCGTCGACGAGGAGGATCGTCTTGCCGTGCAGCGCGCTGGTGCGGCCCGAGCCGACCGGAGACACGGGTGCCGCTTCGACCGCCGCGAGGCTACGCGGCATGAAGAGCTGGACGGCGGTGCCGCGGCCGGGTTCGGAGGCGATGCGGACGCCGCCGCCGAGCTGCTGGGCGATGCCGAGCACCTGGGCCAGGCCGAGGCCGGAGCCCCTGCCGGGACCCTTGGTGGTGAAGAAGGGTTCGAAGGCGCGTGCGAGCGTGTCGCGGCTCATGCCGGTGCCGGTGTCGCGGACGGTGAGCATCACGTATTCGCCCGGTGGCGGGTCGCTGGCCTGAAGACGATCGCTGAGGACGGCGTTCTCGGTGACGATATGGATGGCGCCGCCGGAGGGCATGGCGTCACGCGCGTTGATCGACAGGTTGAGTAGAACGAGCTCGAGCTGGGTGGCGTCGGCGTAGGCCGGCCAGAGGTCCTGGCCCAGAACGCAGGCGATCTGGATGGTGCCGCCGAGCGTGCTGGCCAGCAGGGGATGCATGTCGGCAACGGCGCGATTGACGTCGACGGTCGAGGGTGCAAGCGATTGCCGGCGGGAGAAGCCGAGAAGCTGGCTGGTCAGCTTGGCGCCACGCTCGGTCGCGCTGAGCGCGTTGCGCAGGAGAGCCCGCTGTTGCTCGTCAGCCAGACGGGGCTCCAGCAGGTCGAGATTGCCCAGGATGGCGGTCAGCAGGTTGTTGGTGTCGTGAGCGATGCCGCCGGTGAGCTGGCCGATGGCGTCCATCTTCTGGGCCTGGCGGAGATCGGCCTCGGCCTGAACGCGGGCGGAGACGTCCTGGAAAGCCGCGATGGCGAGGAGCATACGCCTGCGCTCGTCGTAGATCGGGGCGGCGCTGATCTCCAGCGTGACCTGGCCGCTGTCGCGCCGGCGAAAGACCTGAAGTTCGCGGTCGACCGTCTCCTCGTCACGAAGCGCGCGCGTCAGGGGATCGCCGATCGCGTCGTTCGACGGGAAGAAGGTCTGGGTGGGACGGTTCTCGCGCTTGAGCTCGCCCAGCACGCGTCCGGCTTCGTGGTTGGAGAACACGACCGCGCCGGTCGAGACGTCGGCGACGATGATCCCGAACGGGAGCTGTTCGAGGACGCGCTGCAACTGCTCCTCGTTCTGGCGGACCAGGCGGGTGGTGCGGGCCGCCAACTGTTCGAGCCGGCGGTCGAAGAGGGCAGCGAGCAATCCGGTGGCCGAGATCAGAACCGTGCAGCAGACCGCGCCGGTGGCGAGCCAGCCGGATGCGGCGGGCGCTGCCGCGTCGAGGCCGGCTGGCCGGGCGCCGCGCGCAAGGAGGGTGGCGCTCGCGAGGCCGAGCAGCAGGACGGTGACCGCCCGCACCAGGGGGCGCCGATCACCGCGGTCGAGGGCCAGAGCCACCGAGGACACGGCGGTCGCGGTGATGGCCGGCAGCAGGATCGATCGGAGGTCGCCGGCCGCGAACGCGCCATGCAGGACGCCCGCTTCGACGAGGGTGGAGCCGCAAAGCCCGATCCCCATGGCGAGCGACGCGAGCGCGAAGCGCGCACCGATCGGCTGGCGCGCGGCCAGTGCCAGGCCTGCGAGCGGCGAGAGGACGGCGATCGAGAGCGACAGTGCGGCGTCCGAGCCCACCGGCTCGCCGGCGGCCGGGGACAACAGTCCGACAAGCTGCATGGACCAGATCGCGAGGCCGAGCGAGCCGGACGCCGCGACCAGCCACGGAGCCTGATGCTGCCAATCCCGTCGCGATGGCGCCCGGCGCGACAACTCGAGCGACGCCCACCACCCGATCGATGCGATACCGACCATCAAGCTGGTGAGCGCCGGGTCGAAGGCTGCGTGCATGCAGAGATAGCCTGTAGGAAATCGCTGAGATCGGGAAACCTTGATCGTTTCGGTCCCGTTTTACAACACAATTCGGACCGGGTGATTGTTACGTCTCAAATTTTGGCTGTTACAGCGACCTGTATCAGAAATGACTGAAGCCGTGGCGCAGAAACTTCATCTCGCACCCGTTTCGGTCGTGGACGGTCAACCGCGGAGGGCCGGCCAGCACGGCGCCGATTTGGGTGACGGGGCAGCCAAGCCGCCCTGCCTGGTTGACGAGTGCCGCCTCGCCTGACGGCGGCACGGCAAGCAGAAGTTCGTAGTCGTCGCCGCCGGACAGGCAGGTCTGCCAATGTTCGGGGCCGGTGGCGAGCGCCTGCGGCGAGAGCGGCACCAGCGGGCCGTCGATGACGAGCGACACGCCGCTCGCGCGGCAGAGATGCATCGCGTCCTGCAGCAACCCGTCCGACACGTCGATCGCGGCACTGGCAATGCCGCGGATCGGCAGGCCGACGCGGGGACGGGGCAGGTGGTAGCGGCCGGCCAGGTGGCCGTCGGGATCGGGGATCTCGCGACGGAGCGCCAGCAGGCCGAGCGCGCCGTCGCCGATCGAGCCCGTCACCCAGAGGCGGTCCCCTGGCCGGGCACCCGAGCGGCGCACCGCGGTGCCGGCGGGAACCTGGCCCACGATCGTGAGCGACATCGACAGCGGACCCGCGGTCGCCGTGGTGTCGCCGCCGAGGAGCGAGATGCCGTACTCCGTCTGGTCGAGCGCCAGACCATGGCAGAACGCGGCGAAGAAACGATCATCGGCGTGCGGGGGGACGCAGAGCGTGAGCAGGTAGCCGATCGGATCGGCGCCCATCGCGGCAAGGTCGGAAAGGTTGCAGCGGAGCAGCTTGCGGCCGAGGTCGTGGGGCGGGTCGCCGGAAAGGAAATGCACGCCCTCGACCATGGCGTCGGCGGCCAGCACGATCTCGTGGCCCGGGGCGGGCGAGAGGAGTGCGGCGTCATCGGCGAGGTCGAGGGCGCCGGGGCCGGCGAGCGGGCGGAAATGGCGGTCGATGAAGGCGAACTCGGCGGGGAGATCACTCATCCGGCTTCGGCCGCGAACTCCTGGGCACGCAGCGAGCGGGCGACACGATCCAGCAGACCATTGACCAGCCGCGGCTCGTCGCCGTCGAAGAAACCGTGTGCGACGTCGAGATATTCGTTGATGACGACCCGGGCCGGCGGCCCGTCGTCGAGCGAGAGTTCGGCGCAGGCGGCGCGCAGCACGGCGCGCAGGACGGGATCGAGTCGCGCGAAGGGCCAGTCGGCGGGCAGCGCCGCCGACAGGAGGCCGTCGATCTGATCCTGGCGGCTGCAGGCAGTACGGACAATGCGGCTGAACAGGCGGACGTCGGCGTCAGGCACGCGCCCGTCTTCGAAGCCGCCCCCGGGAAGGCGGCCGAGGCGATGACGGACGAACTGGTCGATGACGGTTTCGGCGGCCTCGCCCGCCTGCTCGCTCTGGAACAGTGCCTGGACGGCGCCGACCCGCGAGGCAGTACGGGGACGCGCACCTCCGGTCATGCTGGCGCGTCGAAGGTTCGGGCGATGGCGATCTGGCCGAGGCAGGCGATGGCGGCCTCGCAGCCCTTGTTGGCGCCGCCGTCGAGGCGGGAGCGGGCCTGGGCCTGGGCCTGGGATTCCACGGTCAGCAGGCCGGTGCCGAGCGCCAGGCCGTAGGTCAGGGAGACGTCCATCAGGCCGGCCAGCGTGGCGTCGCAGATATGGTCGTAATGCGAAGTCTCGCCGCGTATGACGCAACCGAGGGCTACGAACCCGTCGAAACGGCGGGGACCGCGCAGCGCCAGGCGGATCGCCTGCGGCAGCTCGAACGCACCGGCGACGTCGGCGGTCTCGACCCTCGCCTCGGCGGTGGCGAGGATGCGGACGGCGCCTTCGGCGAGCGCGCCGACGATGTCGCGGTAGTAGGGGGCCCGTACGACGAGGATTGCGGGGGGCTCGCCGGGGATGGTGGGGACAGCGGCGGGAATGGCCGCACCGGTGTTCACGGCAGCCGCTTCCGTGGGCGCCTCACTGGGCGTCGACGCCGTGGATCGGGCGCTGCTCGACGACGGTCAGGCCGTAGCCGTCGAGGCCGACGATGGTGCGCTTGTGGCTGGTGAGAAGGACCATCCGGGAGACGCCGAGGTCGGTCAGGATCTGGGCGCCGATGCCGTAGTCGCGCAGGAAGGCGAAGGGGCGCGCCTCGAGGGCGAGACTGCCGACACGCCTGGAGAGCGCGTCGCGGGCGGTGTCGCGGATCATCACCACGGCGCCGCGTCCTTCGCGCTCGATCGCCTGCATGGCAAGCGGCAGGACGGAGCCGTCGGAAGCCGCGATCATGTCGGTGACGAGATCGACCGCGTGCATGCGGACCAGGACCGGCTCGTCGGTCGCGAGATCGCCCAGCGTCATCACGGCGTGCTCCGAGCCGTCGATGGTGTTGGCGTAGACCGACAGGGTCCAGAGCCTGTTGCCAGGGCGGGTGAGCGTGTTGTGCACGACGCGGCGGACGAGCTTCTCGGTGCGTCGGCGATGGGCGATGAGGTCGGCGATGGTGCCGATCTTGAAATTGTAGTGCTGGGCGAAGGCGACGAGCTGCGGCAGGCGGGCCATGGAACCGTCGTCGCTCATGATCTCGCAGATAACGCCCGCCGGCGTGAGGCCGGCGAGGCGGGCGATGTCGACGGCGGCCTCGGTGTGGCCGGCGCGGACCAGGGTGCCGCCGTCGCGGGCGAGCAGCGGGAAGACGTGCCCGGGCGTGGTGATGTCGTCGCGCCGGGATTCGGGGTTGATGGCGACCGCGACCGTGTGGGCGCGGTCGTGGGCGGAGATGCCGGTGGTCACCCCTTCCCTCGCCTCGATCGAGACGGTGAAGGCGGTCTGGTGGCGGGTGCCGTTGGCCTGGCTCATCAGCGGCAGGCCCAGTTGCTCGACGCGGGCGCGGGTCATCGCCAGGCAGATCAGGCCGCGGCAGTGGCGGGCCATGAAGTTGATCGCATCCGGTGTCGCGAACTGGGCGGGGACGACGAGGTCGCCCTCGTTCTCGCGGTCCTCGTCGTCGACGAGGATGAACATGCGGCCGGCACGCGCCTCCTCGATCAGGTCGGCGGGGCCGCTGAGATAGTTCGAGAGGTCGGCACGGGCGAGGTCGTCGAGGTCGCTCATCGCGCTGTTCATGGCGATTTTGCCGCGGGCGGTCCAGAGACGGCGCTGGTGAACGGGGCGGTCTGGACGAGGCGGGCGACGTAGCGGGCCAGCATGTCGGCCTCCAGGTGGACGGGATCGCCGGGAGAGAGAAGGCCGAGCGTGGTCACGGAAGCGGTGTGGGGGATGATGTTGACGTCGAAACTGTCGGCGGAGACGCCGTTGACGGTCAGCGAGACGCCGTCGACGGCGATCGAGCCCTTGCGGGCGATCAGCGGGGCGAGGCCGGACGGGATGGTGAAGCCGAGCCGGAGCGAGCCCTGCTCACGTTCGATCCCGCGCAGCGCGCCGATGCCGTCGACGTGGCCGGAGACGAGATGGCCGCCGAGCTCGTCGCCGAGGCGGAGCGAGCGTTCGAGATTGACCAGGGAACCGGCGCGCCAGTTGCCGATGGTGGTCAGCGACAGGGTTTCCGCGGAGACCTCGACGGTGAAGACATCGTCGTCGATCGCGACGGCGGTCAGACAGCAACCCCCGCAGGCGATGGAGGCGCCGATCGCGGCCGGCCGGTCGCCGGCCAGGAAACCGGAGGGTGTCCGGATGGCGAGGCGCTGGTCGTGGCCGTCGCCGATGGCGTCGGCGGCAAGGACCTCGCCGATGCCGGTGACCAGACCGGTGAACATTCAGGGGCTCCTGGCGTAGACGGCAAACATGTCGTGACCCGCGGGCTGCGTGTGAAGCGGGCGGAAGCGTGTGGCGTCCGCCAGGGTGGCAATCCCGAGCGGACCGATGGCGGACAGGCCGTCGGCGCCGATGAGTGCCGGGGCGGCAAACCAGGCGAGTTGGTCGACGAGGCCGGCCTGAAGGAAGGACGCGGCGACGGTGGGACCGCCCTCGACGAGAATGCGGGTCAGGCCGGCGCGGCCGAGGGCCGACAGGGCGTCTGGAAGTGTGGCCGCCGCGATGAGGCTGACGCCGGTGGCGACGAGGGCGGCGCCGCGGTCCGGGTTGGCGCCTGGGTCATGGAGCACCCAGACCGGGTCGTGGCGCGCGGAGCGGACCATCCTGCTGTCGAGCGGCAGGCGGAGTTGCCGGTCGAGAACGATCCTGACCAGCGGGCGGGTCCGGGCGCCGTCGAGACGGCAGGTCAGATCGGGATCGTCGGCCAGGGCGGTGCCGATGCCAACGAGGATGGCGTCGTGTTCGGCACGCAGGCGGTGGGCCTGGCGGCGGGCCGGCTCGCCGGTGATCCAGCGGCTTTCGCCCGACGCGGTGGCGACGCGGCCGTCGAGGGTGGCGGCAAGCTTGAGCGTGACCAACGGGCGGCCCTGCTCGAGGCGAGCGACGAAGCCGGCGACCAGGGAGGCGGCCTCGCGGGCGAGGAGGCCGGTCTCGACGGTCAGGCCGGCCGCGCGGAGGCGGGCAAGGCCGCGTCCGTCGACGCGCGGGTCGGGATCGCCGACGGACGCGACGACACGGGAGATGCCGGCGTCGATCAGCGCGTCGGCGCAGGGCGCCGTGACGCCGATGTGAGAGCAGGGTTCGAGGGTGACGTAGGCGGTCCCGCCGCGGGCGCGATCGCCGGCCTGGGCGAGGGCCTCGGTCTCGGCATGGGGACGGCCGCCGGGAGCGGTGGCGCCGCGGCCGACCACATGGCCGTCTGCCGCGACGATGACGCAGCCGACGGCGGGGTTGGGCCAGGTTTCGCCGAGGTGACGGCGGCCGAGAGCGAGGGCCGCCCGCATGTGGTCGTGCTCGGTGGTCAACGCGGCGTGTGTTGCTTGATGTCGAGCGCGCCCAGGAACTGCTCGAAATCCCTGGTCTCGCGAAAGTCGCGATAGACGCTGGCGAAACGGACATAGGCGACGTCGTCGATCACCTTCAGCGTCTCCATGACGAGCTCGCCCACCTGGCTGCTGGTGACGTCGTTGTCGCCGGAGGCTTCGAGGCGCCGCACGATGGCGTTGAGCATGCGTTCGATCTGCTCTTCCTGGATCGGGCGCTTGCGCAGTGCCACGCGGATCGAGCGGGCGAGCTTGTCACGGTCGAACGGCACGCGTCGGCCGTCGCTCTTGATGACGGTGAGCTCGCGGAGCTGCACGCGTTCGATGGTGGTGAAGCGCTGATGGCAGTGGCCGCAGGACCGGCGGCGGCGGATGGCGCCGCCGTCGTCGGCGGGGCGGCTGTCCTTCACCTGGGTGTCGTCATGGCCGCAGAATGGGCAGCGCATCGTGTGCGTTCCGCTGGGGGTCGACCATGGAGATGAAAGCGTGGCGTGCGCCAGGCAAGTGGGCGTTGGTGCGAGGATCGGTTCGACGGTCGAGCGGGTCTGGGCGCGCCGCGCCCAGCGGGGCTTGGGGCAGAGCCCCACTCCTGCTGTTCTCGACTAGAAACTTTCGGACCAGGGCCTGAGATCGACTTCGTGGGTCCAGGCACTTCGGTGCTGGCGCAGCAGATCGAGATAGGTCTGCGCGATCGCGTCGGGATCGAGCGTGCTGTCGGATATGTCGGGCCGCGTCGCGCTGCGGACGGCGCCGTCGATGTTGATATGGGCGACGTGGATGCCGCGCGGACCCAGTTCCCGGGCGGCACTCTGGGCGAGACCGCGCAGCGCGAACTTGCCCATCGCGAAGGCGGCCGAGAGCGGAAAACCCTTCAGGCCGGCGGTGGCGCCGGTGAGCAGGATGGCACCGCGCTGGTTGGGGAGCATGCGCCGGGCGGCCTGCTGGACGGTCAGGAAGGCGCCGAAGGCGGTGACCTCGATCGCCTGCCGGACGGCCGGCGGGTCGAGCTCGGCGATCGGGCCGCGCAGGCGCGCGCTCGGGTTGTAGACGACGATGTCGGGTGCGCCCAACGCGCGGTCGACCTGTTCGAACAGCCTGGCTACGGCGTCCGGGTCGGTGGCATCGGCGGCGAAGGCATGCGCACCGATCTGCGCGGCGAGGGGTGCCAGTCTGGACGCATCGCGCGCGGCGAGCGCGACCGCGACGCCGTTGGCGGCGAGGAGACGAGCGACGGACGCGCTGATGCCGGGGCCGCTGCCCACGATCAGCGCGCGGGCGTAGGGCAGGCTCATTGGTTGGATCCTCTGGCACCGGGCCTGGCGTCAATCAGCATCTCGGGGCCGATCTCGTGCGGTGATCGCAGGCCGAGCAGTGCGAGGTCGATGTCGATCTCGCGTGAGAGAATGGCGATCGCGCGTTCGACGCCCTGCTGGCCGGCCATGGTGGCGGCAAACAGGAACGGGCGGCCGATCATCACCGCGTCGGCGCCCAAGGCGAGCGCCTTGAGAATGTCGGTACCGCGGCGAAAGCCGCTGTCGATCAGGACCGTCATGCTGCCGCTGCGGGCTTTGACGGCGGCGAGCATCTCGATGGAGGCGGCCGCGAAGTCGAGCTGGCGGCCGCCATGGTTGGAGACGACCACGCCGTCGACCCCGCGTTCGGCGGCGATGTGGGCGTCCTCCGGCGACAGCAGCCCCTTCAGCACGAGCGAACCCCGCCAGCGCTTGCGGATGAGGTCGATATGGCTCCAGTCGAAGCTGGTGTGGCCGGTGATCGCGCTGACCTGGCGCGAAAAGATGTTTGGGCCGCCCGATGGTGCCACGTTGGCGATGACCGGGAGGCCGCGGCGGCCGAGCGTGCGGGCGAAGGTGCCGCCGAGCCAGCGCGGGTGGGTCAGGACGTCCCAGGTGAGGCGTGGGTTGGGACGGAGCGGCATCGAGTAGCCGGCCCGTATCTGGCCGGGCCGGTTGGAGGGCATCGGCACGTCGACGGTCACCACCAGGACGGGGAGGCCGGCTGCGGCGAGGCGGTCGACCATGGCCTCGATGATACGCCGCTCGACGGGAAGGTAGGCCGCGAACCAGGCGCCGGGATTGGCGCGCGCGACCTCCTCGATCGGCGTGATGGAATTGGCGCTGAGCACGAACGGGATCGAGGCATCGTGAGCCGCGCGTGCCATGCGGATGTCGGCGTCGTAGGCCACGAGGGCGGAGGCGCCCATGGGGGCGATGGCGAAGGGGTGGGCGTAGCGTCGGCCGAACAGGGTGGTGGCCTGGTTGCGTTCGGAGACGTCGCGCAGGACGCGCGGAACAAAACGCCAGTCGGCGAAGCGTTCGCGGTTGTTGCGGAGAGCGGCGCCGCTCTCGGCGCCGTTGGCGACGTAGGCGAGGGTCGATCGCGGGAGAGACGGAGCGGCATGACGCTCGAACTCGTCGAGTTCGAGCGTGCGGCGGAGTCGGCGGCGGTGGCGTGGACTCAAGAGCTAGGTCGCTTCCGGGTAGTCGGTGGCGAGGCCGGCGTCGCGCCAGGCCTCGATCTCGGCGAGCCGTTCGCGCAGCTTGGCGGTGACGCTGTCGACACCGAATTTGCCGAGCACGAAGTGACGCGGTGGGTTCGGGATTTCGGTGATGTGGATCATCGCTTCGGCGGCGCGGACCGGGTCCCCTGGTTGCTTGCCGCTGTAGCCGGCGGTTGCTTCCATGCGCGCGTCGGCGGTCTGGGCGTAGTCCGGGATCTGGCTACGTGTCTGCTTGAGCGAGCGGCCGGCCCAGTCGGTGCGGAACGGTCCCGGCTCGACACAGGTGACGTGGATGCCGAGCGGGGCGGTCTCGAGCGCGAGCGAGTCGGACCAGCCTTCGACGGCGTGCTTGCTGGCGGAGTAGTAGCCCGAGCTTGGAAAGCCGATGAAGCCGGCGACAGAGCTGATGTTGATGATGTGCCCGTGGCGGCGGGTCCGCATGCCGGGCAGGACGGCGCGTGTGAGGGCGAACAGACCGAAGACGTTGGCGTCGAACTGGGCGCGTATTTCGGTCTCCACGCCTTCCTCGACCGAGGATTGATAACCGTAGCCGGCGTTGTTGACGAGGACGTCGATGGCGCCGAAGCGGTCCTCGGCCTGCCCGACGGCGCTGTCGATGGCGGACTGGTCAGTGACGTCTAGCGACAACGCCAGCACGCGGTCGGGTGCTGCCTCGGTCAGCGACCGGACGCGTGCGGCGTCTCGCGCGGTCACGACGGCCGGCCAGCCGCGCCCGATGACGAGATGGGCGAGCTCCAGGCCGAAGCCGGTCGAGCAGCCGGTGATGAACCAGACGGGTGTTCGGGACATGCTGATCTCCTAGAGGCGTTGCCGCGCTTGCGCCTCCTGAGAAAGCGGGCGCGTCGCCGGGGTTGCGGCGGCTGGCGACACAGCCTTTCGGAGATGTTGCGAGGGCCGGGTGGACGGTCCAAGACTTCGGGTGGTCGGAAAGGGTTTGTCGATGAGGTCGTCCGCCGGCGCGCTGCCGTGGATGGGTTCGGCCTTCGTGCTGGCGGCGATGCTTGCCGGCCTGTGCGTCAGCCTGTCGGGCACGGGCGAGCACGGCATCGTTGTCGGACTGATCGCGACGGCGCGGCTGGCGTTCCTGTTCTTCTGGCCGGCCTACACGGGGCGCGCGCTGGTGACGCTGTTCGGCGCCGCGTTCGAGCCGCTGGCGCGCCGGGCGCGCGAGCTTGGGCTCGCGTTCGCGTCGGTGGAAATCGTGCATCTTGGACTGGTGGCAGGACTGTGCCTGATCGGTCGGGCGCCTTCGCTGGCGACGTTCGTGTTTTTCGGAATCGCGGTGTTCTGGGTGGCCTGTCTGGTGCTGATGTCGATCGGGCCGGTGCGGCGCGCCTGCGGTCCGCGTTGCTGGTGGCTGGTGCGTGTGATCGGGCTGAATTACATCGCCTATGCCTTCTACGTCGATTTCATGCGCCACCCGCTGGGCGGCGGGGTGAAGCACGTCGTCGAGTATCTGCCGTTCGCGGCCCTCGCGATTGCCGGGCCCGGGCTGCGGCTTGCGGCTTACGGGCGCGGCTTGATGAGCGCGGCCTCAGTCGAAGGAGGCGAGCCGGCCGGCAGGCGTGCCTAGGACGGCGTCGTCGCGCATGACGATCCGGCCGCGGACGATCGTGGCGACCGGCCAGCCGGTGACGCGCATACTCTCGAAAGGCGACCAGCCGCAGGGGCTCGCGAGCCAGGACGGCTCGATGGTCCGCTCGGCCTTGAGGTCGACGAGAGTGAGGTCGGCGTCGTTGCCGCGCGCGATGCGTCCCTTCGAGCGCAGTCCGTAGACGCGGGCGGGGCCGGCGGCCATCAGGCCGGCGAGGCGGGAGAGCGTGAGCCGGCCGGCGTTGACATGGTCGAGCATGACCGGAAGCAGGGTCTGGGTGCCGGTCAGGCCGGCAGCGGTCGCGGGCCACGGGCGCTCCTTGGCGGCGCGAGGGTGCGGCGCGTGGTCGGAGCCGATGGTGTCGACGCGGCCGTCGGCGACCGCTCGCCAGGCGGCCTCGCGGTGGCGGGCAGCGCGGATCGGCGGGTTCATGACCGCGTAGCCGCCGAGGCGTTCGTAGCACTCGGGGGCGGACTGGGTGAGGTGGTTGACCAGCAGCTCGACGGTGACGTGGGCACGGTGGTCGTCCAGCCAGTCGAGTTCCTCCGCGGTCGACACGTGCAGGATGTGGACCGGACGGTCGTGTCGTTCGGCGAGTGCGGTGATGCGGCGGGTGCCCAGGAAGGCGCACTCCTCGTCGCGCCAGACCGGGTGATCGGCATAGGTGCCGGTGGGGAACCGGGCGCGGCGGGCCTGCAGGCGCGGCTCATCCTCGCTGTGGAAGGCGACGCGACGGGTGCCGGAGGCGAGCACGCGCGCGATGCCGTCGTCGTCGTCGACCAGGAGGTCGCCGGTCGAGCTGCCGGCGAAGACCTTGATCGCGCACACTCCCCTGCCCCGCTCTAGCGTCGCGAGGCCGGCCGCATTGGCTTCGGTCGCACCGACATAGAGGCCGACATCGCACCAGGCGGTGCGCTCGGCGTGCGCCTGCTTGATGGCGAGCGCGGCCGCGTCGGTGAGTGGCGGGGTGGTGTTGGGCATGTCGAAGATGGTGGTGACGCCGCCGAGGACCGCGCCGCGCGTGCCGGTCTCGATGGTTTCGCCCGACGGGTCGAGCGGGCCCTGGCCGGCATCGCGGAAATGCACGTGCGGGTCGATGATGCCGGGGAGCACGTGCAGGCCGGTGGCGTCGAGGGATTGGTCGGCGTCGTCCTGGCGCGTGGTGCCGATCGCGGCGATGCGGCCACCGCGCAGGCCGAGGTCTGCCGCGGTCTCGCCCCAGGGAAGCACCAGGATCGCGTCGCGGATGATGAGGTCGAAATGCGCCATGCCACACGTCCGGTCGGTCAGGTCTGCGGGGTTCGCGGCGAGGTGGCCGACAAGATTGTCACCAACGGACCGCCCGATGCAAAGATGGTCGGCGGGGATCAACGGCAGACAAGAGGAACCATCGCATGGTCAAGAAGGTCATCAACGACCCTGACGGAATCGTCGACGAGGTCATCGATGGGATGGTTCTGGCCTCGGACGGCCGTCTTCTTCGGATACCGGAGGCGAACTCCGTCATGCGGCCGCAGATACCGGACGCCAAGGTGGCGCTGCTGATCGGCGGCGGGAGCGGCCACGAGCCGATGTATTCCGCCTTCGTGGGCGAGAACCTCGCCGATGCCGCGGTGTGCGGCAACATCTTCGCCTCTCCCACGCCTGACCTGATCCTGAATGCCACGCGCGCGATACACCGCGGCAAGGGCGTGCTCTACGTCTACGGCAACTATGCCGGCGACAACATGAACTTCGACATCGCGGCCGAGATGGCGGCCGACGAGGGGATCGAAGTCCAAACCGTGCGGGTGCAGGACGACGTGGCAGCCGCTCCGCCCGATCGCGCCGATGAGCGTCGCGGGATCGGCGGCGCGTTCTTTCAGGTCAAGGTCGCCGGTGCTGCCTGCGGTGCCACCAATCTTGCGGAGGCGGCGGCGACGGTCCGGTCGGCACAGCGGACGATCCGCTCGATCGGCGTCGCGCTCAGTCCAGGCTCGCTGCCGCAGACCGGCGAGCCGACGTTCGAGCTGGGCGAGGCAGAGATCGAGATCGGTCTCGGCGTGCACGGCGAGGCGGGGGTCGAACGGCGCGCGTTCATGGCCGCCGATGCGCTGGTCGATACGATGATGGCGCGTGTCGTCGGCGATCTTCCGTTCGAGCGCGGTGATCGGGTGGCGCTGCTGCTCAACAGCCTGGGTGCGACGACGATGATGGAGCTGATGATCGCCAACCGGCGGGCGAGACACCGCCTGGAGGAAGCGGGCCTGACGGTCGGACTGACGTTTTCCGGACCGTATTTCACCTGCCAGGAGATGGCCGGGTTTTCGATCTCGCTGATGCGGCTCGATGAGAACGCCGAGCGCCTGCTGCGAATGCCGGCGTGGTCGCTCGGGTTTCGGTGCTAGCCCATGCGCACGCTCGCGGGTTCCGACGCGGTCTCGATGCTTCGATCGGCCGCCGAGGTGCTGATCGAGAATGAGCCGGCGCTGACGCGGGCCGACCAGACGATCGGCGACGGCGATCATGGCGTCGGCATGACACGTGGCTTGAAGGCCGCGCTGGCTGCGCTCGACCGGGTCGATGCCGACCTCGGGCCGGGGGCTGCGTTCGCGGCCGTCGGCCGCGCGGTGCTGAGCAGCGCCGGAGGCGCCTCGGGCGCGGTGTTCGGGACTTTCTTCAATGCGGTGGGCAAATCGCTTGCGGGTCCCGATGCGGACGCCCGGGCGCTCGCGACCGCGTTCGGCGAGGGCGCCCGGGCGGTCAAGGCGCGAGGCCGCGCGAAGGCAGGCGACAAGACCATGCTGGACGCGCTGCTGCCTGCCGTCGAGGCGCTCGACGGGGCTGCATCGAGCGATCTGGGCGAGGCCTTGCAGGCGGCAGCAGAGGCTGCCAGGAGTGGGGCGGCGGCGACCGCGGACATGGTGGCCGGCACGGGCCGGGCGAAGACGCTGGGAGCGCGCGCCATTGG
>CAXTSH010000066.1:0-20115 GCA_964246925.1 uncultured Acetobacteraceae bacterium
CCCCCCCCGCCCCCCCCCCCCCCCCCCCCCCCCCCCCCCCCCCCCCCCCCCCCCCTCCGTTCAGATGTTGGCAGCCCCGTCGCCTGCCCCGAGACTGGAGGTGACCCAGGCCTTGAGCTGCCCCTTTGGCATCGCACCGACCTGCGTCGCCGCCGGCTTGCCGCCCTTGAACAGGATCATCGTCGGAATGCCACGCACGCCGTAATTGTTGGGCGTGGCCGGGTTCTCGTCGATGTTGACCTTGGCGACCGTCAGCTTGCCCTTGAACTCGGCGCCGATCTCCTCGAGCGCGGGCGCGATCATCTTGCAGGGGCTGCACCACTCGGCCCAGAAGTCGACCAGCACGGGCTCGTCTGACCGCAGCACCGCGGTCTCGAAGCTGTCGTCGGTCACGGCGACGGTGTTCTCGCTCATGGTCTTCTCCTGGATCAGGGTCCCCGTCACATGGATCGTTGCTGGCGGAGGATCAAGCAAGCGCCGGCGCGTGCGCGTCGAGCAGCGCGTCTGGCAGCAGGACGACCGAAGCGTTCTCGGTCCAGACCAGCACGCAGCGGATGGCTGATCCGGGACGGAGGGACTGCAGGATGCCGCGATAGGCGGACATCTGGCGGAGGTAGTGCACGGGTGTTCGGCCGACGTCGCCGGGTGCCGGCCGGCCGCTCTTGAAGTCGGCGAGGTCGACGAAATCGGGACCGAAGGCAATCCGATCGACGACGCCGCTGACCGCGACGTCGCCGACCAGGCCAGCGAGGCGCTGTTCGGGGCGGCCGAGCCGGCCGAAGATACGGGCGAGCGCCGGATGGTCGATGACGGTGAGCGCCTCCGCGACGAGAGACTCGACATCGCGTTCGACGCGCCGGCGGACGAAGCGGCGGGCCGCTTTGCCACGCTCGTCGTGAGGCAGGGCGGGCAGGTGCTGCAGCAGGGCGTGCAGGATCTCACCGCGGCGCCGGCGGTCGGCGCGTCCGGCGGTCGCTCGCGGCGGTGCGGGCGGCAATGGTCCGAAGGCGACGCCGTCCGGGCGCGACGGCACCAGGCTGCGGCGCGGCGTGGGCTCGGCTGGCGGCGGCCGGGCGCGCCACAGTGGCGCCTGGCCGGCCCAGGACGGCGGGGCCGCCGCGAGGCGCACGTGACGAGCCGACGATGGCGGCTCGGTGCCGGGGCGGGCGAGCACGAGATGCTGCCCGTTCCAGGTGCCACCTTCGATCGGTGGAGCGAATGGGCTGGTCTCGGCCTCCGGGAGGGTCGCGAAAGCGCGCAGACAATGCGCATACCAGGTGCGCGGGTCGAGCTCGCCCCTGGGCTGCCAGCCGCAGACGATCAGGTTTTGCCGGGCGCGGGTCAGGGCGACGTAGAGCAGCCGGTTGGCCTCGGCGAGTGCGCGGGCCAGCTCCGCCTCGCGCAGGCGGTCGATGGCAGGACAGCGGAGGTCCCTGCCCCCCACCCAGATCGGCAGGGCATTGCCGTCATGGTCGGCCCAGAGGATGTCGTCGTCGACCTTCGGCAGGCCAGTGGTGTCGGCGAGGACCACCAGCCGCGCCTCCAGACCCTTGCTGCCGTGGACGGTCATCAGCCTGACCTCGTCGGCGGCTTCGCCGGGCTCGCGCTTGATGTCGGATCCGGACTGGCGGAGCCAGTGCACGAAGCCCTGCATCGACGGCACGTGCGTGCGTGCGTGCAGCAGCGACGCATCGAGCATTTCGTCGATGGCCTCCGCGGCCTCTGGGCCGAAGCGGGCGAGAAGGCGGGCACGGCCGCCGCCGGCGCCGAGCGCCTCGCTCAGGAGATTGTAGGGGGTGGCGTAGTCGATGCGGGCGAGCAGCCGGGCGAAGAAGTCGTGCGCGGCCTGCCACTCGACGCGTTCGGCCCGGCGGTCCTGCAGCGCCTGCCACAACGGCTGGCTACGCGCCATGGCGAGGTCCATCAGCGATGGGTCGTCGAGGCCGCCGAGCGGGCTGGTGAGGACGGTGGCGAGTGCGAGGTCGTCGTCGGGGAGGAGCAACGCGTCGCACAGTGCCAGCAGGTCCTGGATCGCCGGCTGGGCGGTGAGCACCATGCGGTCGAGGCCGGCGACCGGGATGTCGCGCGCCTTGAGCGCGCGCATCAGGCTGCCGGCGAAGCGGGTGCGTCTGCGGACGAGCACCAGAATCTCGCCGGCGCGTACCGCACCGTCCGCGACCAGCCGGGCGAGGTGGGCGGCGAGCGCTTCGGCCAGGCGCTGCTCGCCGGACGCGAGACCGCGATTGCGGTCGGGCGCGGACCAGGGAGACGTCGGCGTCTCGTCCTCGTCGCCGGCGGCGAGCGGCCAGAGCTCGACGCGGCCGGAGAGCTCCGGCTGGGCGCTGGTATGCGGCGGGACCGGCAAGTCGGCGCGTTCGGCGACGCCGGCGGAGGCGGCCACGTCGGCGAAGACGGCGTCGACGAAGACGAGGATCGCGGGCGAGGACCGGAACGAGACGGTCAGGCTCGGCTCGAGGAACTTCTGGCCGGTGGCGATGACACGCGACCGGAAGGTGTCGCGCCAGGTGCGAAAACCCTCCGGGTCGGCACCCTGGAAGGCGTAGATCGACTGCTTGAAGTCGCCGACGGCGAAGATGGTGCGGGCGGAAGTGATGGCGTTGCCGGAGGCGAAGAACTCCTCGGTGAGCTTGCCTGCGATCGCCCACTGCGCGGCAGACGTGTCCTGGACCTCGTCGAGCAGCAGGTGGTCGAGGCCGCCGTCGAGCTTGAACAGGACCCAGGCGACGCCGGGGTCGGCCAGCAGGTCGCGGGTGCGCCGGATCAGGTCGTCGAAGTCGAGCAGGCCGAGTGCGCGCTTTTCGTCGGCGTAGGCGGCGAGCGCGGGGCCGGAGATGGCCAGCAGGGCGGCGGTCGCATCCACGAGTGCCAGCGCGCGGCGATGGTCCTCGACCTCGACGACGCGGGCGGCTTCCCGGGCGATGGTTGCGAGCGCGTCAGGACGATTGCGGGCGAAGTTGGTGTTGCTGGGGGCGATAGAGCGGGGCTCGCCGCCGGCCTTGAGCAGCAGGTGGCGCCATTCCGACCAGCGGGCGCGTTTGTCCAGGTCCGGCAGGCGCAGCCAGTCCAGCAGGGCGTTCGCCGAAGCGGCCATCCGGTCGGTTCCCTCGCCGGCGACGGTTCGGAGCGCGGCGGCGAGCGACGGGCTCTGCGCGCCGGCCGCCTGCGCGATCAACGCCGCTTCGTCGGCATGCGCGAGGGCGAGGATGCGGCCGAGTGCTGCGGCAAGCGACTGCGCGTCGAGGCTGTGGGCGTGGGCGAGGCGGTCGGCCTTCGCGTGCAGGTCGCGGGTGAGCGTCGCATGGCGGAGCGTATCGAGCCTTGCCGCGAGCCGGGCGACGGTATCCGCCGCACCGGCAAGCGAGACGACGCTCTCGCGGGCACGATCGAGGGCGACGCGGCTGTCCGCCTCCTCGACGAGACGGAAATGCGGGCTGATGGCGGCCTCGAGCGGGAAGCGGCGCAGGAGCTGTTCGCAGAAGGCATGGATGGTGTCGATCCGAAGCCCGCCCGGGATGTCGAGGATGCGGGCGAACAGCGAACGCGCGGCGTCGCGCATCGGCGCCGTCGCGACCAGGTCGAGCTCAACGAGCGAGCGATCGAGGGCCTGGTCGTCGGCGATGACCCAGTCGCCGAGGACGCGGCGGAGACGGATCGCCATCTCGGCGGCGCCCGCCTTGGTGAAGGTGAGGCAGAGGATGCGTTCCGGTGGCGTCGGCGCACGGCCGGGGCCGGGCAGCATCAGCCGAAGCAGGCGATCGATCAGCAGCTTGGTCTTGCCGGAGCCGGCGGAGGCGGAGACGAATGCTGAGACCGACGGATTGGACGCGAGACGCTGCTGACGGGCCGCCTCGACGACCGCGCTCATCGATCATCCTCCGTGACGCGCCACTCGGCGATCCGCGCCAGCACGGCGTAGTTGTCGTAGGCCGGCGCTTGGCTCGGGTAGGGCTGCGCGAGGTAGGCTGTGGCAGGGTCGTCGAATGCCTCGATCCGCTGCTCCAGGCCGTACCAGGTGTCGGCGAGCATCAAATCCAACGCCTCGCCCGCTACCATGGCCTGGATCTGGCCGGGTTCCGGGCCGCCGGAGAGCTTCCAATGGGCGAGCTCGCGGACGGGTTGGTCGCGGAAGGCGTCGCCGAAGCCGCCGAGGCTTGCCATCGTCGCTTCCAGCGCGAGCTGAGGCGACCAGCCGTGGCGGATCGCCGTCCGCGTCGGCACCGTGCCGGTCTTGTAGTCGAGGATGGCCAGGCCGCCCGCCCGCCGCTCGATGCGGTCGGCGCGCCCGGTCAGCGCAAACGGACCGGCGGCGGCCTGAAGAACATGGCGGCCGCCGATCTCGGTCTCGACATGGTCGGGGAGCGCTTCGGCGCGACGGGCGGCTTCGGACGCGGCGACCCACTCGGCGATGCGACGCAGGCGCGGGCGCCACCAGGCGGCGATGCCGGGCCGGACCGCGAAATGCTCCAGGGCATCATCGAAACGGGCCTGGAGGCTGGTGGCGTCGATGGGACCGCGTCGATAGGCGTCGGCCAGCGCGTGGTGCACCAGGTTGCCGAACAGCGCGCGCTCGGCCTCCTCCTCGATCGGGGCGAGCGGACGCAGGCGCAGGATGTGCGCGGCGTAGATCGCATAGGGGTCGCGCAACCAGGTCTCGATCTCGGTCACGCTGAGCCGGCGCGGACGGTTGGCGACCGGCGGCCTCGGCGCCGGTGGACGGGCGGGACGCGGCACCCCGTCCGGCTGGTCGAGGGCCGCTTCCCATTGCAGGGCAGGATGCGCAGGCAGCACCTGGCCCACTCCCGCGAGGCAGGATTCCAGCCGGGCGATCCAGCGTGAGGGCACCGCAGGCGCGTGGTCACGCCGCTTGGCGTAGGAGAGAATGATGTCGGGGGCCGCGGTCGCGAGTGTCGCGAAGTCGTGGGCCGCCGTGCCGATCGCGATCTCCGGTGAGGGCAGACCGATCGCCGCGCGCATCGGACGGCCCATCCACGGACCGGGATCGGTGGCAGCCGGCCAGGTCCCTTCCGTCAGGCCGCCAAGGACCAGTAGATCAGCCCGCTGACCGCGCGCCTCGAGCAGGCCCCAGATCGAGACGCGCGGGTGGATCTCGGCAGCGTCCCGGCCGCGCAGCCCCCGCCTGCCATGCACGTTGACCCCGGCGAGTGTCGCATCGAGCAGGCCGGGGAGGCTGCCTGGCGGTATCGGGCCAAGCAGCGCGAGGGCTTCGGACAGCTCGGTCATGTAGGCGGCCAGCGCCTCGCCCTCCTCTCCCGACCACAGGCGGTCCGGGTCGGCCAGGCGTTCGGCTGTCTCGATCAGGGCGCCGGCGAATGGCGCCGGCCATACTCGCTCACGCTCGAAGAATGACGCCAGCGGCATGACGGCCTCGTCGAGGCGGTCGAGAAAACGCGAGACCGACTCGCGATCGGGTTCGCTCACCCGTGCGCCGGCCAGCGCCCGGCGTAGACCGGCTAGACCGGGCTGGGGGCGCGGGCCGCGCAGGCAGGCACGTTCGAGGCGCCGGGCTTCGCGGCGGCAGGCGGCGGCCCCGCCGAGCTGCGCCAGCGGATGTTTGAGCATGGCGAGCAGCGTGGCGGGCGGGAGGCCTTCGGCGAGCGTGGTGGCGACGAGCCGCAGGAACACGGCCTGCGGGGTGTCGGCGAGCGGCTCGCCGGCACTGTCATCGGCCAGCACGCCGAAACGGCCGAGCTCGGTCGCGACACGCTGGGCGAGCCGGCGGTCGGGGGTGACGAGGGCGGCGGTGCGGCCCCCCGTCTCGATGGCATGGCGGAGCGCCAGCGCAATCGCGCAGGCTTCCGTCCGCTCATCGGGTGCCGCGATGACGGAAAAGCCAGTGACGTCCAGGGTGGCGGCCTTGCGCCAGGTCGCCGCGATCTCCGCCTCGGGCAGCATCGCACGCCGGAGCAGGTCGGTGCGCGTCCCGGCGCCTTGCGGTCCGAGGCAGGTCACGTCGTCGCGGGCGGCGTGCATGCCGGCGAGCAAGCGGCGAAGGCCGGCTTGCGGGTGGGTGTCGCCGATCGCGTCCCAGCACCGGGGGGCCAGCGCCAGGTCGAGGCCAGGGAGGATGACGCGGCCGGTCGGAAGGCCTGCGACCGTTTGGGCGAGGCCGATCTCGGACGGGGTCGCGGCGATGATCCCGGCCAGCCACACCGGCGTATCGGGCGGCGAGCCTCGCCAGAGTGCCGCCTGCGCGTCGAGCAGGGCCGCCTGGCGGGCGGCCGGGTCGAGGAGCCCGAGTTCCTGCAGTGCGCGCGGCCACTGGGAGGTGACAATGGACAGGAAGTCGAGCGTGAGATGCCAATGCAATGCCAGCTCGCCGGGAGCGAGTGAAGGCAGGGCGGCGGCGAGATCAATCTTCCAGCGCGCCGCCTCGTCGATCAGGTCGGCGAGCGAGGCTGCGAGCTCGAAGGCGGCGGCAGGCGTCGGTGCCGCTTCGCGGGCGAGCACGAGACGGGCGAGCGAGGCGAGGCGCTGCAGGCGGCCGATCGCAGGCGGCAGATCGAGGCCGCCGGCGATCGCGAGCGGCGCTTCGTCGACGGCGCCGATTGCGCCGATGCGAGGCAGCAGGAGTGCCGGCCGGTTGGAGACACGCAGGAAGGCGTCGGTGAGGGCGCGGACACCGCGTCGGGTCGGCAGCAGGATCAGGCCGTCTCCTGCCCGAACCGGGTCGTTGCCGCACGCATCGAGCCAGGCGGTCGCGACCGCCTCGAGAAAGCCGCGGTCGTGGCCGGCGGCGAACAGGCCGCTCAAACGCGCACGCCGGCCATGCGATCCTCGAAGGAGCGTTCGGCAGCCTCGACATCGCGCGCCGTCTGCAGGTTGAACCAGACGCCGTCATGCACGAGGCCGCCGAGCCGGCCTTCAGCCATCGCGCGGTCCCACATGGCCGCCGTCAGGCGATCCTGCGATGGAGCGGCGCCGGCCGAGGCCATCTCGTTGAACAGCCGAGCCGACACGAGCTGGACGCCGGCAAACACGAAGGGAGCAATCTCGATCTCCTCCGGCCGCCGGAGGACACCGAGGGGATCGAGCGCCAAGCCGTCGCGCCTGATTGTTCCATCAATGCTGTCGGTCCCAAGTTCCGTGGCGCGCGCCAGCATCAGCATGCCGTCCCATCGATCGGCGTCGAAGCCGTCGGCGAGCCGGGACAGCGCCGAGGCCGGACCGTCGAACCAGGCGACGTCGCCGTCGACCAGGAAGCCCATGTCACGGCAGGGATGCCGGTCGGCGGTCTGGTCGTCGAGCAGGATGGTGTTGGGTGCCTTGGCCCGAGCGGCGAGGTGCGCCCGCAGCAGGGCTGGCTGATCGCCCGGCTCGATCAACACGGTCCCGACCGAAGCCTCGGCCAGGCGGTCGAGCGCATGGTCGAGGACCGAACGGCCGGCAAGCGTGAGCAGGGCCACGTGGGCGGTCCGGATCAGCGCGATGGACGGAGTCGTCAAGGGGCGATAGTTGGCGACAGGAGCAGGGCGAGCCGCTCGGACGGCCAGCCGGCAACCCGCGCGCGTCTTGCGTCGGCGGCGACCGGAGACAGGGTGACGGCCAGCGCGGGCGAGGGTCTGGCGGCGCCGAGGCGATCCGGCCACTCGACGATGACGACGCCCTCGCGTGCCTCGTGCCAGTTGAGTTCGGCGAGCGCGGCGGCCCCGTCGAGGCGCCAGAGATCGAAGTGGCTGACCGGACCCATCGGCGACTCGTAATCCTGCAACAGCGTGTAGGTCGGGGATGGCACCTCAAGGGCAGGGTCGTTGCAAGCCGCACGAAGCACGGCGCGGGCGAGCGTTGTCTTGCCGGCACCCAGCGGGCCCTCGATCAGCAACGCGTCGCCGGGCCGGAGCTGCCGGCCGATCGCGGCTCCAAGGCAGCGCGTCGCCTCCTCTCCATCAAGGTCGAGGATGATGTCCGCCATGCCGTGCAGTCTGCCCGAGCGAGTTGCCGGTCGCCACGGCAGAAGCAGGCCGCACCGATTAACGTTTTGAGAACCGTGTGAGTGGCATTCTGCGCCGATGCCAGCGAGCCTGCCATTCCTCCGGCCGAACCCGCCTCGCTTGAGCGAACTCGCGAGCGAACTGCGCGAGATCGAAGAAAGCAGGCGGTTCAGCAACTTCGGTCCGGTCAACACCGCGCTGGAAAACCGCTTCGACCAGCATTTCGGTACCAGCGCCGCCTGCCTGACGGTCTGCAACGCGACGATCGGGCTGATGCTCGCCATGCGCCTGGCCGCCGTCAGACGACCCGGTGCGACGCTGGCGCTGATGCCGTCCTTCACATTTGCCGCCACCGGGGAGGCGGCGATGTGGGCGGGCCTGACACCGGTGTTCTGCGACGTCGACCCGGATACCTGGCTACCTTGCCCGCATGATGAGGAGCGGATCATCGCCCTGATGGGCGAGCATATCGCGGTCGTCGTGCCCTACGCCACGTTCGGCAACAACCTCGACCTCGACCGCTACGCCGCACTCGAGCGACGCGGCATCCCGGTCGTGATCGACGCCGCGGCATCGCTCGGCACCGTCGACGAGGAAGGCCGCGCCTTCGGGTCCGGTGCGCCGTTCCCCGTCGTCTACTCGATGCATGTGACCAAGAGTTTCGCAGTGGGCGAGGGCGGCCTGATCCATTGCGCAGACCCGGCGATGCTGGGTCGCCTGCGCTCGATGGTGAGTTACGGCTTCGAGGGAAACCGGTCGGCCAGCACGCTCGGTTTGAACGGCAAGCTGAGCGAGGTGATGGCACTCGTCGGCCTCGCCCGCTTTCGCGATTTCGAGCCGTTGTCTGCCCACCGGCACAAGCTGGCAGCGATGTATCGGTGGCGCCTGCAGGACTGGCCGTGCCAGGCGGTCCGGGGACAACGCCTGGCCTACTGCTTCATGCCGTTCATCCTGCCTGACGACCTGGCGCTGTCGCGCGACGAGGTGATCCTCGAGCTTGCGGCCGAGGGCATCGAATGCGGTCGATATTTCAGCCCGCACCTCGCGCAGCAGCCACTGTTTGCGCCCTTCAAATCTGCACTTCCAGTCACCGACAGCCTGTCCGAGCGGATCATCGCGCTGCCGTTGTGGGACGAGATGACGGACGCGGACGTGGATTTCTGTTGCGACTCTCTCCTGCGGCTGAGGGCGCGCCACTCGCGCGGGCCGGCTTGCGAGCGTCTGACTTACCCACCGGAGGCAGCCGTCGCGTGATCGGGCTTGCCCGGCACTACGGTACGGCCATCGTCGGAGGCGGTCCGGCGGGCCTCGGGCCGCTGTTGGCGGCTTCCCGGAACGGCACGCTTGCGTCGCTGCTCGATGACGGTCTGGTGATCATCGACCGGCGCCCGGCCATCGGCGCTGGGCGGCTCGGCGACTATGTCATCCGGTCGGACAGTGCGGCGTTGTCTTTCCTGTCCTGCCTTGACGGCGTCCAGGATAGTCGGCTGGCCGCCGTGCGCGACATGCCGTCCGCGCGTGCGCTCGCGGCCTGCGGAAGCGGGCCGGTGGAGCTCACGATGGTCGCCCGCTTCCTCAACGACGTTGGCCGCGCGGTTCGCGCAATCGTGGAGACTGCGCCGCGCGGCGTTGTCCTGACGTCGCACGATGTCGTCCGGGCGCGGCGGATCATGCGGGGCGCCTGGCAGCTCTCGGTGCGGGGGCCACGCGCACAGACGATTGAGATACGGGCGGCCCGGCTTCTGCTGGCGGGTGGCGCCGACCAGGACGATGCGAGGTTGGCGCGTGAACGTCTGTTCGACAAGACAATGCTGTCCGTACGGCACAGGCTCAAGGTGGTCCAGTCGGACCTCGTGCTCCGGCCGGAGGGATTGAGAGCAGCGCTCGCGCGGTTGGCTGGGCATCCATCGCCTCGCATCGTGGTGCTCGGCGGATCGACGAGCGCGGTGGCTGCGGCCCGGCTGCTGTTGCAGGCGCTTCCCGTGACCGCGGAGCCGGGAGCCGTCACGCTGCTGCATCGCGGACGGCCGCGGCTCTTCTACCACTCGGCGGCTGAAGCGCGCGCCGATGGTTACGACGAGTTCGGGCCCGACGACATCTGTCCGGTCAGCGGGTTCGTGCACCGCCTGGGAGGCCTGCGCTACGATGCCCGCGACCTGATGCGCCATGCGCTCGAGATCGGAGGCAGGGTGCCGGACACCAGGCTGGCCCTGCTGGACGGGTCATCGTTACTGCCCGGGAACCTCGACGCGTTGCTGGACGAAGCCAATCTGGTGATCGCCGCACTCGGCTACCGGCCGCGCGGCCTACCGCTTCGGGACCGGCATGGCGTGGCCGTTCGCCTGGCGGGAGGCGAGCGGACACCGATGGTGGATCATCGCTGCCGAGTGCTGAACACGCGCGGCGAGGTGTTGCCCGGCGTGCTCGGGATCGGTCTTGCCGCGGGCGTGCGGACGACGGGGACGCTGGGTGGCGAGCCGAGCTTTCGCGGCCAGACGAACAGCCTCTGGCTGTGGCAGCACGACATCGGTGCGCTGGTCGCGGCCGGACTTCTGGAGACCGAGCCGGTTGCCCGATCGAAAGCCTCGGAGCTTTGGAATTCTGAGGCACTAAAAGCAGGCCGGCGCTCCGCCCCGGTCCGCCAAGTCGGGCGCGTCGCGCCCAACGGGGTTTTGGGGCAGAGCCCTAAACTTTCGACCAATTCCGTTTAGGGCGGAAGCAAGGCGGCCAGGCTCGCTGATACAACGGCTCACGGAAACGTGTAGCGCGTCGTCAGTCATGGCGGAAGAGCGATCGCAGAGCCTCATGCCGATTGACCCTCAACTTGATCCTCAGGAGTGGCGCGCGTTGTTCTCTCTTGGACAGTCAACCAGAAGCTTCGTTCCGGTTTAGCACTACATGACGTTTTTACTCGTTCCTGCTGGGCACCGCTGATGGCTGCACGCCCGATCTGGCGCGGGCAATTGCGCCTCGCTCTCGTGTCATGCCCTGTAGCTCTTTACAGCGCCCGGCATGATCGTGGCGCGATCCGGTTCAACCTCCTCAATCCGGCCACCGGCAACCGTATCCGGATGGTCAGCCAGGACGCGGAAACCGGTGAGGAGATTGCACGGCGCGATACGGTCAAAGGCTACGAGTTCAAGAAAGATCACTATCTCATCCTGACGGACGAGGACTTTGACAAGGTGAAGGTCGAAAGCTCGTCCTTGATGATCGTCGAGAAGTTCGTCGAAGTGTCTTCGATCGATCCAATCTATTATGATGCCAGCTACTATCTCGCACCTGATGGCAAGGGCTCCGAAGACGTCTACGCAGTGCTGCGGGCGGCAATCCTAAAGACCGGGAAGGTCGCTCTCACACGCATCGTCATCTCCCAGCGCGAGCGCACGGTCGCCGTGCGTCCCATGGGCGAGGGGCTGATCGCCCAGACCATGAACGAACAGCGTGATCTCAATGAGGTCGGGTCTCTCTTCGAGGGTGTCGGAGGTGCGAAAATCGATCCCGAAATGGTCAAGCTGGCTGTCCAGCTCGTCGACCGGCAGACGGGCCGCTACGATCCAGCCGATCTGGAAGACCGCTACGAGACGCGCCTGCGGGCGATGCTCGACGCCAAGATCAAGGGCGAGGGTGACCTTATTGAAGACGCGCCGTCCTTCACCGACAGCAACGTGGTTGACCTGATGGCTGCGCTCAGAAAAAGCCTCGGGCAGGAAAGCCAGGAAACGGCGGCGGTCACGCGGGCCACGCCTGCCAAGCGAAAGAAGGCCGCGACGCCGGATGAAATCCGCAGGCAGCCAGCGTTCAAATTACCGATCGCGGGTGGTGGACAGAAGCCGGCGGGGGAAGCCGAGACAGCGGCGTTACCGCCATCGACCGGGCGTGGATCCTCAACACGGCGCAAGGCCTCCTAGCGACCGCTTCCGCCCACCCCGGACAGGTACGCGCGCTCCTTCCAGCCAGCTCGTCGACCCGAAGCTCCGCCGGCGGGCGGCAGGCTGCTGCTGGTCGAGATGAGTGAAGCCGGCTGCTCACGTCCGGCCGCACGCCGCCTGGAAAGCGCCTATTGCTACCCACGCCCCCATAGACATCTTGCTGGATTCCGATTTCAACCGCGGCTGATCGATCCTGACCATCTCGATTCCTGATTTTCGCCGGACCGAGTGGGGCCGGACCGAACCCCTGCAAGGATCCTTTCCGCCCGTGCCGAACTCAGCCTATCCCACTCGGTCTGATCCTGGACAACCGCGGCGGCTTGCCGACTTTCCCACCCTGCCCGACGCGCTCGACTATGCGGCGCGGGGCGATGCCGGCGTGAACGTCTATTCGGGGCGTGGCGTCCTGCTGGAGGCACTCCACTACCGCGACCTGCGACGGCAGGCGCTGGATCATGCAAATCGTCTCCTGGCCCTCGATCTGGGTCCTGGCGACCGTGTCGCCATCATTGCCGACAACGACGGCGACTTCATCCGGGTGTTCTTCGCCTGTCAGTATGCGGGCCTGGTGCCGGTGCCGCTCCCGCTTCCGGCGGCTTTCGCGGGGAGCGGGACCTATGTCGCGAGCCTTCGGCGCATGATCGAGAGCGCGGGCGCCACCGCTGCTTTCGCGCCGGAGATGCTGACGGCGTGGCTCCGGGAGGCAACCAGGGGGCTCGGGCTGCGCCTGGTCGGCACGGCGGCCGACATACGCGCATTACAGCCGGCCGTTGGGCCGCTGCCTGCGCCTAACCCGGCCGGCCTGTCCTACCTGCAATTTTCGTCGGGAAGCACCCGCTTCCCTCTCGGCATCGCGGTCACCCAGAGCGCGGTGATGGCGAACGCCAGCGCGATCGGCCGTTTCGGCCTCGTCGCCCAAGAGGGCGACAGGGGTGTCTCCTGGCTGCCGTTCTATCACGACATGGGGCTCGTGGGCTTTCTGCTGACGCCGCTGGCCTGTCAGATGTCGGTCGATCTTCTGCCGACCCGGGATTTCACGCGCCGGCCGCTGGTCTGGCTGGACCTGATCAGCCGCAACCGCGGCACTCTGGCCTATAGTCCGTCGTTCGGATACGAGCTGTGCGCCCGAAGGGCGGAGACGGCGATCGGGCTCGATCTTGGCTGCTGGCGTGCCGCCGGCGTCGGCGGCGACATGATCAGGCCACAGGCGCTGCATGCGTTCGGCGACCGGTTTGCGCGCAGCGGCTTCCGGCCAGAGGCGTTCGTGGCGAGCTACGGCATGGCAGAGGCGACGCTTGCGTTGTCGTTCGCACCGCTCGGACGTGGTATCTGCACCGACACGGTGGCGCGCGAACTCCTGGAGCATCAGGGGCTGGCACTCCCCCTCCTGACCGATGGCGAGGGGCGCGGCTTTGTCCGTTGCGGGCGAGTCCTGCCTGGACACGAGCTGGAGGTCCGCGACGAAGCTGCGAGGTCGCTCCCCGAGCGGCGGGTGGGCACAATCTTCGTGCGAGGCCCCAGCATCATGGATGGATATCACGGCCACGCGGAGGAGACCGCGCATGTCTTTTCCCCCGATGGCTGGCTGAACACCGGTGACCTCGGCTACCTGGTCGACGGCGAGATTGTCGTCACCGGCCGGGCGAAGGATCTGATGATCGTCAATGGTCGCAACATCTGGCCGCAGGATCTGGAATGGGCGGCGGAGACGGGCCTCGGCCCGGTGCGTAGCCGGGATGTCGTGGTGTTCTCGGTCGATGACGGAAGCACGGAGGAAATTGTCGCCCTCGTGCAGTGCCGCACCACTGAATCAGAAGCGCGGGAAGCGTTGCGGATCGAGGCCACTGCCCTGTTTCGACGGAGTCATGGCGTCGAGGTTTCGGTTGTGCTGGTGCCGCCGCGCAGCCTGCCGCAGACCTCGTCGGGCAAGCTCAGCCGTGCGCGGGCAAAACAGATGCTGCTGTCCGGCGCCTTCGACATCGCCCCGTCGATTTCCTCGGTCGCCTGAGGGCATAGCGACATGCTTGCTTGCGTGACGGGAGCCACCGGGTTCCTCGGGCGGCATGTCCTGGAGGCACTTGCGGCGCGTGGCTTCCGGCTGCGCATCCTGGCGCGCCGGGATCGGTCTTGCACGCACGGACGGGGCGTCGCCTCTGAGGTGGTCCTGGGCGACCTCCATGACTTGTCCGCACTCTCCCGTCTGGTGCAGGACGCGGACATCGTCATCCATGCCGCAGGGCTGATCAGAGGCCGCTCCCGCCGCGACTTCCTGGCGGTGAACCGGGACGGCGCCGGGTTGCTCGCGGGCGCAGCACGGCAGCATGCACCGGGCGCGCACCTGATCGGCATCTCCTCGCTGGCAGCGCGCGAACCGAGGCTTTCGGCCTACGCCGAAAGCAAGCTTGCAGGCGAACACGCCTTGGCCGAGGGGTTCGCAGGGCGTCTGAGCATCCTGCGGCCGCCGGTTATCTACGGGCCTTGGGACAGGGAGACGCTCGGCATCTTTCGCGCCGCCGCTCGCAGCCTCGTTCCGGTGCCAGGACCGAAGCGCTCGCGCATCGCCATGATCCACGTCGCGGACGCAGCGGCGGCGGTGGCCGCCCTGGCCGCCTGGAGGGAGGCACCCGGGGGTACTATCCACGCCTTGGCCGACAACAATCCGCTCGGATATGCGCCGCGCGACATCCTGCAGACTGCCGCGTCCGCGCTCGGCAATCGTCCTCGCTTCGTTCGCCTGCCGGCGCCGGCCGTTCGCCTCGCCGGGCATGCGGCGAGCCTGCTCGCATGGTGGCGCATGCGTCCCGGCACCTTCAGCTCAGGTAAGGCTCGAGAGATGGTGTATGGTGCATGGGGGGTGGCACCCCGGGAGCTGCTACCAGCTTCAGTGTGCGCGTCTCAAACCGATCTGGAGCGAGGCTTTGCCGCGACGGTCGCCTGGTACCGGCAGGCCGGTTGGCTGATGTGACCGGAATGGCAGTGTGATCGGCCGCGCGTCGCCGTCGCCAGGCTGGAGGGAACGCACATGAGTGTCGAGCTCGATACGGTCACCCGTCAGGTGATTGCGGCGCTGGCCGCCAATCCAAAGGTCAAAGGCCCGATCACCGGTGCGACGGTGATCGTGGATGATCTCGGCCTTGATTCGCTCACCCTGATGAACTTCGTCATGGAAATCGAGGACGAGCTCGACATTTCGGTTCCGCTGGACCGGTTGGCCGACATCCGGACCGTCGACGATCTGGCTCGCTGCCTGGCCGAACTGAAGGCCGTTCGCTGAGCCGCTTCTTGCAGCAGCCGGAAGGCTGTGTAACGAAAGAGATCCTATGCGAGGCGAGAGGGAGATCGTCCTGCCCAGTGTCGTATCCATCCGGGTGATCGGTACGGCGATCGTCTGAGCATGCCCATTCTGGCCAAATATGCGGCACTCGCCGAAGCGCGGGCATCCTTGCTTGGTGATGGACGAGACCCGTTCCGGATCGTAATCGAGCATGCGCTCTCGGCGACGGAAGGGATCATCGACGGCAGGAAGATGCTGTTGTTCGGAACCAACAACTATCTCGGGCTCAGCCAGGACCCCGCCTGCCTGGCTGCGTCGGCAGAGGCGATGCGGCTATATGGCACCGGCACCACCGGCTCGCGTATCGCCAACGGCACCTACGAGCTGCACGGATTGCTTGAAGCCGAGCTGGCTTCTTTCTATCGGCGTCGGTCCTGCATGGTGTTCACGACTGGCTATCAGGCCAATCTCGGAACGTTGTCCGTCCTGGCCGGCAAGGACGACTACTTGCTGATTGATGCCGATAGTCATGCCAGCATCTACGATGGGAGCCGGCTGAGCCAGGCGCAGGTAATCCGGTTCCGCCACAACGATGCGGACGATCTCCATCGGCGGCTGCGGCGCCTCGGCGACCTGCCGGGTGCCAGGCTGGTGGTGGTGGAAGGCATCTATTCGATGCTCGGGGACTCGGCACCTCTGTCCGAGATCGCCGCGGTGAAACGGGAGATGGGCGTCAATCTCCTGGTCGACGAGGCGCATTCCTTCGGCGTGCTCGGCGAGCACGGGCGGGGGCTCGCCGAAGAAGCCGGGGTGGAAGAGGATGTCGACTTCATCGTCGGGACCTTTTCCAAAAGTCTCGGCAGCATCGGCGGCTATTGCGTGTCCAATCACCCGGGCTTCGACATCCTGCGCGTCACCTGCCGCCCCTACATGTTCACGGCTTCCTTGCCGCCGGCCGTTATCGCGTCCGCACGCGCGGCACTGGGACGGCTGCGGGACGCCCCGTTGCTGCGTGCGCGCCTGTGGGTCCAAGCGAGGCGTCTCTTTGCCGGCCTGCGGCGGGCGGGCTTTACGGTCGGACCTCAGGTCAGCCCGATCGTTGCCGTGCAGATGCCGGACATCAAGACCGCAGCCGGCTTCTGGAACCAACTGATGGAGCGCGGGGTCTACGTCAATCTGGTTCTCCCGCCGGCCACGCCGGACGAGCGGCCCTTGCTGCGGGTCAGCGTCACGGCGGTTCACGACGAAGCGCAGGTCGATGCCGTCATCACCTGCTTTGTCCAGTCGGCAGCGTGGCTCGGACTGCGACTGGACGCGAGGGAGCCGTCACTGCAGGAGCAATGAGACCTCGATCACGTCAGGTCCTTGGCGTACATACGATAGGTCTTGTACGGACTGCCGCCGATCGCCTCGATAATATCGCGCATCGGCCCGTTGTCCTCGAGGATCCAGGACAGCTCGACCGATCGGAGGCCGAGTTTGCGGCCCTCCCGGCGGACGGCGTCGATGAGCAGGAAGGGAACCAGGCTGCCGAGCAGGCCGCTGCTGAAGCTTCGCCGGATGCCCATGAGCGGAACGCGCGCCGAACTCACCGACGCGACCTTGAGACGCCACAGCAGCTTGGCCCAGCCGAACGGCAGCAGGCGGCCGCGAAGATCGCGGATCGCCTCGTTCAAGTTGGGCAGTGCGACGATGAAGCCGATGGGCTGGCCGTTGAACTCCGCGAACCAGATCAGCTTCTCGTTGAGCAGCATGCGAAGCTGCTTGGCCATCTGGTCGGTTTCCGCCTCGCTGAGCGGCACGAAACCCCAGTTTTCCGACCAGGCGTCGTTGAACAGCTCGCTGACGGTCTTCACCTCGTCCTCGTAGCGCGACATGTCGAGCGGGCGAATCGCGAGCCCATCAGGCAACGGACGGTCGATCAGGCGCCGTGGGCCGGGCGGCAGGTCTGTTGCGGTGTCGTAGAGATAGGCGATCAGATCCTTCGCCTTGCGATAGCCCTGCTCCTCCAGCCGCTCACCGACATGGCGTTGATCGTGGCCCATCAGCAGCATCGGCGGAGTGTCGAAGCCGTCGATCAGAACGCCCAGCGAGTCGTTGGCCGAGAGGTTGAACGGTCCCAGCACTTGGTTGGTGCCGCGGGCACGGTGCCAACTCTCGGCGGCTCCGAGCAAGGCCTCGAACACCGCTGGGTCATTGACGGCGGCGATCATGCCGAAATGGCCTTCGTGGCCGACATGCCGGTCCTGCTGGGCGCTGATCCGTCCCACGTCGCGGCCGTCTCTGCGGGCCAGCCAGTAGCAGGCTTCCGCATGCTGGAAATAAGGGTTGTGCCGCGGCTTGAGGATTTTTCGCTGCTCGTCGTGCAGGGGTGCGACATAGGCTGGGTCGGCGCGGGCGAGGATGTCGGGCAGCAGGATGAAGCGGCGAAGCTCGGATGGACGCTCGACCGGCACGATCTCGACCGCGCCTCGCAGACCGCTCCTCGCGCTGAAATCGTTCATCGGCCGGGCGGAGCAACCGGCGGCCGGTCGCGTGGCGGACCGCCGCTACGTTCCATTACCCACGGGAAGCGTCGCGCTTCGTGCATGTCGTAGCCGAGGTTGAACACGTTTGGGCTCCGCTGTCGGCCCCGGGCGTCCGCGTAGAAGGTGTCGAAGAGCCGGTCAGGCAGGAAGCTGACAATGCCGTAATTGCCGACCTCGTCATGGAAGTGGTGCAGCAGGTGCTTCTGCTTGAGGTACTGCAGCAGACGGTTGCGCGGCTTGTAGTTCAGGTGCTGGATGCAATGGCAGAACTCGTAGACGCAGGTGGTCAGGAGCCCGGTCCCGAACGCGGAGGCGGCGCCGGCGACGCCTCCCACTGCGTATCCCACCGGGAACGTGATCGCCGCGATGGTGGGTATCGTGTTTGAGGGCGCGCCGAACAGCACGTCGAGCAGATGCGGATCCTGATGGTGGTCGAAATGGATGCGCTTCCACAACCCGGCGGTCCATGACGACCGGTAAAGCCAGGAGCCGTGCAGGATGAACCGGTGGATCAGATACCAGGCGAATGGATAAAGGATGAGGGTCGCGAGCACCGAGACCATGATCGGAGCCCAGCCGTCGTGCAAGACGACGACCAACGCCGCGCAGGCAACGGCCAATGCCATGTAGATCTGGATTGCCGGAGTGACGAGATAGGCTCGCCAGAGTTCATCGAGAGTCATCTTGCCGAGATCGGTGCTTCGTCCGCGCCAGGCGCCGTCCCACCACAAACTCGTCTGCTCCCCTGCTCCGCCCCGCAGGTCTAGCCGGTTCGCCGGCGGAAAACAAACCAGCGAGGCAAACCGTTCCGGCCGGCTGGCGTGCTGCGCGATACGCCGCTAAGGCTCCGCGATGGCAGGCTGGACCTCGTGACGATTCCCGCCCAGGTGCATTTCTGCTGGATCGGAGACGCTCTCCCATGGGCCTATGTGTTCGCCGTGCTTTCGGCCGCCGAGCATAGTGGGCTGCCGCAGGTCACCCTCCATCACACCGACGCACTCAAGGATGGACCTGAACTGCGTGCGCTGCGAGATGCAGTGGGCGTCAGGCTGGCTCCGATCGAGCCCCATGCCTGCCTAAGCCAGGTCGGGAGCATGCTCGGGGTCGGCGGCGAACTGGCGAGATTGTATGGCAGTATCCGCAATCCGGTAACGCGGACGGACATCCTTCGAACGGCCATTCTCTATCTGCATGGCGGCGTGTATCTGGACATGGATACGGTGACCATCGCGACGCTCCGCCCGCTTCTCGACAGCACGCAGTTTGTGGGTTGCGAGTTCGTCGTCTGGCCACGCACCGTGCGCGCTTCCAGATCGCCGCTGGTCTGGATCGTTCACCTGACGCTCGATCTGCTGCGCAAGGCATTCCGCCGGATGCCGCAGGGCTGGAGGCTGTTCAGGCGGGTCGAGAAGCTCTACGTCCGCGGCATCAACAATGCGGTGATGGGTGCGGAGCCGCAGACGCACCTGTTTGCCCAATATCTGCACGCCATGCTTGCGATGCCCGCTTCGCACCAGGACCGGCCCTATGCGTTTGGTCCCGACCTGCTGCATGAGGTGGTCGACCGCTACCGGCAGGGCGACCTCGCCATTCAGGAACCATCTGTGTTCTACCCGCTGCCGCCTGAAGTTTCCGAGCACTGGTTCCGGCAGAGTCGCGGCGCAAGATTGGACAGCGTCCTCTCGCCCGAGACGCGGGTGGTGCATTGGTATGCATCGGTTCGCACCAGGCCGCGCGTGGCGCAGATCACGCCGGCCTACATTCGCCAACACCGTCACACCCAGCTCTACAGCATGTTGGTGTACGGATGCCTTCGCAATTTCCTGCAGACGGCGTGAGCGCTTGATGAAGTGCCTGATCGTAGCAGCCGGGAGGGGCACCAGACTGCAGGAAAAGGGCGGCCTCAAGCCGCTGATATCCCTTCGCGGTATTCCTCTTGTCGAGCATGTGATCGCGCGCGGGCGCAGGGCGGGGCTCAGCGAGTTCCTTGTCGTCAGCGGCTATCGTGGGGAGGAACTGCGCAACGAGCTCGACCTGATTGCGGGGCGCCAGAGGGTCGGCATCTCACATGTCGTGAACGAGGATTGGGGTCGGGCGAATGGTGTGTCACTCCTCGCGGCAAAGCCTTACCTTCGGGAGCCGTTCCTGCTGACGATGTGCGACCACCTCTTCGATCCGAAGCTGTTGCGGGATCTCATCTCCGCACCATGCGTCCCGGAGACGGTCACGCTCGCGGTCGACACCAATGTCGACAACCCGCTCAATGATCCGGCGGACATCACCCGGGTCAGATGTTCGCGCGGCCGGGTCGAGCAGATCGGGAAGTTGATCGCCGACTTCAACGCCGTCGACGCGGGAGCCTTTCTTTGCACCCCGATCATGTTTGCGGCGCTGGAGGAAAGTCAGGCTCG
>CAXTSH010000067.1:0-19934 GCA_964246925.1 uncultured Acetobacteraceae bacterium
GTCGCCGCGGGCGGCGCGGATGTTGTCGCCGCGGGCGGCGCGCCGGGTGGGATCTTCTTTTTGCGGTAGAAGGCGATCAGGCGGTCGGCGTCGACCGTGACCAGACCGCGGACGGCACGGGCCTGGTCGTAGGCGGTGATGGTCTGCGCGCCTTGGTCCCAGTCGATCCCGCCCAGCGCCGTGACCGTGACCGGGCCGCCCGAGCTGAGGTCGATCTGCTGGGCGCACGCGGGGCCGACCCACGTCAACGCCGCCAGCCAGAGCAGCAGACGGGTCAATGCGAGCCTCCCGGCGTCCGGGTCCGCGCGTCGTTCAGGACCAGGCGGGCCGGCCCGTGGAACTGGGCGACGCCGTCGCGGCTCGCCATGAGGTAGCTTTGCGCATCCAGCACTCCCATCGGACCCTCGACATGGACCCACTGGTTGGAAATGTCGACGCTCTGCCGGAGGTCTATGGTGGCTGTCGGACCGGTCATGAAGGTGCCGTCGTCGCGGTAGAGGACGACGTGGCCGGAGAGGTCGAGCAGGTGGCTGTGAGGTGCGTACACGCCGCGGTCGGCCGTCAGCATCAGCCATGCGGCGCCGTCCAGCAGGTCCGCCTTGGGGGCGGTCAGGTCGACGCGGTCGGGTCCGACCTGCCGCGCAGCGACCGCCGTGATCATGTAGGGACGGCCATGCGCGTCGATGCCGTGATATTGGGCATCGCTCATGTCGCCGGTGCTGACGCGCAGGTCCGTTGCCTGGCGCAAACCCATTCGGCCGACACGGGCCGCCCGCTCGAGCTCCGGCCAGAATGCCAGCGAGCCGAGCAGCGCCAGCGCGCCGATCGGCAGCAGCCACTTGCTCCACTGGACGAGAATGCGCCGGCGGGCGATCCGGGCGGCGTCGGGAAGTTCGCGCTCGATCGGGGTCGCGGCAAAGGTGGCGCGGCGGCCGGCGGCAAGATGGTGCGCGACCCGGTCGGAGCCGATCTCCACCGGTCTGCGTGGCGGCATCGCGCTCACGCGACACCTGCCCGCAGGAGGTCGTGGATATGGAGGATGCCGAGGGGCCGGCGTGCCTCGTCGACGACGAACAGGCTGGTGATCGGCCGCTTGCCGTCGTTCATCAGGTGCAGCGCCTCGGCCGCGAGCGCAAGGGGACCGATGGTGCGCGGAGCCCGGGTCATGATCGCGCCGGCCGCCGTCGTGCGCAGGTCGCGGTCGATCGCACGACGCAGGTCGCCGTCGGTGACGATGCCGTCGAGCGCACCGCCGGCACCGACGATGCCCAGGCAGCCGAAGGATTTGCGCGTCATCAGCAGGACCGCGTCGCGCATCGGCAGGTCCGGGCCGGCGAGCGGCACCGCGTCGCCGGCGTGCATCAGGTCGCGGACGCGACGCAGCCGGTTGCCGAGACGGCCGCCCGGGTGGAAGACGCCGAAATCGGTGGCGGTGAAGCCGCGCCGGCGCAGCAGGGTGACCGCGAGGGCGTCGCCGAGCGCCATCTGCATGGTCGTGCTGGTGGTGGGCGCCAGACCCATCGGGCAGGCCTCCGGCGCGTCGGGCAGCAGCAGCACGATGTCGGCTTCGACGGCGAGCGAGGAGCTTGCGCGCGACGTGATCGCGATCAGCGTCAGGCCGAAGCGGCGGCTGTGGGCGACCAGGTCGGCGAGCTCCGCGGTCTCGCCGGAGTTCGAGATCGCCAGCACGATGTCGCTTTCCAGCACCATGCCGAGGTCGCCGTGCGACGCTTCGGCCGGGTGGACGAACAGGGACGGCGTGCCGGTCGAGGCTAAGGTTGCCGCGACCTTGCGGCCGACATGTCCGGATTTGCCGATGCCGGAGACGACGACGCGTCCGGTGCCATCCGCGATCGCATCGACGGCTGCGCAGAACGGTTCGCCGAGAGGACCAGCCAGCGCGTCGGCGAGGCGGGACAGCGCGCTCGACTCGCAGCGCAGGAGGTCGGCGGCACCAGCGAGCTCGCCAGCGTCCGTCCGTTCAGCCGTCACCCACGCCGCCCGGCGTGTGGACAAGGGAACCGTCAACCTGGGTCTACTCCAGTCCAGACTCTATCTCTAAGCAGCCGAGGGTCGCGTCGCTAGTGTTGTGGCCCATCAGTGGGCAAAGATGTCGGGCGTCTCGTAGCCGAGCACGTCCAGGCGGGCGCGCGCGGGCAGGAAGCGAAAGCAGTCGTGCGCCAGCTCGAGCCGTTGCTCGCGGACCAGGAGCGCCTCGAGCCGCTCCCACAGCGCATGGAGATGGAGCACGTCGGAGGCGGCGTAGGCGAGCTGTTCGGCGGTGAGCTCGGCGGCACCCCAATCCGACGTCTGCTGCTGCTTGCTGATCTCGACGCCGAGCAGCTCGCGGCACAGTTCACGCAGGCCGTGCCGGTCGGTGAAGGTGCGGACCAGCCTGGCGGCGATCTTGGTGCAGCGGACCGGCGCGACCTCGATGCCGAGAGTGTGCTGGAGCAGGGCCACGTCGAAGCGCGCGAAATGCATCAGCTTGACCACGTCGTGGTCGGCCAGCAGGCGTTTCAGGTTCGGGCAATCGGCGCCACGGCCGCCGAGACGGACGGGGGCGACCTGCACCAGGTGCGCGTTGCCGTCCCCGGACGAGAGCTGGACCAGGCACAGCCGGTCGCGGTGCGGCAGGAGGCCCATGGCCTCGGTGTCCACGGCGACGACCGGCCCGAGCTCAAGTGCGTCGGGCAGGTCACCGCGGTGGAGGTGGATCGCGCCGTGTTCGGTGAACTGGGTGATGGTCATCAATCGCCGCTGGTGCCCAGGAGAAGACTCGAACTTCCACGACCTTGCGGCCACAGATACCTGAAACCTGCGCGTCTACCAATTCCGCCACCTGGGCAGGCCGGCTGGGAGGCAGGGCGTGTAGCGACCGCTGCTGGCGGCGTCAATGGAACTGGACGGCGTTCATGATAGACCCCGTTCGAACAAGGGAGTGGGCGCATGCGCAACACGCAGGTCGCGACGGTGTTCGGCGGCAGCGGCTTTCTCGGACGCTACGTCGTCGAGCGGCTGCGCCGGGCCGACTACGTCGTGCGCGTGGCCAGCCGCGATCCAGGCGGGGCCAACTACCTGCGCATGATGGGGCCGACAGGCCAGGTGGTGCCTCTCTATGCATCCTTCGGGCAGCCAGCCTCGATCAGGCGCGCCGTGGAGGGTGCGTCCATCGTCGTCAACCTGATCGGCATCCTGGCCGAACGGCACCCAGGCGATTTCAGGCGGGTGCATGCGCAGGGCGCCGGCCTGATCGCCGCCGAAGCGTCACGCGCAGGCGTCGCACACCTGACGCATGTGTCCGCGATCGGCGCCGATGGTGCCAGCGACAGCCTGTATGCCGTCAGCAAGGCCGAGGGCGAGCGGGCGGTGCGGGACGCGTTCCCGAACGCGGCGATCCTGCGGCCGTCGGTGGTGTTCGGCGCGGAAGACAGGTTCTTCAACCAGTTTGCCGCCATCGCGCGTCTCTCGCCGATCATGCCGGTGTTCTTCGGTGACACGCGGTTCCAGCCGGTGTTCGTCGGCGACGTCGCCGACGCGGCTGCCCGCACATCGATGGAAGGGATCGCGGGACTGTTCGAACTGGGCGGTCCCGAGGTGATGAGTTTCCGCGACATCCTGCGCTGGATCCTCCGCGAGACCGGGCGGCGGCGGCCGTTGGTGGAGGTACCTGCGTCCGTCGCGCGCCTGCAGGCGTCGGTGATGGAGCGGTTGCCTGGCAGACCGCTCACCCGCGACCAGCTCCGCCTGCTGGCCCACGACAATGTGGTCAACCCGGATGCGGCCGGCTTCGCGCATCTGCAAATCACGCCCGCATCGATTGGCCTGATCGTGCCCGCCTACCTGCGACGATACCGGTCGGGGACACCTCGGGAGTTGCCGGCCTGAGGCGGGGCCGGTCCGATACCTATCTAGCGGCCGAGCAAGGGTTGAGCTTGCACTCACGTGCGGTGACACGCGCGTTTTGGTCAGTGCTGCTGTCTTTTATCGGCATGAAGTGATCGTCATCATCTCGCAGCCGTGCACCAGGATCAATCAAGATGACGGACAGCATGCTCCGCTTCGTCAACATGCCGCAGAGGCAGCCGGAGAAGCGTGGCGCCGGCGAGCGCCGTCGCGACTTCGCCGAGATCTATGACGACTTCAAGATCCCGCAGGCAGCCGAACAGTCCGCGCGGTGCAGCCAGTGCGGCGTGCCGTTCTGCTCGATCCATTGCCCGCTGTCGAACAACATCCCGGACTGGCTGAAGCTGACCGCGGAAGGCCGGCTCGAGGAGGCCTACGAGGTTTCGCAGGCGACGAACAACTTTCCCGAAATCTGCGGACGGATCTGCCCGCAGGACCGACTGTGCGAAGGCAACTGCGTCATCGAGAAGGGCTTCGAGAGCGTCACCATCGGCGCGGTCGAACGCTTCATCACCGACCATGCCTGGACCCAGGGCTGGGTGAAGGCGGCCCGGCCGCCGATTGAGCGTGAGACGTCGGTCGGGATCATCGGGGCCGGGCCGGGTGGTCTCGCGTGTGCCGAGCAGCTCCGCAAGCGTGGACACCAGGTGCAGGTCTACGACCGGCATGATCGGGTCGGCGGGCTGCTGATGTATGGCATCCCGGGCTTCAAGCTCGCAAAGGACATCGTGCTTCGGCGGCACGCGCTGCTGGCCGAAGCGGGCATCGAGTTTCAGACCGACCGCGCGGTCGGCACGGTGAGCGGTGCGGACAGTGTGGCGTTCGCGGAGCTGCGCGCCCGGCACGACGCGCTGCTGATCGCCACCGGTGTCTACAAGGCGCGCGACATCGGTGGGCCCGGGTCCGGGCTCGACGGCATCGTGCCGGCGCTGTCCTATCTGATCGCGTCCAACCGGATCGGCCTCGGCGATCGGGTGGACGCCTTCGAGAGCGGCGCGCTGAACGCGGCTGGCAAGCGCGTGGTGGTGATCGGCGGCGGCGACACGGCGATGGATTGCGTGCGCACCGCTGTCCGCCAGGGGGCGGCTTCGGTGAAATGCCTCTACCGGCGCGACAAGGTGAACATGCCGGGATCGGCGCGCGAGGTGAAGAACGCCGAGGAGGAGGGGGTCGAGTTCGTCTGGCTGGCCGCACCCGAGGCGTTCCTGGGTGATGGCCGGGTCACCGGCGTTCGCGCCTGCAGGATGCGTCTGGGTCTGCCCGACGCGTCGGGGCGGCAGTCGGTCGATCGGGTCGAAGGGAGCGAGTTCACGTTGGAGGCGGACCTGGTGATCAAGGCGCTCGGTTTCGATCCGGAGGAGCTGCCGGCGCTCTGGGGCGAACCGGCGCTCACGATCAGCCGCTGGGGAACGTTGAAGGTGGACCATCGCACGTTCGAGACCAGCCTGCCCGGGGTGTTCGCAGCCGGCGACATCGTGCGCGGCGCGTCGCTGGTGGTCTGGGCGATCAGGGACGGCCGGGATGCCGCACGCAACATCGACCGCTACCTGGCGGAGCGGGCGGAACGGGCGGAGATGGCGGAGGCGGCGGAATGAGGACGCACGAGAGCGCAACCGAGTTCGTTGTGAACTGGGAGCGGAACGCCGGCCGGCTCGCGGCAACCTACGATCCGTCCCAGGAGCACGATGCCTGCGGCGTCGGTCTGGTTGCGTCCCTCGACGGCAAGCCGCGACGGCAGGTCGTGGTGGCCGGTCTTGCGGCGCTCAAGGCGATCTGGCATCGCGGCGCGGTCGACGCGGACGGCAAGACCGGCGACGGCGCCGGCATCCATGTCGAAATACCGCAGGAGTTTTTTGCCGACGAGATCGCGCGATTCGGCGACAGCACCGGCGCCGGCCGGATTGCGGTCGGACAGGTGTTCCTGCCCAAGACCGACTATGCCGCGCAGGAGCGTTGCCGGCAGATCGTCGAGACCGAGATCCTTGATTTCGGCTATACCATCTTTGGCTGGCGCCAGGTGCCGATCAACACCGGCGTGATCGGCGAGAAGGCGAACGCGACGCGTCCGGAAATCGAGCAGATCGTGATCCGCAACGCGCTCGCGAGCCCGGACGACATTTTCGAGCGCGATCTCTACGTCATACGCAGGCGCATTGAGAACGCGGTGATCGCGGCCCAGATCGGCGAATTCTACATCTGCTCGCTGTCGTGCCGCTCGATCATCTACAAGGGGATGTTCCTGGCCGAGAACCTGGCCGACTTCTATCCCGACATCGCCGATCAGCGCTTCATCAGCCGCTTTGCGATCTATCACCAGCGCTACTCGACCAACACGTTTCCGACCTGGAAGCTGGCACAGCCGTTCCGGATGGTTGCGCACAACGGCGAGATCAACACGATCTCCGGCAACGTGAACTGGATGAAGAGCCACGAGACGCGCCTGGCCGCACCGTCGCTCGACCCGTATCTGGACGACATCAAACCGGTCGTGCAGGCGGGCGGCTCTGATACTGCATCTTTCGACAACGTGTTCGAACTGCTGGTGCGCGGCGGACGCGACGCGCCGATGGCAAAGTTCCTGATGGTGCCGCCCAGCATGACGCAGGAGCGCGCGATCTCGGAAGCGCACGCGGCGATGGTGCTGTATTGCAACGGGGTCATGGAGCCCTGGGATGGGCCGGCGGCGTTGGCGGCGACCGACGGGCGCTGGGCAATCGCAGGACTGGACCGGAACGGGCTACGGCCGTTGCGCTATACGATGACGGCCGACGGATTGCTGATCGTCGGTTCCGAAACCGGGATGGTCAAGGTGGCGGACGCCGAGGTGACGGCGCGGGGACGGCTCGGGCCCGGCCAGACGATTGCGGTCGATCTCGAGGACGGCCGCTTCTACGACGCACGCGCGCTCAAGGACATGCTTTCCGCGCGGCACGACTACGTCACCTGGACGGCGCGGACCCGTCAGATCGACCATCTGGTACGCGGCGAGACGGTCGAGCGGATCACCTACACCGGCGAGGCGCTGCGACGGCGGCAACTGGCCGTCGGCGCCACACTCGAAGAACTCGAGATGATCCTGCATCCGATGATCGCCGACGGAACCGAAGCCATCGGAAGCATGGGCGACGATACGCCGATCGCGGTGCTGTCGGAGCGCTATCGCGGCCTGCACCATTATTTCCGGCAGGCGTTCAGCCAGGTGACGAACCCGCCGATCGACAGCCTGCGCGAGTCGGCGGTGATGAGCATCAAGACGCGGCTCGGCAATCTCGGCAACGTGCTCGAAGAGCAGCCGGGCCAGTGCGACATGCTGGCACTCGACAGTCCGGTGCTGTCGAACGCGGAGTTCGAGGCACTTGCCCGATTCCTTGGCGATCAGGCGGTCGTGATCGATTGCACGTTCGAGGCGGCCGAGGGTGCGACCGGGTTGCGGGTGGGCATCGAACGGATCAGACGCGAGGCGGAAGACCACGTGCGCGCCGGCGGCACGCACGTGCTGCTGACCGACGAGCAGCAATCGGCCGATCGCGCCCTGATCCCGATGATTCTGGCCACTGCCGCGGTGCACACGCACCTGGTCCGCCAGTCGCTGCGGACGTTCGTTTCGCTCAACGTACGCAGCGCCGAGTGTCTCGACGTGCACGCGCATGCGGTGCTGATCGGCGTCGGGGCGACCACGGTGAACGCGTATCTGGCGCAGGAGAGCATTGCCGACCGGCACCGTCGCGGGCTGTTCGGGGAGATGACGCTGCAGGCGGCGGTCGGCCGTTACCGCAAAGCGGTCGACAAGGGCCTGCTGAAGGTGATGTCCAAGATGGGCATCTCGATCATCGCGTCGTACCGCGGCGGCTTTAACTTCGAGGCGATCGGGCTGTCGCGGGCGCTGGTCGCCGAATTCTTTCCAGGAATGGTCAGCCGGATCTCGGGCATCGGCCTGCCTGGCCTGGCGCGCAACGTGCTCGAGTTCCACCAGGCGGCGTGGAGCGAGGATGCGGTCACGCTGCCGGTCGGCGGCCTCTACAAGCTTCGCCGCAGCGGCGAGGTGCATGCCTTCGACGGTGGCCTGATCCATACGCTGCAGACCGCGGTCGCGACCGACAGTTTTTCCACCTACCGGCGCTACGCCGAGGCGGTGCGCCGGCAGAAGCCGGTGGCGCTGCGCGACCTGCTCGATTTCCGCGAAGGACGGCAGCGGGTTCCGGCCGAGGAGGTCGAGAGCATTACCGAGATCAGAAAGCGGCTGATCGCACCGGGCATCTCGCTGGGCGCCCTCGGACCTGAAGCGCACGAGACACTGGCCATTGCGATGAACCGGATCGGCGCGCGATCGGACAGCGGCGAGGGCGGTGAGGATGCGCAGCGCTCCAGGCCGCGCCAGAACGGCGACAACGCCTCATCGGCAATCAAGCAGATCGCATCGGGACGGTTCGGCGTGACCGCCGAGTACCTCAACAATTGCCGCGAGATCGAGATCAAGATGGCGCAGGGCGCCAAGCCTGGCGAGGGCGGCCAACTGCCCGGCTTCAAGGTCTCAGGTCTGATCGCGAAATTGCGCCACGCGACCGAGGGCGTGACGCTGATCAGCCCGCCGCCGCATCACGACATCTACTCGATCGAAGACCTGGCCCAACTGATCTACGACCTCAAGCAGATCAATCCGCGCGCCACGGTCTGCGTCAAGCTGGTGTCCCGATCGGGGATCGGCACCATCGCGGCCGGCGTCGCGAAGGCGAAGGCGGACACGATCCTGATCTCGGGGCATTCGGGGGGCACCGGCGCCTCGCCGCAGACGTCGATCAAATATGCCGGCCTGCCGTGGGAGATGGGCCTGGCCGAGGCGCACCAGGTGCTGATGCTCAACCGGCTGCGCCACCGGGTCAAATTGCGCACCGACGGCGGGCTGAAGACCGGCCGCGACGTGGTGATCGCGGCCATGCTTGGCGCGGAGGAATTCGGGATCGGAACCGCGTCGCTGGTCGCGATGGGTTGCATCATGGTGCGGCAGTGCCACTCCAACACCTGCCCGGTCGGTGTCTGCACACAGGATGAGAAGCTGCGGGCCAAGTTCGAAGGCACGCCCGGAAAGGTCATCAACCTGTTTTCGTTCATCGCCGAGGACGTCCGCAACATCCTGGCCGAACTGGGTGCACGCAACCTCAACGAGGTGATCGGGCGGACCGACATGCTGCGCCAGGTCAGCCGCGGTGCGGACTATCTCGACGACCTCGACCTCAACCCGATCCTGGCGCAGGCCGATCCGGGGCCGTTCGCCCGCTACTGCACGCGGGAAGGACGCAATGAAGTGCCCGATGGGCTGGACGCTCGGATGATCGAGGACGCGCAGCCGTTCTTCGCGCATGGCGAGAAGATGCAGCTTCACTACACGGTCCAGAATACCCACCGTGCCGTTGGCAGCCGCTTCTCGAGCCACATCTATCAACGGTTCGGGACCGGCATGCTGCAGCCGGGGCATGTGACGGTCCGCCTGCGCGGCTCGGTCGGGCAGTCGCTCGGCGCGTTTGCCGTCCAGGGGCTCAAGCTCGAAGTGCTCGGCGACGCCAACGACTATGTCGGCAAGGGCCTGTCGGGTGCGACGATCGTCGTGCGGCCCGCGCCTTCCTCCACGTTGAAGAGCAACGAGAACGCGATCATCGGCAACACGGTCCTCTATGGTGCGACGGCGGGCGAGCTGTTCGCCGCGGGCCAGGCCGGCGAGCGGTTCGCGGTGCGCAACTCGGGCGCGGTCGCGGTGGTGGAAGGCTGCGGCTCGAATGCGTGCGAATACATGACCGGCGGGACGGTCGTCATCCTCGGCGAAATCGGCGAGAACTTCGGCGCCGGCTTCACCGGCGGCGCCGCGTTCGTCTACGATCCCGGCGAGGTCTTCGAAGAACGTGTGAACGCCGCTACCCTCGGCTGGAATCGTGTCGACGAGGACAGCGAGGCGGAACTGCGCGGGCTCGTCGAACGCCACGCGCAGGAGACCGGGAGCCGCTATGCCGCGATGATCCTGCACGATTGGCCGCGATTGGTGGAGCATTTCTGGCACGTGGTGCCGCACGAGTATGCGAAGGCGATCGGCCTGGGCCGGGAGCGGGAGCAGATCCGGGCCTGACGCGGAGAAAAGGCCAGGGGCGCTGCCCCTGGACCCCGCCAAGGGCCAGCGGTCCTCGGATCCGGCCCGGATCAGGCAGGGGCATAGCGTGCCGTCACCTCGATCTCGATCCTCATCCGTGGATCGGAAAGGCCTGCCGCGATCATCGTTGCCGCCGGGCGGACGTCGCCGAAATGGTGCCGGAGCACGGGCCAGCACTGTTCGAAATCGGCCGCGTCCGGCAGAACGTAGCGGACGCGGACCACGTCGGCGAGCGAGCTGCCAGCCTGTGTCAGAGCCGATGTGATGTTGCGCATCGCCTGCTCGGCTTGCTCGCGCACGTCGGGTGAAATCGTCATGGTCTGGTAATCGAAGCCGGTCGTTCCAGAGACGAAAATCCATTCGCCGTCGACGACGGCGCGGGAATATCCGACGTCGGCTTCGAAAGACGAACCCGACGAAATCAGCCGGCGCATCTGCATTCCTGCGCTGCCGATCTGCGCCCGACGGAGAAATCGCTCATGAGCTCACCGCTCGCAGCAGGATCTGCTGCGCCGGGTCGAGCCTTTCCGCGAGGGGATCCGGCACGCCCGCCCGGCGAAGCAGCGACGCGATCGGGTAAAAGGCGATCATCGTGCTGCCGTCCTCCCGCACCCGGACGAGCACGCGCAGGGGAAGGTCGAGTGCGGCCAGTGGCGCTGCCAGCATGATCGGCGTGCCACCTTTCGGGTGGCCGTAGGTGAGCACCGTTGCTGGCGGCATGTCGAGCCCGGCCTGCCTCGCGCCCGCCTGATGATCGATCCGGTCAAACAGGATCAGGCCGGCTTGCGTGATCGCAGCCGCCAGGCGCTCGAGCGTGGGCTCGAATGGCACCGCCGACTCGATTTCGCGGATTTCTGCAGTGGTCATGATCGTGCCCCTTCCTCAATGCTGGATCGGGAAGATCCTGCCACCCTGTCGGTGATCGGTTCCGCCATGGTGTCAATGGTTTCCAAAGGCGAACGCCTTTGGTGGGGTTTGGGGCAACGCCCCATGTTCAGTCTTCTGCGCGTCGCGCGATAGCTTCACAGCTCACAGCCCTCCTGCAAGGCCGCCGCCCATGCCTCCTTCGATCCAACTTGCCTATGGCCGCGGCCACCTGGACCTCCGCCTGTCCGAGCGGGCGCGTCCGACGGTGGTGCGCAAGCGTCAGCTCCCACCGCTCGTCGACCCGGACGGAGCGGTTGCCGCCGCTCTGGCGCCACTTCCCGACCTGGCGCGCGGGCGCGCCAGCGCCTGCATCCTCATCTGCGACGTCACCCGCCCGGTGCCCAACGGCCTGTTTCTGCGGCCGATGATCGAGGCGATATGCGGCGCGGGCGTGCCCGCTTGCGGCATCACGGTCCTGGTCGCCACCGGTCTGCACCGTCCCAATCTTGGCGAGGAACTCGAGCAGGTGCTCGGCGACCCCTGGGTATCGGCCAACGTGCGGGTCGAGAACCACCACGCCCGCCGGGCGGAGGATCACGTCGATCTCGGCGTGACCGAGGCGTTCGCGGTGCCGATCCATCTGGACCGGCGTTTCGTCGCGGCCGAGCTGCGGATCGCCACCGGGCTGGTGGAGCCGCATTTCATGGCCGGCTGGTCGGGCGGCCGCAAGGTGGTCGCACCCGGCATCGCCGGAGAGGCAACGATACGCACCTTCCATTCGGCTCGCTTCATGGAGCACCCGCTGGCCGCGCAATGCAGCCTGGCAGGCAATCCGCTGCACGAGGCGCAGCTCGAGATCGTGCGCCGGCTGGGCGAGGTGTATGCGCTCAACACCGTGCTCGATGACGAGCGGCGGCTGGTGCACGTCAATTTCGGCGAGATCGTCGCGAGCCACCTGGCCGCCGTCGAGTTCGCGCGTGACGCGACGGCGATTGGGGTCGGTCGCCGCTTTCGCACCGTGGTGACGTCGTCGGCAGGGCATCCGCTCGACCGGACCTATTACCAGACGGTCAAGGGCATGGTCACGCCGCTCGACATCCTCGAGCCGGGCGGAACGCTGATCATGGCGTCCGAATGCGCCGAGGGACTCGGGTCGGACGAGTTCCGTGCCTCCCAGGCTCGGTTGCTGGCGGCGGGTCCGGAGCGCTTTCTCGAGGCGCTGTGGGCCAAGTCGCTCGCCGATATCGACGAGTGGCAGACCGAGATGCAGCTCAAGTCGATGCGGGTAGGGCGGGTGCAGCTCTACACGACGGGTCTGAACGACGCTGACCGGGCGCTGACCGGGGTCGAGCTGGTGGACGATCTGGAGGTAGCGGTCGCCGCCTCGATCGAACGGCATCGGGATCCCCGGATCGCGGTCATTCCGGAAGGTCCCTATGTGGTTCCGCTGCACCGGGCGGCGTGAGGACTGACGGTGTCGACCGCCGCGTGGACGGACGGGGCGGCGCCCGCCCGCTTCTGTGCGGCCATCACCCCGAGCGCCTTGACGAGGCGCTCGACGACCCCGTCCCAGTCGCCCGGTGCGGTCTGCCGGATGATGCGCAGGCTCGGGTAGAGCGGGCTGTCGTCGCGGCCGTGCAGCCAGCGCCAGCAATTGTCGAACCGGTCGAGCAGGATCACCGGCCGCCCCATCCCGCCGGCGAGATGGACCATCGCGGTGTCGACGGAGACCACGACGTCGAGGCCGGCCATGAGAGCGGCGGTATCCTGCACGTCGCGCGCGGCATCCATGGGATCGTGCACGGGGAGGCCGGGGGGCAGGTCCAGCAGCTCGTCGCGATAGGGGCCGAACTGGAGGCTGACGAACGCGACGTCGTCGAGCGTCTCGAGCGGGGCAAGCGCTGCCAGCCCCATGCTGCGTCTCCGGTCGACGGCGAATGCCTGGCGGTTCTCCGGTCGCGGCGCGCCTCCCCAGACCAGACCCACGCGCAGCGACGCCGTTTGCGGCAGGTGGGCCGACATGACCGCGACGCGATCGGGGTCGACCTCGATGTAGGGTGCGTTCGGCAAAGCTTCCCTGGTCGCCGAGAACGCGCGCGGCAGGCTGAGGAACGGGCAATGAAGTGCAAAGACCAGCCGCTCGATCTCGCCGGCGATGCAGGTGATCCCAGGGATGCGATCGACCAGCGACTGCAGCGACGGCGGCACCCAGACCACCGTCTCAGCGCCGCGGTCGCGCAACGGGGCGAGCCAACGCATGCATTGCAGCGTGTCGCCGAGCCCCTCCTCCTGGGTGACGAGGACGATCTGGCCGTCCAGGCGGGTGTGGTCGTCGAGGTTGGGAAGCAGGCGGTGCATCGGCAGTTGCGTGTGCCCGGGAAGCTGCAGCCGCCACTGGTATTCGGCCCAGCCCTGCGTCGCCCGGCCTGCCTTGAGCAGGCAGATGGCGTAGTTCAACCGGATCGCGGGGTTGTCCGGCTTGAGCACGATGGAGCGGCGATAGCACTCGAGCGCCTCGTCGAAGCGGCCGATGTTGGACAGCGTGCAGGCCATGTTGGTCCAGGCGATGTTGTTGCCCGGATCGATCGCGGCCGCGTCGCGGAACGACGCCAGGCCCTCGTCGAAGCGACCCTGCTCGGTGAGCGCGATGCCGAGTTGGTTGAGATGGCTGAACGATCTCGGCGCGAAGGACAGACCGTGTCGGATGACCGCTTCGGACTCGACCGGCCGGAGATCGGCGATCAGCATGACGCCGAGCGACAGCAGGGCGCGCGGGTCATCCGGTCGCAACCGGACCGCCTCGACGGCGTGCGGCAGCCCGTCGATCTCGCGGCCTTCCTCGCGCAGCAGCCGGACCAGGTCCTCGACCGGGTGAAGCGTGAGCGGGCGCTGTTCGGCGACGAGGGCGAACAGCCTGCCGGCCGCCGCAACGTCGCCGCGCATCGCGATGGCGAGACCTGCGAGCATGGCGTGCTCGACGTCGCCGCCGGCTGCATAGAAGACGCTGACCCGCTCGGCGTCGGCGAAGCGCTTGGCCTTGACCGCCTCGTAGGAGACGGCGAGGTCGCGGCCGCGGTTGCCGGTCGCAGTCTCGGGCCGGCGCTCGTCGAGCACGGTGCTCATCGTCTCAGGCGCGCAGGATTTTGTCGACCGCCGCACACATCTCGGACGGCAGGTACGGCTTGGCGATGAAAACATCACGCCGTGCGCTGCCTGCCGTTGCAGGGTCCGGACGACCGGTCGTGAAGATCACCGGCAGGTCGGGCAGGACCTGTCGCACACGGGCGGCCAGCCCGTGACCATCGACCGGGCCGGGCAGTTGCACGTCGGTCAGCAGGAGCTGGATCGGGCGGGGAGCGGTGTCGGTGAGGTGCTGCAACGCTTCGTCGGCGTCGGCGGCCTCGAGCACGTCGTAGCCAGCATCGATCAACGCCTCGGACAGGGTGAGGCGGATCAGGAACTCGTCTTCAACCACCAGAAGGCGAGCGTTGTCGATCGATCCCAAATTCGTCTTCCCTCGCACCCGCCGGTGTGCAGTTCCAGCACAGGTGATTCTGCACTAGAACAGCGGCAATGGTCGATCCCTGCGCATGGCTGGCCGGCTGGCTGCACGAGAATCTTGTCCTCCCGTTGCTGTGGCAGTTCGGCTGGATGGAGTGGGACGACACGGCGTTCATGTGGGCGTTGTTCGCGACCTATGGCGTGGTGCAGATCGCGATCAACCTGGCGGTTTGCCTTCCGGCCGAGCGGCTCCGGCCGCTCCAGCGCGGGCCGAGCAACGGGCTCGTGTCGATGGACGTGCTCTACACGCTGATCGCGCGGATCGGGGTGTTCCCGCTGGTCACGTTCGTCGGGTTCTATTCCCTGCAGACCTGGCTCAACGGCTGGCTTGCCGACCGCGGCTTCGTGCCGATCACGCTGGATCGGGTGTTTCCGGTGCTGATGGGAATGCCGGTGGCGACGTTCCTGATCTATGCCGTGATCCTGGATGCGTCGGACTATTGGCGGCACCGGTTCTCGCACCGGATCGGCTGGTGGTATGGGCTGCATTCGGTTCATCACGCGCAGACGCGGATGACGTTCTGGTCGGACGATCGAAACCACGTGCTCGACGATCTGATCGCCTACGCGTGGTTCATCGCGACGGGTCTCGCGATCGGCATCCCTCCGATGCAGTTCCCGCTTCTCGTGCTCGCCCTCCGGCTGGTCGAGAGCTTCAGCCATGCCAATACGCGGATCAGCTTCGGCCGGATCGGCGAACGCATCCTGGTCTCGCCGCAGTTTCACCGCGCGCATCACGGGCTGCTGGCGGCAGGGCAGCAATCGTTCAACTACGGTGCGGTATTTCCCTGGTGGGACATGTTGCTCGGGACGGCGGACTTCCGCCATGACATCGTCGAGACCGGTGACGCCGGCGCTTCCGCGGCACTCGTTTCAGGTTCGTGGTGGGCGCAGCAGATGGCAGGTCTGGCACGCTCGGTTCGGCTTGCGACCAGGACGCGGCCGAGCCGGTCGATCGGCGCGCCGCCGGCCTGACCGACTAACGTCCGCCCGCCGCTGGTCATGACGGAGCGGGAGCTATGGAGCGGTCAGCTCGTGCATTGTTGCGCCGACCGGCTGGGCTGCGTGTTGCTCAGTCGACGACACTCCCGACATGGGATGACCGCCGTCGAAGATGATGACGCCGCCCACGGAGTGGATGTGCTCGGCGGTCCGTCTGTCCGGCTGCGCCACGAACTGGTTCAGGTTCGGGTTCCAGAGCTTGTAATTGTATAGCTCGCCCATCGGACACTCCTCGAATTTGCCGTTTTTAGATAACTAGGATGTTTCGTTCTGTGACGGGGTGCTAACTAGCGTTAGTGCGCTTCACGATCGCGAGACCTCAAATTGGCGCGCGGTTCAGCGGCCGCCCGACACTGTCAGCGTGGTGCCGGTGACATAGGACGCGGCTGGAGAGATCAGCCAGGCGACGGCCTCCGCAACCTCGCTCGCGCGACCCGGGCGTCCGAGCGGGGCAGTGTTGCGGGCGATCTCGCGCAGCGTCTCCGGCGCCATGTCGGTTTCGATCACGCCGGGCGCCACGGCGTTGACCCGAATGCCCTCGGGGCCGACCTCGTTGGCGAGCCCGCGGGTGAAGCTCTCGATGGCGCCCTTGGTTGCGGCGTAGGCGGCGAGGCCGGCAACACCGCCGAGCCTTGCGGCAACCGACGAAAGGTTCACGATCGAGCCACCCGGGCCACCGAGCTTCGTGGAGAGAAGGCGAACCGCCTTGCCGGCGCAGAGCATGGAGCCGAGCAGGTTGACCGAGAGCAGGCGCTGGAGGCCGGATGCGGATTGCTGGTCGATCCGGGCCGGGGTGCCGATGATGCCGGCATTGTTGACGAGACCGGCCAGCGGACCGAGGACGTCGATGGCCTGCTCGAACATGGGGTCGATCGCCTCGGGATCGCCGATGTCGGCACCGACTGCGTGGGCTCGCCCACCGGCGGCCGCGATCTCCTCGACCAGAGCCAGCGCCGCGTCCGCGTTGCGTGCGTAGTTGATCGCCACCGCGTAGCCGTCCGCGGCCAGCTTCCGGCAGACTGCGTGACCAATGCCGCGACTGCCGCCCGTGACCATGATCGTTCCGCTGCTCACGCGCTTTCTCCTCTGGAACGCGGGTTGACTGACGCATCTCGCAACAGCGGGTCGCGCAGCGCAAGAGATTGGCAAGCCTCCGTTAACGTCAGGCGCCTATCTTGACCGGGTCGCCGAGAACGGGATCGGTGACGACGCTGGAGATCGTTTTGGTGGTCAAAGCCTGCGACATCAGCATCGGCACTCGAACGGTGGCGTTTTCCGTCATCCTGTCGATGACGATCCTCCTGCTTGGCCTGCTCGCGCTGCAGCGCATGAGCGTGCTGAACGCCGATGCGACGATCTTCAGGACCGAGACGCTCGCGAGTACGACTGCGCTGGACCGGCTGACCCTGCTCGTGCAGGATTATCGCCTGACGGAAGGACAGCAGCTCGACGCGCCGAACGCCGATGACGTCAAGGCGAGCGGCAAGCAGCTCGCATACCTGGCGGCGGACGTGGCACTCGCGCGACGGCGGTTGCAGTCCTTGATTCACCCCGGCGCCGAAGCCGCTCGTTTTCAGCGCTTCGACGCGCTCTGGTCGACCTACAAGGCCGACCACGAAGGTCTGGCCGCGCTGCAGCAGAACGCCGGCCCCGATGCCGTCGCCGCGTATTTCTGGGGGAACATGCAGTCGCTCTATCGCGACATGCGCACGATCCTGGCGGCCGACATGGACGCCGACCAGGCCATCGGCGTCATGGTGGCCAGGCACGCGAATGCCACTTACGCCAGCGCCAGATGGCTGACGTTGGTGGCGCTCGTCGCCGGTCTAGCGTTGAGCGTGCTGGTGAGCGTGATCCAGCTCCGCACCGTTTCGGCGCCGCTCGCTTCCATGGCAGGCACGATGCGTCGGCTCGCGCGCCGCGATCTGTCGGGAGAGATCGACGGAACCGGACGGCGCGACGAGATCGGCACGATGGCCCGCTCGCTCGTCGTCTTCCGCGACAGCATCGTCCGCGAGGACGAGCTTGCGGCCGCTCAGGCGGCCGAGCAGAAGGAGAAGATGGCGCACGCCGCGAAGCTCCGCGAACTCGTGCAGGCCTTCGAGGCGAGCGTCGGGCAACAGGTCGGAACCCTGTCATCGGCATCCGGCCGGATGATCGCGACCGCGGAGTCGATGTCCTCGGCGGCAAGGCGAACCAACCTTCAGGCCCTCAGCGTGGCGGAGGCGGCCGGCAGCGCCAGCGCCAGCGTGCAGACGGTGGCGGCGGCGGCCGAGCAACTCTCCGCCTCGATTGACGAGATCGGCAGACAAGTCTCGCAGTCGGCTCGCGTGTGCAACGATGGCGCGACCGAAGCGCGCCGCAGCGACGCCATCGTCCGCGATCTTGCCTCCAGTGCCGAGAAGATCGGCGATGTCGTCAATCTGATCGCGACCATCACCAGCCAGACCAACCTGCTTGCCCTGAACGCGACGATCGAAGCGGCTCGGGCGGGCGAGGCGGGACGCGGCTTCGCGGTCGTCGCGTCCGAGGTGAAGAGTCTTGCCCAACAGACCGCGCAGGCAACCGCCGAGATCGGCACGCGAATCGGCCAGGTTCAGAACGCCACTGCAGAGGCGGTGGCCGCGATCGGCGGGATTGCCGGGATCATGGAAGAGGTGAGTGCGATCGCGACCACCATCGCCGCCGCCGTCGAGCAACAGGGTGCCGCGACCGCCGAGATCGCGCGCAACGTGCAGCAGACGGCCACCAGCACGCAGGAGATCACGGTCAACATCGCCGAGCTCAGTCAGGCGGCGAACGATACCGGGGCTGCCGCGGACGGCGTTCTTGGGGCTGCCAGCGAGCTGTCCAGGGAGACGAACGGTCTGTCCGGCGACGTGGGTACGTTCCTTGCCGAGGTCCGGGTCGCCTGAGGCGGGAGGAAGAATGGGGCGTCGTGCGTAAGCACGTCTCGCGGCGTGACGCCCCAGACCCCGCCTAAGGCTTGCCTTTGCAAACCTTGAGTTGAGGTTACCGAACGATCTTCGCGAGCGCCTGGAAGTCCGCGGCGATGATGTCCCAGTCCTGCTCTGGGCGCAGATCCGTCTCTTGTTGAGGGCCGTGCTCGGAAGGTCTTGGCACAAAGGCCGTCCGCAGACCGCACGCTTTGGCCGCCGCGAGATCGCTGTTGTGCGCGGCGACCATGCAGACCTGTTCCGGCCGCATGGCCAGGATGTCCACGGTGCGAAGATAAGCCTCCGGCATCGGTTTGTAGGCCTGAACGATCTCCGCGCCGAGAATTGCATCCCAGGGAAGGCCGGCGCGCTTGGCCATGTCCAGCATCAGGATGACGTTTCCATTCGAGAGAGGAGCAATGATGAACGCCGCCTTGAGGGCTGTCAGCCCGGCAATCACGTCCGGCCACGGATCAAGGCGGTGCCAAGCCAGGTTGAGCTCGGCCAACTCCTCGGACGGAACCGCTTCAGGGTCGATGCCGATCTCTCGGATCGTCGCCTCCAGGCTCTCTCGGTGCAACACGTCCAGCCGGGTGAACGGCCGCCGGCCGCTCCGGACTTCCTCCATTGCGGGCGAGTATCGGCGGCGCCACGCATCGGCAAACACCAGCGGGTCGATTGCCGCTCCAAAGCGACGCAGGAAAGGCGCTGCCTGGCGGGCAACGCCGGTTCGCCAGTCGACCACCGTGCCGAACACATCGAAGACGAGAGCCTTAATATCGCTCGGCATGATCATCTCCTCGGTTTCGTCGGCTTGCGTGGCCGTTCCGGACGACAGGTGGGCAAAGCTGCGCCGCGGTCCGGTTCAGCGAAGTACCGGCCGGCAAGCTGTCTCGTTCGGAACGACCATCAAGGCTTCGGACCAAACAGATTGCCCAACGGTTTCCCGATCCGGGCCGCCACACGCGAGGCAAACGGCTCCGGGTAGTTGCTTGGCTTGGTCCTGGGTGGTGCCTCGTTGGCCATAAAGGCCTGCTTGCCCTCCATCAGGCAAACTGGTTCAGGCGGCTTGAGCGGGCGTCACCTGACATGGATCGGCTTCTCCGCCCGTGGCGCCCCAGAAGATGACCCAGGTGGCGAAGTCTTGCGAGAAATCCTCAAACCGATGTTCGACACCGGCCTCGACGAAGATGACGTCCTGAGGTGCAAAAAAAAGCCGCTCGCCGCCCTTCACGAAACATCCGGTCCCGCTGATGACGATGTAGAGCTCGTCCTGTTTGTGTGGTCCTTGAACATCCTCCCCGACCGGCGAGTAAAGACCCAATTTCATGGTACCGTGCCGTAGGCCGTAGAAGAACCTGAACCGCTCCGACTGCTTCGGGAGATTGGCTTCGGCCTCCTTCAGCGAGAACATCCAGTCACCGGTCGACACGAAGACCCTTCCCTTGCAGTGATGGGGTTTGGGGCCGCCGGCCCCAACGGGTCAGGGTCATGTCGGAGACATGCTGGCGCATGATGCCCTGCTT
>CAXTSH010000068.1:0-17098 GCA_964246925.1 uncultured Acetobacteraceae bacterium
TGTTTATGTGACGGTGCGGGGGAGTTTGATGGATGAGCGAGGCGTCGTGGCCGGCTACCCGATCAGGGGGGTCCGGTAGCAGCGGAACCGAAAGTTCGATTCGGCCCGGCGCGGGAGCCCGGCTTACGATCGCCCGATGTTCGAGGCTTATTTTACCCGCTGGGACTTGATGCCCGATGGCGATCCAATCGTTACTCCCAGCAGCCACCTGCTGCCGGTGCGACGCGGATCTCAGCCCGGTATGCTCAAACTGGCGCTGGAAGAAGAGGAACGCTCTGGTGCCCGACTGATGCGCTGGTGGGGCGGCGTGGGCGCGGCGGAAGTGCTGGCCCACGACGGTGCAGCCATCTTGCTGGAACGCGCTCAATGCCTCGCGTCCCTGTCCAACATGACCTACAGCGGGAACGACGACGAGGCGTGCCGCATCCTTTGTGCCGTGGCTGCGCAACTCCACGCTCCCAGGCCGCAGCCTTGGCCGGAGCTTATTCCTCTGTCGCGCCGGTTTCGTGATCTGGAATCAGCCGCCGCAAATCATGGCGGTATTCTTGCCCGTTGCGCCGAGACTGCGCGAGCGTTGCTGGGGGAGCCGCGCGACGTCAGTGTGCTGCATGGCGATCTGCACCACGAGAACGTACTCGACTTTGGCGCTCGTGGATGGTTGGCGATCGATCCAAAAGGATTGACAGGCGAGCGAGGCTTCGATTTCGCCAACATATTCACCAATCCCGACTTCTCTGACCCCACCCGGCCGGTTGGGACAGATCCGGACCGGTTCGTGCGCCGCGTGAGTCTAGTGGCCGAGTTGGCCGGATTGGAGCGCATTCGCTTGTTGCGCTGGGTGCTCGCTTGGGCTGGGCTGTCGGCCGCATGGTTTCTCGGCGACCGCGCCTCGCCCGCCATCAGCCTGCGCGTGGCGGAGTTGGCTGGAGTAGAGTTGGATCGGTAATCGCCAGCGACCCGACGTTTACAACAAATTTCCGTTTGATGCACAAGCCAGGTGGTCCTTTCGTCCACAGCAACGTTCAATGCCCCTATCTGCATAAAGTCATGCATCTATCATCGACCGGCAAACCCTGCTTTGTTGTGTTTCTGCAAAAGATGAGGGCAGGTCGGTGCTGGTCGGCTACATGCGCGTGTCGACGGTCGAGCAGAACCTAGCGCTGCAACGGGGATGCGTTGGAGGCCGCCGGCTGCGAGCGGCTGTATGACGACACCTGCAGCGGCTCGATCACCGAGCGGCCGGGTCTCGCCAGTGCGCTCGACCACATGCGGTCCGGCGACGCCCTGGTCGTCTGGAAGCTCGACCGCATCGGGCGCTCGCTCGGCCATGTCGTCGAGCTGGTCGGCGGTCTGCAGGCCAAGGGGATCGGCCTCAAGGTGCTCACCGGCGGCATCGACGCGACCAGCGCCACGGGCCGGCTGGTGTTCGGCATCTTCGCGACTCTCGCCGAGTTCGAGCGCGACCTGATCCGCGAGCGCACGATGGCCGGGCTTGCGGCCGCCCGCGCACGCGGTCGCCACGGCGGCCGACCCCGTCTGATGACGCGCTCGAAGCTGAGGACGGCGATGACGATGATGGCCGACCGCGCCAACGTGGCGGGCGAGGTCGCCGAGCAGCTCGGCATCTCGATCAGCACGCTCTACGCCTATGTTGACGGCGAGGGACGGCCGAAACCGCGCGGGACCAAGCTCCTCGGTCGCTGAGCCGTGCCGGTCTCGTTCCTGACGGCCGAGCAGGAACGGCGCTACGGCCGATACGCGGGTGAACCCACCTCCGACCAGCTCGCGCGCCATTTCCATCTGGACGACGCCGACCGCGAGCTTGCCGGAGCGAAACGCTCGGACCTGATGCGGCTGGGATACGCCGTCCAGCTCGGCACGGTGCGGTTCCTCGGCACGTTCCCGGAAGACCCGACCGACGTGCCGCTCGGGGCCACCGGCGATCTCGCCCGCCAGCTCGGCATCGCTGACCCGTATTGCCTCGCCGGCTATCGCCAGGGTCGTGCGAGATGGCAGCATGCCCGCGAGATCCGAGCCGCGTTCGGCTATCGCGAGTTCACGGACGGCGCTGCCCGCTTCCGTCTGGCCCGCTGGCTCTACGCGCTGTGCTGGACCGGCACCGATCGGCCGAGCGTGCTGTTTGACCGGGCGACCGCGTGGCTGGTCACCGAGAAGGTCCTGTTGCCGGGCGCGTCCGCGCTCGAGCGTCTCGTCGCGCGCATCCGAGCACGCGCCGCGCACCGCCTTTGGCGTTCCCTCGCGCGTGGGATCACGCCCGCGCAGCGCGAGCGGCTCGACGCCCTGCTGCTGTCCGACGACGGCCGGCCGAGCCCGCTCGACCGGCTGCGCGATGGACCCTACCTGCGCAGCGGCGCCGAGCTGTCGCGCGCCGTCGAACGCCTCGACGAGGTGCGCGGGCTGGCCGCGGGCCTGCCTGGGACATCGCACGTTCCACCCGGCCGCGTCACCGCGCTCGCCCGGTTCGCGACCGTCGCCAAGGCGCAGGCCGTCGCGCGCATGCCCGAGGAGCGCCGCATGGCGACGCTGCTCGCCTTCGTCCGCACTTTGGAAGCGACCGCCCAGGACGACGTGCTGGATCTGTTCGACGTCGTGGTGACGAAGCTGTTCTCCGACGCGGCGGCCGTCGGCAAAAGGACACGCCTGCGCACCATTCGCGACCTCGACGCGGCGGCACTCAAGCTGCGGGAAGCCGGCGCCGTGCTGATGGATGACACCATCGACGACTCCGCCGTGCGCGCCACGGCATTCGCCCTGGTGCCGCGCGCGGATTTCGCCCACGCCCTGGCGCAGATCGACCTGCTGACCCGGCCGCCGAGCGACCTCTACTTCGCCGAGTTGCGCGCCCAAAGCGGCAGACTCCGGTTCCTGCCGGCGCTGCTGCGCGCCGTCGCGTTTGGGGCCGCACCGGCCGGCCAACCCGTGCTCGACGCGGTGCTTCACCTCAGGGTCAACGAGAAGCGAGGACCGACCGGGGCGGCACCGACCACCTTCGTGTCAGCCGGCTGGAAGCGCCAGGTCCGCGCACGGGACGGCGCAATCGACAAGGTGGCGTATCGCCTCTGCCTGCTGGAAGGCATGCGGACGGCAATCCGGCGCCGCGACCTGTTCGCCTCGCCGAGCCTGCGCTACGCCGACCCGCGCCTCGGGTTGCTGTCCGGCCCGGCATGGGAAGCGGCGAGACCTGCCATTTGCCGCACGCTCGGCCTGTCGACGGACGCGCCCGCCGAGATCGCGCGCCTCTCGGAGCGCCTCGACGTCGCCTTCCGAACGACCGCCGCGAACCTCCCCGGCAACGCCGCCGTGGCGATCGACGGCGACGAGCTGGTGCTGACCGCTCTCGACCGGGTCGACGATCCGCCCAGCCTCGTCGCCCTGAGGGCCGCGGTCGCGGCACGCCTGCCGCGGGTGGACCTGCCCGAGCTGCTGCTCGAGATGCACGCGCGCACCGGCTTCGCGGACGGCTTCACTCATGCGAGCGAGGGCGGCGCGCGCGCCGCCGACGTCGCGACCAGCCTCTGCGCCGTGCTGCTGGCCGAGGCCTGCAACACCGGGTTCGAGCCGCTGATCCGGCTCGACAGGCCGTCGCTGCGCCGCTCGCGCCTGAGCTGGGTGCGACAGAACTACGTCCGGGCCGAGACGCTGACGCGCGCCAACGCCGCCCTGGTTGCCGCCCAGAACCGCGTCCCGCTCGCCCGCGCCTGGGGTGGCGGCGACGTCGCGTCCGCCGACGGGCTGCGCTTCGTGGTGCCGATCCGGACCATCCACGCCGGTCGGAACCCGCACTACTTCGGGCCCGAGCGCGGGGTCACGTTCTACAACCTCGTATCCGACCAGTTCACCGGACTGAACGGCATCACCGTCCCCGGCACGCTGCGCGACAGCCTCGTTCTGCTCTCGGTCGTCCTCGAGCAGCAAACGGAGCTGCAGCCGACGGAGATCATGACCGACACCGGCGCCTACACCGATGTCATGTTCGGCATCTTCCTTGCTCGGTTTCCAGTTCAGTCCCCGCCTCGCCGACATCGGCGGCGCACGCTTCTGGCGCGTGGACGGCAAGGCCGACTACGGCGCACTGGACGATCTCGCGGCGCAGCGCGTCAACACGGCGCTGATCGCGGAGCACTGGGAGGACCTGCTGCGGCTGGCCGGGTCGCTCAAGCTCGGGACCGTGCTGGCCTCCGGGTTGATCCGCACGCTTCAGACGAAGGATCGGCCGACCAGGCTGGCTCGCGCTCTGGAAGAGCTTGGACGGCTGGTCAAAACCCTCTACCTGCTCCGCTACATCGACGACGAAGCGTACCGCCGTCGCATCCTGATGCAGATCAACCGCGGGGAGGGCCGCCATCAGCTCGCCCGCATCGTGTTCCACGGCAAACGAGGCGAGCTCCGGCAGCGCTACCGCGAGGGCCAGGAGGACCAGCTCGGCGCGCTCGGCCTCGTGGTCAACGTCATCGTGCTCTGGAACACGATCTACATGGATGCCGCCCTCGATCAGCTCCGGGCTGAGGGTTTCGACGTGCGCGACGAGGACGATGCCCGGCTCTCGCCGCTCGGTTTCGACCACATCAACATGCTCGGCCGCTACGCCTTCACGTTGCCGGACACCGTCGCGCGGGGCGAGCTGCGGCCTCTGCGCGATCCTACTCTCGCCGGCGACGACGAGGGCTGAATCGAACTTTCGGTTCCGTTGCTACCGGAGCCCCCTCAAGGCGAGGCACTGGTTGCTCAGAGCACCGAGATGAACGAAGCAGACGGTGTACTTCGTTTCACAAGGGAGCGGCGGCAACGCTACCCTGTGGGTATCGTAATCACCGTCCCTGGCGTCACGCTGGTCGTCGCGAGTGCAAGTAGGATCTGAACCACCGTGAAAGCTAGCTTACTGTCGAAATCTTCATCGGAAATCCCAAACCAAGTCTGATGATACTGCACAGCGGTGTACGCGCCGTTCGGCGCCACGCCACCCGAGTGCACGACCACCACCGGGCGATGCTCAATCCCGACATCGGCCACCGTCGGCATTGTTCGGCCACGCGCGACGTCATCTGGTGGAACGTTGATCTGCGATCCGATCTGGTTCATCATGCTCAGCATGGATCGCGTCAGCATCGCAATCTGTCCGCGTCTTGCTGGAATTCGCCCGTATATAACCTCTGCTTCATGTGCATATGGCATTAGGCCCAGCAGCAGTCGTGCCTCGTTCGCCGCCCGTGACAGCACAGGATCATTGGTTGGGCTCATCAGCAGAAACACGCGTCCGTTCGTCTTGGCCGAATCTTTGTCGGCCAAATGCGAGTCATGCTCTAGGCGCACGCTGACCAGGCCCGCGATCTGAAGTAGCCGCAGGTCGTGTAGCAGCAAGAAGAAGCCGGGTGAACCCGCGTCCGTCGTCCGCGTGAACGATGTTGTGTTCGCAAGTAAATTGACGGATTGCACGCTTAGCCGAAACAATACGTCGATTGGGAGCCCGCTGAGAAGAAAGGGCAGCAGTTCCGACGGAGGAAATGGCCGCATGAACGTGTTCGCGAACTGCTCCCCGGTAATCGGCTGAAAGGTGAAGGTTGGACTCTGCTGAAGTTGCAGCGACCCACCGCCGCTTACGTATGTCGACGGGTTGGTTGCCGGGAACGCCTCAAACCCGCCGTTGACGTTGCTTTGCAGCTGATAGCCCGAGATGATTTGCGTCGTCTGCAGAAAGCTCGGCGTGTCAGCGTAACGGAGCCGGACGACGTTCAGCAGTGTCTGTCGTTTGTCCGCACTGCCGAGCGCGCGCGAGAAGCCAATTTGATCATCATCGAGCCGCTGGGGACCGATGCGAAAGCATCCACAGAGCGGCACCACGAGGATCAGCAACGCAACATGCCTACCAGTTGACAAAGACCGCGGTTGTTTTACCCGGCCGGCGATCCTGATGGCAAAAGGCATCACTTTGGATCGAGTCAGTTTATAAACGCCGATCCAGCCAACGCGCAATGTCCAGTGCATTTCAGAGCCAAGCAGCACGTCGTTCCGTTGTCGACCCGATCCGGCTGGAGCCCTGTAGTATCAGGTCGTCGCCCGGAACAGTAACGCCCGTCAATCGGTTGCGCTCATAGCTCCGCTCGCCGTGAAGGGGCGCGGCTTGCAATTTTGGTCGACAGATCGGATGCGGACTGTGCTCGACGACCGCCAGTCGACGGTTGCGGTTCGGCGCTGCAGGCTCGCCAATCATTTCTCGTCCCCTCGGCTGGCCTCTGAGTTGCGTGCCGCGAGAGCCCGTGATCACCTGGATGGTGACACGGCTCATAGGTTGACTCATGATTTTAGAGGTTCTGGACGCCTAAATCCAATGTTGTGGGTTCCTAGTCATGACGTCACCACGGCTGTTTCCGGCGTCGTCCACCTCACCTTGGTGAGACTGCCGAGTAGCTAAGGGCGTCGGGACGGCTACTTCGCCGAGATGCCGTTCAAGCACCTGCCCGAGGAGACCGCAGTCCGAAGGCGCGCTACCGCGTGACGAACTGGCCTGAGCATCAGGCGGGACTGCGTCGGCGTGGAAAGCTACCTGCCGGAGATGAGAGCGTCGGCGAATTCCGCATCAAGGTGACGAGGGTATCGACCTCCAGCTTCTCCCAGTTCGCGAAGCCAGCACGGAGCATTCGGTCGTGCGCGGCGTCGATCAGATCGGTCATCGCCTTGCCCAGGAGCGCGATCTCGCCTTCCCGCACTCGACGGTCGGTGCTGCTCTCGCGGCGGACGATCAGGCCAAGGCTTGCCAACTTTGCCGTCTGTCGGCTCACGGTCAAGTAGTCGCGTCCGGCATTGTCACGTTGGAAGCGCTTGGCCGGACCGTTCTGGCAATGCAGGCTGGCTGGATGAGTCAACCACATGATCCGCATCGCGGGCACCAGACATTCTTGTCAAGGCGTCGCGACCTCTCTACTTCCACAACCGTAAACTCAAGTCTCCAGAAAGTTGTCGGCGACCAGCGCCGACACATCACCGACACGCCCGGACAGGATTGCTTTAACCGAGTACAGCGCAGTGCCAAACACCTGGGCGGCCTCGACATGAGCCGGCATAACGAGTTCAAACCGGTCGGTCACGACGTCGAGTAGCGCCGGACCGGCATGCGAAAGGAACTCCTCGACCGCGGCGTCAAGATCTCTGGACTGCTCCACTCGGCGGCTCCAGAGGCCGATCGCGGCTCCCACCTTGCTGAAGTCAGGATTGACAAGATTGGTGTAGCTGTCGAGTAGTCCCTCGGCCTTCTGCTCCAACTCGACGAAAGCTAGCGAGGAGTTGTTGAACACGACGACCTTGATCGGCAGCTTTTCCTGGATCGTCGTCAGCAGATCGCCGAGCAGCATGGCGAGGCCCCCGTCGCCCGACAACGAGATCACTTGACGTCCGGGCTGGGATGCCGCGGCGCCCAGCGCCTGGGGCATTGCATTGGCCATGGTGCCGTGAGTAAGGCTCGCCAGGGTGCGATTTCGCCCGGTGGAGGGCACGTGCCGCAGGCACCACACCATCGGCGACCCACCATCGGCGGTCCAAATTGCGTCGGGCGCGGCATGGTGCGCCAATAGTTCGGTGAGATACTGAGGATGGATGGCGCCCCCATTCGCGACGGCCTTCCTGCCGAGTTTCTCGGTCGCCCTGTCACGGCGTCGCACCGCGTCATCAAGGAACGCCCGGTCGGTCCGAGGCTCAAGCAGGGGAATGAGCGCTCCCACAGTCGAGGCTATATCGCCGATCAAACCGAGACCCACTGGGTGGCGACGTCCAAGGTGAGTGCCTTCGATGTCGATCTGCACCACGGTCGCATTGTCGGGATAGAACTGCCTCCAGGCGAAGTCGCAGCCGAGCAGAATGAGTGTGTCACACTGCATCAGCGCGTGGTAGCCGCCGTCGGTGCCGAACACGCCAGTCATGCCGACAGCGAACGGGTTCTCATGCTCAAGGAAGTCCTTCGCGCGCGACGTGTAGGCTACGGGAGCCATCAGCGTCCGCGCCAGCGCCACGACCTGATCACGCGCGTGTTCGCAACCGGAACCGCCATAGATCGCGACCCGTCCGGGCCGGCCGAGCAGCTCGGCCAAGCGATGTAATTCGTCATCGTTCGGCCGGGTCTTGGGCTGCGCGGGGTGCACGGCGAAACGTGGCTGTTCGGGCGCCTTGGCCCGGGCCACATCTGCCGGGACGATGAGCACCGCGACCCCACGCTTGATGATTGCAGCCTGAGCAGCGGCGGCCGCGAGCCGCCGAGCATTCTCCGGCGTGCGCAACTCTTCGCAGAATACGGTGGACGCGGCGTAGACCGACTTGAAGTCGACCTCTTGAGGGAACTCGAAGCCTATTTCGCCCCGAACAACTTGGCTTGCGATCAGGACCACGGGTACTCGGTTGCGATGCGCCTCGTAGAGGCCGTTGATGAAATGCAGGCTGCCAGGTCCGCACGACCCCGCGCAGAGCGCGAGCTTGCCGGTCAGCAATGCGTCCGCACCCGCCGCGAAACCGCCCACCTCCTCGTGACGGACATGGACGAAGCGCAGCTTGCTGCGCCGGATCGCGTCCGTCACGTGGTTGAGCGTATCACCAGGTATGCCGTAGCAACGCGAGGCTCCCGCGTCGGCAAACGTCTCGATGATCACGTCGGCGACGGTCTGGCTCATCAGGTCACTCCCGGCTTAGCTCTGAAAGTCGTTCATTACTTATATCACTCAGCACCTCAGCAGCTTGTTGTCTTCGTCCGGCTCCAGTTCATGTCGCTGGCTTGTGGTGTAAGAGCGGAAGCGATGCTGGCTTTGATCGATAAAGTTGGCAAGCTAGGCGCGACCGCCGGAACTCCTGAGAAGGCGAGCAAGCGCGCTATGTTTCGCGACCAGCGGCTCGAGATTGAGGAAACCTTCAGCTTTGACTCGTCTGTCGAGATCATCGCTTTTAGCTTCGGTATCAATCGGCTGCCAACACCACGACATCGAGGACACCGATAGTCTCGATCTCGGCCCGGATTCGATCGCCCGGCCTCAACCAGCGATCGCCGTGCGCGCGGGCGGAGCCCGACGGAGAGCCGGTGAGACAGATATCCCCGGGCTGAAGCGTGATGTAGTCGCTGATGGTGCTGAGTATCTCGTCGCATTTGTACATCATCTCGGACGTCCGAGCGTCCATCATTGGCTCATCATTGACCGCGAGCCTAATCCGTAGGTCGTCGACGTTGCTGATGAACTCCGAGGGCACCAAAACCGGGCCGCAAGGAGCCATCGTATCCTGTGCCTTGCCACGTAGCAGGTCAGTGTGCATCTCGTTATCAACCGTCATGAGATCGCGGCACGAAAGATCCAAGCCGATCGTGAATCCGGCTATGGCCGCCGCCGCTTCCGTTCTGGAGGCATGACGAAGCGTGCGGCCCACCACGACAGCTAACTCGCACTCCCAGTCAAACTCCTGTGTCGAGCGGGGGATACGCACCGTAGGGCCTGGACCGACGAGGCAGGCCCTCGGCGGCCTAATGAAGAACGGCATGACGGCCCATTTCTCGACCTTCAGCCCCATCTCCTTCAGGTGTCCGGAGTAATTTGCTCCGACGGCTAGCAGCGTCTCCGGGTAAAGCACAGGAGTCAACAGTTCCGGGTCGGCCAGCGCCGCTGCAGGCCCTCTCGATACGGCCGCCATTTTCAGACGCGGCAGGACCCGCTCCCAATCATGCAGAAGGCCAAGCATGTCCATCCTGGTCATGTCGGGAACTAAACTCGCAAGAGTATAGTATTGCCCCTCGACCAAAAGTGCGACGCTTGGACCCGAGTTGGTTCGTACGGTTGCAAGGGCAAATGGCGTCATTGCAGATGTCTCCTACGCAGCCATCCAGCCAAGCCAGAGCACGGCTGAATGAACATACGTCGCGGGTTCGTACGTCCCAGTGTTGCGCCGACGCCTCACTGCTGAACGTTTGCTGCCACTCGCATCAGGGAATCCATCTATTTGGTCACAGACCTTCCGCGGGATACGACTCTTTGGGATGGGGCTTCGCATGCACCATGACGCCAATGATCATGCACGGCTTGTCAGACTTGTTGGCCCAAGCGTGGTTTACACCCTGGACGATGGCGCTGTCTCCGGGGCGCAACAAAACTTCATCTGTGTCAGAGACCAGGTGGATCTCACCGTATGCGACTGTAAACATATCCAGCGTATCGGTACGGTGCATGCTGGGATGTCGGGCCAAGTCTGCGTCCGTGGGCGGATACTTCTGCTTCACCTTCTTGTTTAGCTCCTGCAGGATCTCAATGTGCTTTTTGGCATCCTTGATGTCAGGCGGGATCTCAAGCGCCCGGAAGGTCAGGCCGTTCTCCGCGGGTTCTCGCGCGGTGACATCGGCCGCGCGATCGCCCGGAATGGTGTTGTCGACAGGCAGCTCGGTCGTGTTCCAAAGTGTCGAACGCCAGAAAATGTCTGGCACCTGCTGGCTGTTAGGGTTGTCGCTGAAGACCACACCGGACTTCTTATCCGCTTTGATCCCGATGACGTGGCGCTTGACTACTGGCATCGTCTTTCTCCATGATGAAAAGTGTTGCATGTACCGAGGCCGTCTTTATCGCCTCGACTCGGGAGCAGGTGGGAAACCGCTGGGAGGTGGCGGCGGCCGGCTATAAGCCGGGTTCGCTTGCACCGCCGCGTTTGCGGCGGCAACGGTCGCTTCGCAGAGTTGGCGGAAAGCCATAGTATCGAGTCCGATGCAGAGAATGGAGATTCCATCCTCCAATGCCTTGCCGCAGCTCTTAGGTGTTGGATTGAAGATCGGTCCTCCAATCATCGCCACGCCGTGCCGCTTCGCGGCCGCCAATACGGTCTGGTGTGCTTCTTTAATCTTGGGGCTGTTATCGGCTGCAGCGCCTTCGCCCATGGCGAAGGACAACTCCCCAGATGCGAATACAAGAGCCTTAACTTGTGGTATTTCGCAGATCTCTTCGACGTTGGCTAGGCCGTCCACGGTCTCGATCATCGGAATGACGTATAGGTTGTCGTTGTTCTCTTGCATGTAGCCGTTGAAGAGGGTGATGGAATAGCCGGGCACACGAAGCCCGGGACACAGTCCGCGCTTGCCCGCCGGCGGAAAGGTGAGAGCTTCGATGATACCCCGTACGTCGGCAGCGGACCGCACCATCGGGATGATGACAGCCTCGGCACCGGCCTCAAGTGCCCGTCGCGCCGACGTACCATCGGCGGGATCTGGGATCCGCACGATTGGAATCAGGCCGGCGGCCTCGCAGGTACGCATGACGTCCTCCAGCGCCCGCGGGTTCAGCGCACTATGCTCTGTATCAAGCCAAACGTAGTCGAAGCCGGTTTTGCCGAGCACCTCGATGAGCTTGTGATCGCCGGTAAAACATTGCATGCCGATCGGCACGGTCTTCTCGGCGACCAGCGTGAGAAGTGATTTATGGCCGACGGACATGAGAGATCTTCCAATCAAACGGAGTGGACGCTGTTCGCCTGGTAAGAGTTTTGCATCTTGTTGATAGAGTAGGTGCCTCTCGGAACGAGACCGCGACTTTGCTGCGCCGTTCGCACTGATCAGGACGCGATAGATTGGAGGCAAGGGTCTATCATGATCGGTGCTATGAGCTGGTGACGTGTCTATGATGTCGGTGCCCCTGGATCGGCGATGAGACCCGCCGCTTTGATCCCAGCTACGACACAAGCCTCGTCGTTGTCGGCGACGTCCCCGCTCGCCCCGACTGCTCCGAGGATTTGTCCCGTGCCAGAGCGGACTAGGACGCCGCCGGGAACGGGCAAGACGCGACCCCTCGCCAAGTCTGCCAGAGCTCCGAAGAAAGCGGGCAACCTTTGGGCACGTCCTGCAAGATTTCGAGTGCCAAATCCCATTCCGAGAGCGCCCCAAGCCTTGCCGCTTGCGATCTCGGGGCGCAATAGGCCTGACCCGTCCTCCATCTTAAGTAGAACGACGCAACCCCGTGCGTCCAAAGCAGCAACCGTCATCGGATCGAGTTCACTGGCTCGCGCATAGGCGAGCGTCTCGTCAACAATGGTGCATGCTTGAGAAAGGGTAATCATTCTCGTTCGCTCACGAGTTCCGTTGCCTGGGAGACATAGTGCCGGCCTGCGCTCGCATAAGCGAGCGCCTCAAATGCATAACCGTCATTCATTTATGCATGCACGCCATGCTTGATCCCGCTCGTTGAGTGTGGAATGGACAGATTAATTGCGCGAACGCCTTCTGAGGATCCTACGGCGCGCTCTTGAGTTACAGCCATTCCGAAGGGGCGCGTACGTGTACGGAGGCGAAGAGTCGGCGGGGCCAGGAAACGACAAACCTCCAGCGATCAGAAGACGTGGAACGTTAGGCATTGTCTCGACTGCGACAATGTTTGTCTTTTGGCAATTGCTGATGATCCCGCGCTTAATCACCGACGCCAAGGTCGCCGATCCACAAACACTTTCTGGCATTTTCCCGATTGAGGCCATTGCTGTGCTCACAGCGGGCCTGATCGGTCACGGCATTCACCTTGCGATCTGGATCGTTGGAAGCTTGATCTTCGCAGGCCTTCTAGTCCTGGCGCAGTCGCATCGTATCCGGAGAGGATGAGGGTGAACCGAGTCAGAATCTTCAGTGGCGACACCAACGCTTGCAGCTGCGGAGATGAAGCTCGTCGCCCGGGGATAATCACTTGAACGCAGTCGAAGACGCCGTCGTAAACAAGAGCGGGGCGGGTTCATCGTCCGAGGGCGCTCTCCCTGGGCGACGTAGGCGCGCTTGGCCGATACTTCTGCTGTCGGTCGTCGTCCTCCTGGCCGTTGCCGGCGGAATTGCTTACTGGCTGGGAACGAGAGGCTTCGAGAGTACGGACGATGCCTATACACAAGGCAATTCAGTGTCAGTAGCGCCCCAAGTCGCCGGCTTCGTCGTCCAGCGAGCCGTGGACGACAATCAATTCGTCCGGCAGGGCGCGCTCGTCCTCAGGATCGACCCGCGGATCTACCTCGCGGCGCGTGATCAAGCCCGCGCCGCTCTTGATCTGGCGCGTGCACAACTCGCCAGCGCGAAAGTCAATCTTGAAATCTCCCAAATCCGCGTGCCCGCCCAGCTCGTAGAGGCGGAGTCCTCGCTTACGCAGGCCCGCGCCAACCAGACGAATGCTGAGAAGGATTATGAGCGCCAGCACAAAGTCGATCCGCGCGCGACCACGCAGAACAATGTCGATCAGGCATCGGCTACGCTACGATCAGATACTGCCTCCGTCACCTCGTCGCGCGCCCAAGTGCAAGTCGCCGCTCTGGTCCCGGAGAACATCGAAACCGCCGAGGACACGGTCACGCAGCAGGCCGCCTCAGTTAAGCAGGCGGAAGCGAACCTTGCTCAGGCCGAAGTGAACCTCTCATACACTACGATCCGGGCACCGCAGGACGGCTACGTTACCATGCGCAACTTCGACGTCGGAACCTATCTCCAGGCAGGAGCGCAGGCGTTCTACCTCGTCGCGCCGAGTACCTGGGTGATCGCAAACTTCAAGGAGACCCAGCTTGCGCGAATGCAACCGGGGCAGCACGTCACAATCACCGTCGACGCGTATCCGCATCTGAAGCTGCATGGCCACGTTGATAGTATTCAGCAGGGCAGCGGATCGCAGTTCAGCACCTTCCCGGCGCAAAACGCCACTGGCAACTGGGTCAAGATCGTCGAGCGGGTGCCGGTCAAGATCGTGATTGATGACGGACTTGACCAGCGCCGTGGCTTGCCGCTCGGTCTCTCGGTCGACCCCACTGTCGACGTGAGATGAGGGAGGAGCAAGGAGGCGGAGCTAACCCGTGGCTCGTCGCCTCGGTCGTCACCCTCGGTGCGTTCATGGAGGTGCTCGATACCACGATTGTCAACGTCGCGCTGCCGCACATCGCCGGTAGCCTCGCCGTCAGCAGCGACGATGCGACGTGGACCCTGACCACCTATCTCGTCGCGAACGGCATCGTCTTGACCATTTCGGGTGCTTTGACCCGAAGGATTGGACGGAAGGCCTATTTTCTCATTTCAATCGCGGGTTTTACGGTGATGTCTTTCGGCTGCGGAGTCTCGACTTCTTTCCCTGAGCTGCTCCTTTTTCGCATGTTCCAGGGCTTCTTTGGTGGGGGCCTCCAGCCTTCGCAGCAGCAAATCATTCTCGACGTCTTCCCACCTGAGAAGCGTCAGCAGGGTTTCTCAATCGCCGCGGTCGCCACCATCATCGCACCGGCACTTGGACCACTGGTCGGAGGCTACCTGACTGACAACTACTCATGGAATTGGATCTTCCTGATCAACGTACCCATCGGGGTGGTAACGTTCCTGGGCGTGGTGCGTCTCGTCAAAGACAAGTCGATTGAGGATGGGCAAGTACACGTTAGCCGTCTTGACTATGTGGGCACCGCATTCATTGCGCTTGCGCTTGGATGCCTCGAACTCGGCTTCGATCGCGGTGAAGATTATGACTGGTTATCGTCGTCGTTCGTCCGGTTCATGTTCGTTACATCGCTCGTGGGCTTTGTGGTAGGCATTCCTTACCTGCTTCTCGTCCGGCACCCGGTCGTCGATCTCCGCGTCTTCAGAGATCGCAATTTCGCGCTGAGCTGGATTGCCATCGCACTGATGGGCTTCGTTCTCTACGCTAGCTCCATACTTGTGCCGCAGTTCGCTCAACAGCAGCTCGGTTACACAGCGACGCTGGCCGGTCTTGTCCTGACACCGGGTGCAATCGTGCTGATGATCCTCATCCCGGTAGTCGGTAAGGTACTCGGATTGATACCGGTTAAGTATGTGATCATCTCGGGGTCGTTCGCAATGGCGGCATCGTTGTTCTACTCCTCAAACCTCGTGTCTAACGTCGACTTCTACCATCTGGCCCTGTTCCGAACGGCCCAGTCGGCGGCCCTGGCGCTCCTCTTCGTGCCGATTAGCACAGCTGCTTACGTGACCGTGCCGGAGGAACTTAACGAGGATGCGGCCGCGCTCTTCAGCATGTCACGCAATGTAGTCGGCGGTGTTGGCATCTCAATCGCGACCGCATTAGTTACCGACCAGCAACAGGTCCGGCAAAACCATCTCATCGCCACGCTCTCATCGAGCTACGAGCCCTACCAGGTGCTTCTACAGCGGGTTCAGCAGGAGTTCATCGACGTTGGTACGCCACTGTCGCAGGCCGTCCGCTCGGCTCCGGGCGAGGTCTACCAAATGCTGCAGACGCAGGCCGCGGTGCTCGCTTACAACGACGTCTTCATCATGATGGGATTGGCATCCCTGCTCCTGGCAGCTTGCGGCTTCCTGCTGTCGAACGCGAAGCCGAAGGCAAGCGGAGGAGGTGCCGCTTGAGCCCTCTCGGACTGAGCATTTGCGCGACGCTACTGATTCTAGGCGGGTGCACACTCGGACCAGACTTCAAACCGCCGGCAAACTCAGCAACCGCTCGATGGCAGGACCGGCGGGCGGGTGACGAGACAGTTAGCGAAGCGGCCGACCCTGACCCGCGCTGGTGGAACCGCTTCGGCGATCCGGTCCTGAGCCGCCTCACCGACATGGCGGTCGGCGGCAATCTCAACCTGCAACAAGCGCTGCTTCGCGTCGTCGAAGCCCGGCAGAATATAGTCATTGCTAGAGCGGCCGGGCTGCCGATGTTGAGTGGCACGGCGAGCTACAACCGCGAACAGATTGGGGCGAAAGGCATCCTTGAGTCGCAGGGCGTCTACAGTGACCTGAACTCGTTCGCTTCCGGAACCTCCTCGCTCAGCAGTTACCAGCCGGGGATCAATCAAGCGCTGAACCAGCTGGTGCAACCGTTCGACCTTTACCAGCTCGAGCTGAGCTCGTCTTGGGAGCTCGACCTTTTCGGGCAGGTCCGCCGCTCGGTCGAGCAGGCGAGGGCAAATACGGTTGCGCAAGCAGAGTCGACCCGCGCCTCGCTGATCATGATCGAGAGCCAAGTCGCCCAGGCCTACGTCCAGCTCCGCGGCGCGCAGGCGCTCACCGCGAGCCAGGAACAGAACATCCGTGCCGCGCAAGACTCGCTGGTGCTGACCAAACGGCTGGAGCGTCAGGGTCTTGGGACTGCGCTCGACACCGAGCAAGCGAAAACTCAGCTTCTGACCTATCAGCAGCAGCTTTCCGCTTACGAGAAGCAGGGCGAGCAGGCGATCAATCAGATCAACGTGCTCGTCGGTCGGCCACCCGGCACGCTGGATGAGCTGCTCTCGCAGCCGGCGCCGCTTCCAGATCTGCCTCCGACCATCGGCATCGGTCTGCCGTCCACGCTTGCCCGGCGCCGACCTGATATTCGCCAGGCGGAGGCTCAGCTACATGCCGCAGTCGCGAACGTCGGCGTAGCCGTGGCAAATTTTTATCCCGACGTGTCGCTGACCGGCAATCTCGGACTCCGGGCTCTGGATGCAAGCTACCTGACCAATTGGGCAAGCCACTTTTATGCCGCCGGACCGAGCATCTCTCTGCCGATTTTCCAGGGCGGAAAGCTCACCGCAAACCTGCGCCTGGCGCGCGCAGAAGCGGAAGCGTCGGCGCTGAACTACCGGCAGACCGTCCTAAATGCGCTCAGCGAAGTTGAAAATGATCTGGTCGCCTATCGAACCGATCGCGAGCAGCGCGACAAGCTGGCGGCGACCGTGAGGTCGGCCAACGACACGCTACGCTTGGCGACGAGCCAATATTCCAACGGACTGGCCAATTTCATCCAGGTGCTGAATGATGAACGCACGCTGGTCTCGTCGCAGCAGCAACTGGTGCAAACCGACATGACGTTGGTCAATGACGTGGTCAATCTTTACGTAGCGCTGGGCGGAGGTTGGCAGCAGACGCCCATTCCAACCCAGGCCGTTCCCGTGGACCTGCCGATTGTCCCTGGAGCGCTGGACAGTGTGGCGGCCAACGCGAGGCCCTGAGCGGCCTCGGTTACTCTGGTCCAGTTCTGCTTCAGAGATCGATCGGAAACGAGCTATTGCAAGCTTTGTCCCTATGGCCGCGCGAACAGGTCCCGTCCGGGCTGCAGACGGTCTGACGATCAAGGTGCGACTGATCAGTTCAGTCGGCGTGTCCAGGTTCACC
>CAXTSH010000068.1:17198-19741 GCA_964246925.1 uncultured Acetobacteraceae bacterium
CGGTCTGACGATCAAGGTGCGACTGATCAGTTCAGTCGGCGTGTCCAGGTTCACCCGGATGGCCGCTTCGGCGTCGCTGCGGGCCCGCGCTCGGCGGCGTGCCAGTTCGCAGCCTGTCGGTGGCAGATGAGCAGCTGGTCCTGCTGAACCGCGGATCGATTGTCGAGCAAATGGGAGAACTGGATCAGCTCAGTCGATGCGGTCCACCGTGTTGCTTAACAGGTCACGCAGCTGCGGATCAGTTAGGTGGACTTCGATTGCCCGGGGCAACCCAACTATGACGTCATTGGCGGTTCGGTTGAACAGATCACAGTTTGTGATGACGCGGTCGATGTCGCGGTTGAGAACGGCGTGCACGAGTTGTGTTCGAGAAGGCTTTAACTTGTTCAAAACCATGTGCCATATCTCCATCGAGCCGTCAGCGAGACTAAGCGCTAGTTCGACCTGAATGTCGGTGAGAAAACCACAAAGTGCTGCAAGCAGGGCGTTGTGCGCTCCAGCTACAAGCGAGCTGTGAAACGCCCTTAAGGCCGCTGCCGCCTCTGCCGGATTACTTGCGTCATCAACTGCAGCAAGGGTCCGACAAAGGTTTTCATGATCATCCTCCGTCGCGGAGTTGACTGCCTCCACGGCAGCCTGACGGTTCAGCGTGCTTAGAACGCTCAAGACGTCCGCCGGACCCAGCTTGCCGAGCTGGATAATGGCGCCGAGCGTAGTCGCGACCAGGAAAACCGTGTCGGCGGTCACGTATGCGCCACTGCCGTGGCGGACATCTACAAGGCCGAGCGTGGATAGAGAGCGCGTTGCTTCCCGAATTGTAGCCCCGCTGACCCCATAACGTCGAGCGAGGTCTCGCTCAGCAGGCAACTTGGCTCCGCGCTGAAGTGAGCCCTTGAGGATGTCGCGCTTGATGACTCGGGCAATCTGGTCGGCGACCCTGATCCGCTCGATCTCATTCGTGCGTTCCGGCGGGTTTTGCTGCGGCATTACGCACTTGCCGCCTGAAGCAAACCACGGTAGTGCATAGTCACTAGGTCACCTTGCACGTTTCACCCCTCAGTTTCCGTTTTCACGACCGATTCGTCAGTACGCCGTCTTTCGACCGTCAGCCAGTGCAGAGACGCAGCACCCCAAGCAGCAGCGTCGAGACATTGTGCCAGCGACGCAGCCGGTGAACGAGCGACAGGAACAAGAGCCGGACGCGCGCTCCGGCCATAAACTAGAGGCGTCGCTGCCATCGCGCTTTGGTGGATCAGCCTCGGCTTGGGGTCTTGTCAATGGGCGTAAGTTCAGATGGCCGGTGATCGGTCCGCGCTTAGTTGGGACGACATCCGAGTCTTTCTGGTCATTGCGCGCTCACGCACATTGAGTGCTGCAGCACCGAAGCTCAGTTTGAGCCAGCCAACGCTAGGACGCCGATTGCGAGCTATCGAGCGCGTCTTTGGCTCGTCCCTCTTCATACGGACATCTGATGGACTGCAATTGACGAGAGATGGTACCTCGATCCTGACTGACGCTGAGGCAATGGAGCAATCAGCGCTAGCCCTTGAGCGACGATTGACAACTAAATCCAGCGGATTGGCAGGAGAGATACGCATCGCGTCGCGACAGTGGATCATGCGACATTTGCTCGGCCGGCCACTCTCGACATTGACTCGATCCAATCCGAACCTGACCCTCGGCTTCGTTCACGACAGCCCTACCCTAGACCTCAGTCGTCGCGATGCTGAGGTGGCTTTCAGATCAACTTTTGCAGGCGAGCAAGCGTTTAGTGAACCGGACATCCTTCAACGATGCCTGACAGGAATTGAATATGACGTGTTCGCTTCGTATGATTATCTTGCCGAACATGAACGTTGGCCGGCTGACGCGGGCGGCGACGGACATCGCCTAATCGTCGGTGAAAATGCTTCATCGGGACATGCTTGGGAGGAACCCTGGCTGAAGGATCATTTCCCAAGCGCGCGCAAAAGCGTATTCTGCAGTTGTCGTGATACCCAGGCATTGGCTTGCGAACAGGGCGCGGGCCTGGCCTTGCTTCCGCGCTTAGTCGCAGACCGCTACGCGCTGAAACGCATCGAGATCAAAGCAAAAGCTCCGGAAGGTAGCATCTGGCTAGGTTTCCACCGAGACCTCCGGACCCTCGAGCGTCTGCGCGACGTGATTAGACACGTTGTCAGGTCCGCTAAGAAGGAAGACTGGAACTAATGAGAGGTGCCTCAGGCTTTGCCTACCACGTTCAACGCCTCTTGGTTAAGCAACGGAGGGCGGAGCTTTCGGGCGGAACGCGTCGTCCTCGCGCTGGAGGAAGCCGGCGTGGTGATCGCTACCCGAAAGACGTTTGCGTCGAGCAGCACTCAAAGGTCGTTTCGCGAATCCCGATCCCGTATTTTCCCGAGCGAAGTCATGCTCATTTTCCACCTCGGGCAACTCAACGACAGAACAGGATTATGCGTCCACACGAGATAAACGTTTTCAAATACTCGCGTTTCTTGGGGTTACTCTCCTTAATTGAGCCGGAGATGACCGCTTGGCGATGACTG
>CAXTSH010000069.1:0-18902 GCA_964246925.1 uncultured Acetobacteraceae bacterium
CTCCAGGCGAGCGCGGTGACTGCGCCGCTCTCCTGGGCGGGGCCGCAGACGGGCAGGATGCGCTCGGTGGCGATGTCGGCCAGCAGCACCGAGCCGTCCGCGAAGCCGGCCGCCACCGTGTCCATCGACGGGTGGCATGCGACCCTCGTGCAGGCCTGGCCCGCACCGGGGGCGAGTTCGAGCGGCTGCTTGCCCATCGGGCCGCCGCCGAAGAACGGCCACAGCACCACCGCGTCCGCACCGGATGTCGCCAGCCACTTGCCCGTTTTGGAGAACGACAGCGACAGCGTCTTCTGCGGGTAGCCTGACATGCGCATGTGATGGCCGTCCGACAGGCGCCAGCCGTGCAGCGCGTTCTCCTGCATGGCGGTGACCACCGCCTCGCCCTGCGGGTGGATGGCGACCGCAATGTGGCTGCCCTTCCACTCCAGCAGTCGCGGCGTGTCGGATTTCGAGGCCACGAACCACAGCGAGACGCCGTTGTAGTGCGAGGCCGCGACACGCTTGCCCCTGGCGTCGAAGGTGAGGCCGGTGACGGTGGAGGGATGCTCGAGCGTCTTGATGATGGCGCCGCTGGCATCGAGCAGGACCACGCGCTTGCCGATCGCGGCCGCGATCGATCCGTCGCCGTGGCGCGCGATGGCCTCGACCCAGCGGCTGCCGAACTCGGCGATCGCCACCGCCTCCGTTCCCACCCGGTTGAGCGCGCCGTCGTCGCCGCCGGTCAGGAAGCTGCCTGCAACGAGGCCGGTGGTGAGACACAGGATGGCGCCGTCGTGCGCCGGGATGTCGCGCCATGTGTCGCCGTGGCGCGAGGCGATGTGCAGCGTGCCCTCGCCGCTGGCGAAGGCGATCTCGCGGTCGGCGCGGTCGAAGGCGCAGGCGGTGACGTGGCCCTCGACGTGGCGGGTGTGTCCGCGTTCCTCGAGCAGGCGGCTCAGGCCGCGCAGCTCTCGAACCCCCGGCGCAGCACGACGCGGTTGAGGTTGCGGCCGATGAAGACCAGGCGCGAGCTGCGTTTCTCGCCGTCGCGCCAGGGCCCAATGAAGCCGCCATCGGCCATCATGTGCACGGCCTGGAAGGCAAAACGCTTGTCCTCGCCGGCAAAGTCGAGGATCCCCTTGGTGCGCAGCAGGTCGCCGCCGCGCTCCTGCAGCAGCAGGCCGATCCAGGCCTGGAACCGCTTGCCGTCGACGGGCTCGGTGAGCTCGAAGGATATGCTGCTCACGTCGTCGTCGTGGCTGTGCTCGGTGTTGTCGAGGAAGTCCGGTTCGCGCTCCAGGATGCGTGCGAGGTCGAAGGCGCCCTGCTCGAGAAGTTCGCCGATGGGCACCTGGCCACGCTCGGCACGCAGGATGCGTGCCGAATGGTTGATGCGCCGGATGGCGGCCTCGACGGCATCGAGTTCGTTCGCGTCGACGAGGTCGATCTTGTTGAGCACGACGACGTCGGCGAAGGCGATCTGCGACAGCGCCTCGGCGCTGTCGGCGAGCCGTGCCGGCAGGTTCTTCGCGTCGACCACGGTGACGATGGCGTCGAGACGAGTGCGCGCGCGGACGTCATCGTCGACGAAGAAGGTCTGCGCGACCGGCGCCGGATTGGCGAGCCCCGTGGTCTCGACGATGATGCCGTCGAATTTGGTTCGCCGCTTCATCAGGCCGGCGACGATGCGGATCAGGTCGCCGCGCACGGTGCAGCAGACGCAGCCGTTGTTCATCTCGAAGACTTCCTCGTCGGTGTCCACGACGAGGTCGTTGTCGATGCCCAGCTCGCCAAATTCGTTGACCACGACGGCGTATTTCTTCCCGTGCCGCTCGCTGAGGATGCGGTTCAGCAGCGTCGTCTTGCCGGCACCGAGATATCCGGTCAGCACGGTCACCGGAACCAGGCCCTCACCCGCCATCACGCTCTCCTACACTGCCTCGGTGGAGGCGAGTTGCCAGTCTTCGGGTTCGGCGGTCGCCTCGTCGTACCAGCGCGCCACCAACGGGAACGCCCGCACCGCCTCGCAATAGGCACGGCTGCGCTCAGGGACGGCGTCGTACGACAACAGTCGCGTCACCACGGGGGCGAACATCGCGTCGACCGCTCCGAACCCGGCGCCGAACAGGAAGGGTCCCTTCGCCGACCGCCAGATGTCGTCGATGCGCGCGATGTCGGCGGCGACCTCGGCGGACACGCCGGCGAGCGGCGGGCGGCCGAGGCGACCGAGGTTCATCGGCATCGCAGAGCGAAGCGGCAGGAATCCTGCGTGCATCTCGGCGGCGAACGACCGCGCGATCGCCCGGTCGTTGCGGCCCGTTGGCCACAGGGCCGGCGTCCGCTCGGCGCAGTATTCGCAGATGGCGAGACTGTCCCAGGTCTGCACACCGTCGTGCTCGAGCACCGGCACACGCCCGCTCGGCGACAGGCTCTTGAGCTCGGGCGTGTTGCCGCCGGACAGCCGGATCACGATCTCGTCCACGTCGAGCGCTGCGAGCCGAACGGCGAGCCACCCGCGCAGCGACCATGACGAATAGCGCCTGGTGCCGATGATCAACCGTCCGCTCATGGCCGGTCCTCGCGCAGGATGAAGCCGCCTCCGAGGATGCGGGTCCCGTCATAGGCGACGCAGGCCTGTCCAGGCGCTGCCAGCGCCGGCTCGTCGAGCGTCACGATCGCGCGGCCATCTGTCGCGGTGATGACGCAGGGTCGCGGCGCCTCGCGCGCGCGCAGTTGCACGGCGGCGCGAAACGGCCGCGTTGGCGGCTCGGCCAGCCAGTTGGTTTCCCCGACAAGGATCGACCTGCCGCCGCCGCCATCGCGCGGTCCGACCACGATCCGTCGCGAGCTCGGCTCGATCCGGCGCACCGCCTGACGCCGCCCGTCGCGCATCGCGGCCAGCCCCAGACGCCTGGTCTGGCCCACCGTGTAATGGGCGATCCCCGCGTGCCCTCCGAGGACGGCACCGTCCTCGGCCACAATCTCGCCACTCGTGAGCGCGTCGGGGCGCCCGGCGCGGACGATCGCGTCGTAGCCACCGTCAGGCACGAAGCAGATGTCCTGGCTGTCGGGCTTGCCGGCGACACGAATGCCGAGGCGCTGCGCCTCCCGGCGAACGTCGTCCTTGGTGTCCATCGAGCCCAGCGGAAAACGGAGAAATTCGAGCTGCTCGCGCGTGGTGGCGAACAGGAACCAGCTCTGATCGCGTGCCGCCGAGGCGGGCCGGTGCAGTTCGGCCCCCGCAGGACCCTCGACGCGCCGTACGTAGTGCCCGGTCGCCATCGCCTCACAGCCGAGGTCGCGTGCGAGCCCGAGCAGGTCGGTGAACTTCACACCCTGGTTGCAGCGCACGCATGGCACCGGCGTCTCGCCTTGGGCGTAGCTGTCGGCGAAAGGGGCGATGACCGTGTCGCGGAAGCGCTGCTCGGCGTCGATGACGTAGTGCGCGATGCCGAGATGGTCGGCCACGCGGCGGGCGTCGTGGATGTCGCGCCCGGCGCAGCAGGTGCGTCGCGCGGAAGGCGCGCTCCCATCAAGAATCCGGGCTGAGGTGCGGCCGGCGTCGTAGAGCTGCAGGGTCGCGCCGACGACCTCGTGGCCCTGCTCGGCGAGCAGCCCGGCCACCACCGCGCTGTCGACGCCGCCGGACATCGCGGCGAGCACGCGCATCTCAGGCCGGCGGCAGGCTGACGACGAGGCCGTCGAGGCGCTCGGTCATCACGATCTGGCAGCCGAGCCGCGACTGCCTGGTCAGCCCGACCGCGAGGTCGAGCATGTCGTCCTCGTCGGGCGTCGGCGGCACGAGCTTGTCGAACCAGTTCCGGTCCACGATCACGTGGCAGGTGGCGCAGGCGAGCGAGCCCTCGCACGCCCCCTCGATGTCGACCCCGTTCGCCTGCGCGATCTCCAGCAGCGAGTGGCCGAGCGGTGCCTGCACCTCCCGCGGGCGGCCGTTGCGTTCGACGAAGGTCATGGTCGGCATCGGCGGTCAGGCCTCGATCGTCTCGCGGGGCGCCTCGACGCTCGCCCCGATGTTCCGGTAGGCGCCGACCAGCAGGGTGGCCGCGCGTTCGATCTCGGCGGCCGAGGTAGTTCGTCCCACGCCGAGGCGCAAGCTCGCGGACGCCGTCCGATCGTCGAGCCCCATGGCGCGCAGCACCCGGCTCGGCTCGACTTCGGCCGACGAGCAGGCCGAGCCGGTCGACATCGCGAGGTCGGGACAGGCATCGATCATCGCCAGCGCCGAGGCGCCGGGGAAAGCCACGTTCAGGTTGCCCGGCAGCCGGTGCGCCAGGCTGCCGTTGACGCCGAGTCCTGGAACGCCGGCGCTGAGCCGCGCCAGCAGCCGGTCGCGCAGGGCCCGGGTCCGCTCCTGCTCGGCGACGCGCTCGATCGACGCGATCCGGCAGGCTTCGCCGAAGCCTGCGATCAGCGGCGCCGGCAGCGTGCCGGAGCGCAGCCCGCGCTCCTGCCCACCGCCGGAGAACAGCGGCGCGAGCCGCACCCGCGGCCGCCGCCGGACGAACAGGGCGCCCACGCCCTTGGGGCCATACATCTTGTGCGCGCTGAGGGACGCGAGGTCGACGCCGAGGGCGGCCACGTCGAAGGCGATCTTGCCCACCGCCTGGGCCGCATCCGTGTGCAGCAGGGCTCCGGCCGCATGCGCGCGTTCGGCGATCGCGCCCAGCGCCTGGAGCACGCCGGTCTCGTTGTGGGCAGCCATCACGCTGACCAGGAGGGTCGGCGTGCGCAGTGCCTCCTCGAGGCGTTCGAGATCGAGGCGGCCGTCGGCGCCGACCGGGAGCACCACCGGCTCGACACCCTCCCGCTCCAGGTCGCGCACGCTTTCGAGCACGCACGGATGCTCGGTTGCGAGCGTCACGATCCGGCGTCTCGCGTCGCCGGACGCGAGCGCGAAGCGCGCCGCGCCCTTGATGGCGAGGTTGTTGGCCTCCGTCGCCCCGGAGGTGAACACGATCTCGCGCGGATCGGCGCCGAGCAGGGAGGCGACCACGGCACGCGCCGCCTCGACCGCGTCCGCGGCCAATCGCCCGGGCGGGTGGGTGGCGCTGTGCGGGTTGCCGTAGCCGGTCGCGAAGAACGGCCACATCGCCTCGAGGACCCGCTGGTCGCACGGGGTCGTCGATTGGTGGTCCAGATAGATGAGGCCGCTCATGCCGCCGCCCTCGCTGCCATCCCGATGTAGGCGAGCGCGAAACCGTCCGCGTCCGCCTCCGTCGCATCCCAGGGCAACGACACGCGGATGGCCTGTCCGGCGATCGCGCCGAAACCCATCGCGTCCAGGACGTGGCTCCTGGCGACCTTTCCCGAGGAGCAGGCGGAGCCTGCCGAGACCGCGAACCCGGCGAGGTCGAGCGCGATCAGTTGCGCGGCGGCCGGCCTGCCCGGCAGTGCCAGGCAGGTCGTGTTCGCCAGCCGCTCGGCGGCCGCTCCGCAGACGATCGCCCCGGCGCCGACCGCCGCCCGCTCGATCCGGTCGCGCAGCGCGCCGAGATGGCCGGGTGGTTCGATGCCGGCGACCGCGGCGAAGGCGGCGATCGCCGGCAGCGGCGGCGTGCCGCCACGCCGGCCCCGCTCCTGCCCGCCGCCGGCAAACAGCGGTTCGGTCAGCTCGACGCCGGGTGCGAGCAGCAGGGCACCGGCACCGGCCACCCCACCCTGCTTGTGCGCCGACAGCGCCAGGCTCGATGCCCCGAGTGTCGCCAGCGACACGGGCAGCCGGCCGGCCGCCTGCACCGCATCGACATGCAGCAACGCTCGATGGCGCCGGCAGAGGAGAGCGGCGGCCTCGATCGGGTGCAGCACGCCGGTCTCGTTGTTGGCCAGCATCAGACAGACGAGCGCCGGCCCCGACGCCTCGAGCGCCGCGTCCAGTGCGTCGAGGTCGATCGTCCCGTTGCCGATCACTGGCAGCACGACGGACCCGGGACCGGCGGCGGCGCGAACCGCCTCATGTTCGGTCGCTCCGACCAGCACGCGCCGGCCGGCTCCGAGCCCGCGCACCGCCAGGGCGTCGGCCTCGGTACCGCCGGAGGTGAAGACGACGTTGGCGGCCGGCGCGCCATAGCGGGCCGCGATCACCTCCCTCGAGTCCTCGAGCAACCGGCGCGCGGCACGGCCGGCGCCGTGCACGGACGCTGGGTTGGCGTGGGCGCTCAGCGCCGCGACGAACGCCTCGCCCGCCTGGGGACGCGTCTTCTCGCTCGCGTTCGCATCGAGATACGTGCCTCTCCACACGAAACGCGGCTGATTTCCTGGATGCGTCGTCAATTTGATAGGAATGCGCTCCCCAAATCCCTATAAAGCGCGGTCTCTGGTCCTTGGGGACCCGACATTGAGCCGTCGAGTTCATTTTGCCAGATGTCATCGTGCGCGGGTGGGGGATAGCCAGACGGGAAGTTTACGAGACGTGCCCGGATTACCATTTGACGAGCAGCTCGGGCGGCGCCCCGACGGACAGAGCGGGCGAGGCATCGCCGGCGACTTTGTCAATCCCGATCATCAGCCGTCCATGCCTGGACGACCAACTCAAGAATTGCAGGACAAAGATGCCTGAGGTCATGTTCGCCGGCCCGGATGGCCGTCTCGAAGGTCGATACAACCATTCAAAGGAGACCGGCGCGCCGCTGGCGCTGCTGCTTCATCCTCACCCGCTGCATGGCGGGACGATGAACAACCGGATCACCTACTCGATGTATCGCACGTTCGAGAGGCTCGGGTTTTCGGTGATGCGGTTCAACTTCCGCGGCGTCGGTCGCAGCCAGGGCCGCTACGACGGCGGCATCGGCGAGATCGCCGATGCGGCGGCGGCACTCGACTGGATGCAGATGGTCAATCCGAACTCGGGCGGCCTGTGGATCGGCGGCTACTCGTTCGGCGCGTTTGTCGGCATGCAGCTCCTGATGCGCCGGCCGGAAATCTCCGGCTGGATCAGCGTGGCACCGCCCGCGAGCCACTACGATTTCGGGTTTCTGGCCCCTTGTCCCTGCGGCGGGCTGATGATCGCCGGCGACCAGGACGAGCTGGCGCCCGAGCCGGCCATCAAGAAGCTGGTGGATAAGCTGCACACGCAGAAAGGGGTCGTGGTCGACTATCGGATCTTCAAGGGCGCCGATCACGTCTTCGCCAACCATGCCGACGAGGTCGCAGACGCCATGGACGATTACGTCAGCCGGGTGATCGCCCGCAAGACGATGGCGCTGGCTGCGGACTGACAGTCAAGCCAGGGGCTCTGCCCCTGGACCCCGCTGGGGCCAGCGGCCCCAGACCCGCCCTCCTGGAGTGGGCTCGCGCGCGCCGGTCGTTCCTGGGACGCTCAGGGGTAGGGCGCGGACGCTTCGCGCCGCCAAGAAGGCGAAGCATTGCGCCTCCAGCGCGTCGCCGTTCCAGTTGATCGTCTCGACCGGTCGAACCGGAGCGGTTAGTCGATCCGACAGAGAGGCCATCAGCATTGGATTGCGGCGGCCGCCGCCGCAGACGAACCAGGCGACCGGGGCGGACGGCAGTGCCGTCGCCGCTACCGCCGACGCGGTGAACGCCGTCAGCGTGGCCGCGCCGTCCGCAGGCGACAGGCCTGAAACCGCCTCCAGGGCGTGGGTAAAATCCAGGCGGTCGAGCGACTTCGGCGGGGGTCTGGTGAAGAACGGGTGCTCCATCAGGGCTGCCAGTGTGAGGCCGTCCACGGCGCCCGAACTTGCCAGCCTGCCGTCGATGTCGCACGCGACGCCGGTGTGACGCTCCGCCCAATCGTCGAGCAACGCGTTGCCCGGCCCGGTATCGCAGGCCAGCAGCGCACCGTCCGCACCCACCCAGGTCAGGTTGGCGACGCCGCCCAGGTTGAGCACCGCCACCGGACGCTCTGCCTCAGGCAGCATCGCCGCGTGGAACAGCGGTGCCAGCGGCGCCCCCTCGCCTCCCGCACGCAGGTCGGCGCTGCGGAAATCGTAGACCACCGGCAGGCCGGTGGTCGTGGCCAGCATCTCGGCATCGCCGAGCTGCCAGGTGCGACCCTCACGTGGCCGATGCAGGATCGTCTGCCCGTGCATCCCGATCAGGTCGGCCTGCACGCCGAGTGCGGCGACCGCCTGCGCGTACGTGGCGGTCACCGCGCGCTCGATCTCCCGCACCTCGGCGTCGTCCGGGCCGGCCGCACCGGCGCGGTCGAGCAGCCGGCGCAACCGCGAGCGGAGCGACGGGTCATAGGGCCGCGTCAACGAGGGCCCGAACCCGGCCACCCGTTCACCGTCGGTCTCCACCACCGCGGCGTCCACCCCGTCGAGCGAGGTTCCGCTCATCAGCCCGATCACGCGCACGCCCGGTTCCCCGTTCCCCTCGCCGGCGATATGGCCTAGCTCACGGCAATCATGACAAGCGACTTCCTCCACGAGGCCCGCGTCCGCGGCTTTGTCGCCCAGATCACCGACGAGGCCGCGCTGGACGCGGCACTCGGCGTGAACGCCGTGTCCGGATACATCGGCTTCGACCTCACCGCCGACAGCCTGCATGTCGGCAGCATGGTACAGATCATGCTGCTGCGCCTGCTGCAGAAGCACGGCCATCGCCCGGTCGTTCTGATGGGCGGGGGCACCAGCAAGATCGGCGACCCGTCCGGCCGCGAGGAAGCCCGCCTGCTTCTCGACCAGCAGCGCCTCGACGAGAACCGGCGCGGCATCCTCGCCTGCATCGAACCCTTCCTGCGCTTCGGCGATGGCCCAAGCGACGCCCGCCTGCTGGACAATGCGGAGTGGCTCGACCGGCTCGGCTACATCGAGCTGCTGCGTGAGGTGGGACCTCATGTCAGCGTCAGCCGCATGCTCTCCTTCGACAGCGTCAGGCTGCGTCTGGAGCGCGAGCAGGGCCTCAGTTTCCTCGAGTTCAACTACTCGATCCTGCAGAGCTACGATTTTCGCGAGCTGCGCCGCCGGCACGGCGTGACGCTGCAGATGGGCGGCAACGACCAGTGGGGGAACATCGTCTCCGGCGTCGACCTGATCAGGCGGACCGATGCCGCGGCCGCCTACGGCCTGACGACGCCGCTCGTCACCACAGCGTCCGGCGCCAAGATGGGCAAGACCGCCGCCGGCGCCGTCTGGCTGCGTCCCGAGAAGCTCAGTACGTATGCCTACTGGCAGTTCTGGCGCAACACCGAGGATGCCGACGTGGGCCGTTTTCTGCGTCTGTTCACCGACCTGCCGTTGCCCGAGATCGACCGGCTGGCTGGGCTGTCGGGTGCGGAGATCAACGAGGCCAAGCGTATCCTCGCCACCGAGGCGGCCGCGCTGTGCCACGGCCGAACGCAGGCCGAGGCCGCCGAGGCTGCCGCCCGAGCGACCTTCGAGGGCGCCGGCGTCTCGGCCGATCTGCCGACGCATCTCGTCGCGGAGGCCGCGCTCGAGGCCGGCATCCAGGCCTACCGCCTGTTCGCCGACGCCGGTCTCGCCGCCAGCAACGGCGAAGCCCGCCGCCTGATCCGCGGCGGCGGCGCGCGCGTCAACGACCAGGTGCTGACCGACGAGACCGGGATCATCGACGCGGGTTCATTGCGCGACGGCGCGATCAAGCTCTCGGCGGGGCGAAAACAGCACGTTCTGGTGCGGACGTCGTGAGCCGGCGGCCGTCGGTGCGGGCGGGTCACGCGGGAGCGGCCGGGATCGCAGCGTGCGGCCTCCTGGTCGCCTCGACGCCGGCGCGGGCGAGCGGACCTTGCGACATCTACGGCGATGCGGGGACGCCCTGCGTCGCGGCGCACAGCACCATACGCGCACTCTATGGGCGCTATCGCGGTCCGCTCTATCAGGTGACGCGCGGCTCGGACAGAAAGGTTCGCGACATCGGCGTGCTGAACGCGGGCGGCTACGCCGACGCGGCCGCGCAGCGTTCGTTCTGCCGCGGCACCGCCTGCATCATCACGAGGATTTACGATCAGTCACCACATCACAACGATCTGTCGGTCGAGGGGCCGGGCGGCAACGGCGGAGCGGATGCCGGCGCGCTGGCCAACGCGCTGCCGGTGACGGTCGGCGGCCACCTTCTCTACGGGCTGAAGATCTCGGCCGGAACCGGGTATCGTGACGATGCGACGCGCGGTGTCGCCAGGGACGGCGAACCCGAGACGATGTACATGGTGACTTCGGGAACGTACGTGAACAATCGTTGTTGCTTTGACTACGGCAATGCCGAGACCAGCAACGACGACACCGGCAACGGGCACATGGACGCGATCAATTTCGGCCTGACCTGCGGGCTCAGGCGGTGCTACGGCTCAGGTCCTTGGGTGCAGGCCGATTTGGAGAACGGTCTGTTCCAATCGGACGACGGGATAGGCCGCGATCCCGACAACACCGGCAATACGACACAGTTTGTCACCGGGCTGCTCAAGAACAACGGCCAGGACTTCTTTGCACTCAAGGCCGGCAACGCCCAGGCCGGCGGCCTGATGACGACCTATCGCGGACCTGAACCGCTCAAGCCCGGCTACTCGCCGATGCACCAGGAGGGTGCGATCGTGCTCGGAACCGGCGGCGATGACAGCAACGGCGGGGTCGGGTCGTTCTTCGAAGGAGTGATGACCGCGGGCGTGAGTTCGGGCGCCGCCGACGATGAGGTTCAGGCCAACATCGTCAGCGCCGGCTACGGTGGCCCGCTTCGCTGAAGCACCGCCAGCGCAAGTAAAGCGGCAAAGACGCCGAGCGGCACCAGGTGCGCGAAGTCACGGTGACGCAAGACGGTCAGTATCGCTGCGACGACGATCGCCGCGCCGAGCATCAAGCCCACCTGGCGAGAACCGGAAAGTGCGAGCAGGACGGCTGTCACCAGCTCCAATCCGCCGGTCACGTGGCGCCACCAGGGAGGGTAACCCCAGCGGACGAAGTCGCTTCTGAGCGCGGGTGTCCCGATCGCGTTGATCAAGCCCGCGCCAGCGAACGCAGCGACGAGAAGCCAGATCGCGACGGCATGCAGCATCTCAGGGCGCGCCCGTCATCAGGGGGATCGCCGCAAGGATCATCAGCGCCGCGGTGACGCCATGGATGCCCAACGCGTGCCTGAGCGAGCCCTTGGCGGCAAGAATGAGCAGCATGTCGCCGACGGGGACGATCGTCTCGACCAGCAGGACGGTGCCGACCGCCCGAGTTCCGCCCGACGCCATGAAGGCCAGCACGTTCAATCCGAGGACGATGTCGCGCACCCCCTTGAGGCGAAGCCACCAAGTGATGTTCGCGCCCGCTTCGGGGAGCGGCAGGCCGAAGCTGCGTGTCGCGTTCCTCGGGCTCGTCACATACCGTGCCCCGATCACGATGATCGCGAGCGCCGCCAGCAGCGCCAATCCGATGGCCAGCCAGTGCATCCGCACCTCCTCTTTGCGATGACAGATAATCTAGTGGTGCTAGCTTATCAAGCTGCCTTATCATTCAGGTGCGCCGGCCGTCCGGCGCTGGGGATGGAAGTTTGGGCATCGCCGAGCGCAAGGGCAGGCAGCGGGCTGAACGCGAGCACCGCATCATCGCGGCCGCGCGCCTCATCGCCGAGGGCGAGGGCTGGAGTGCCGTCACGATCCGCCGCCTGGCCGAAGAGATCGAACACAGCCAGCCGGTCCTCTATTCCCATTTCGAGAACAGGGACGCGATCGTTGCTGCAGTCGCACTGGGCGGTTTTCAGGAGTTGACGACGGCGCTTGGGCAAGCGGGGCACCGATCAGCCGATCGTCGCATCGCGCTCGAGAACGTCGCCATGGCCTATCTCGCCTTCGCCCGGAACCATCCGGCTCTCTACGAAGCCATGTTCACCCTGCCGACCAGCTTACGTTTCGCCCAAGCCGAAACCAGGCCGGAACTCAGGGACGCCTTCGCGGCGCTCGCTTCTGCCGTCGCGCCGTCGAGCGCCGATGCCGAAGTCGCGACCGAAACGTTCTGGGCGGTTCTGCATGGTCTGGCCGAGCTGGAGCGCTCGGGTCGGATCAGGCCCAGCGCGCGCATCGAGCGGGTGGCGCTCGTCGTCCGCGGGCTTCTGAGGCGCTGATCCGCTAGTCAGCCGGGACGAAGCGGAGGGTGCCTGCTCGACGCGTCGGACCTCCGGTGTCGTTCGGATGATTGATGCCGTCCATGACAGGCACTTCGGAGAAATCGAACGGGCTGACGCCGTCCAGGCAAGCCACGTTCACGCCGTACTGGTTCTGGTCGGATCGTCGTTGATGATGCGTGTATATTCCGCAGCGAGAACAGAAGAAGTGCTGCGCCGATCCGGTATTGAATCGGTAGCTTGTCAGCGCATCCTCGCCCTGCAGCAGCCTGATCCCGCCCGCTTGCGCCGTGACGACGACGGCGCCCCGCATCCGGCAGTAGGAACAGTTGCAGCGACGGATCGACTGCAAGCCGTCAGCGAACGTGGCCTCGAAACGCACTGCGGCGCAATGGCACTGGCCGGTACGGATGTTGGTATTGGCCGGCACCTTGCCTGTGGCTCCTGTTCGGATCACTTCCAGTGCTAACGACGCCACCATCCCGAGCGGCGGGCCGCGGGTTCGCCGGCGCCGACCAGGATCGGCTTGATCGCGGGCTCAGGCTCGGGCTCGGGCTCCGGCGCGACGGGCTCCTCGGCGGGCGGCAGCAGGTCGGGCTGCGGCTCCAGCGCGGCCACGGAGGCGGCGGAAGCGGACATGTTCACCACGTAGTGGTCTTCGCTGCGTTCCAGCGCGTCGAAGATGTCGAACGTCCCGTTGAACGGGTCGGGGGGGGGCGGCCCGCCACCGCCCCCCGCCGGCGCGGCGGGCGCCGCCCCCTGGGGGCCCGCGGCGCCCCCCCGGCCGCGGCCGCTGCGACGGCCCCGGCGCGATCGGGCGGCCGGCTCGTCGGACGGCACCGCTGGCTGCGCGTCGAGGCCGTCTGCCGCGATCTCGTCGATCGCGGTCTCCGCGGCCTCGGCATCTCCGGCGGCGCCGGAGGATGCAGGTGCATCCTCGTCCTTGCGCTCGCCGCGACGGCGCCGGCGGCGGCGGCGGCGCTTGCGTTCGGCCTCTTCGGCGGTTTCCGCCACGGGCTCCGGGGCGTCGCCGATCGGAACCGGCCGGACCTGCAGGGCGGGCTCGGTCGCGACCTCCTCGGCTTCCGGTTCGGCTTCGGTCAGGGCCGGCCGCGCCGGCATCTCGGCCGGTATCTCGGCCGGCGAACGGACCTGCGTCTTGATGATCCGGTGCGCCGGAGGCCGCAGGTTCTCGTCCGTCTCGAACGACACCTGCATGACGCAACGCCGTTCGATCTCGGCCAGCCAGTCGCGCTTGTTGTTGAGGATGTAGAGCGCGAGGGCGGGCGCCACATGAACCGCGATCTCCGCCGCGTCGCGTGGTCCGCCGGCCGCCTCGATCGCGCGGAGCACGTGCAGGCTGGCGCTCTCGACGCCACGCACCAGTCCCGTCCCGTTGCAGTGCTCGCAAGGAACAAAACTGTTCTCCGCGAGCGACGGCCGCAACCGCTGACGGCTCATCTCCATCAGCCCGAAATGGCTGATCGCGCCCACCTGGATGCGCGCGCGGTCCTGACGGAGCGCGTCCTTGAGGCGCCGCTCGACGGCCGCGTTGTTCTTGCGGCTCTCCATGTCGATGAAGTCGATCACGATCAGCCCGGCCAGATCGCGCAGCCGCAACTGACGCGCCACCTCGTCGGCGGCCTCCAGGTTGGTGCGGACCGCGGTCTCCTCGATTCCGCGCTCACGTGTCGAGCGTCCCGAGTTGACGTCGATGGCGACCAGCGCCTCGGTCTGATTGATCACCAGGTAACCGCCCGAACGGAGCTGCACGGACGGGTTCATCATCGCGTCGAGGAAGCCCTCGACGTTGTGACGGGCAAACAGCGGCTGGCCCTCGCGCCACAACTGCACCTTGCGCGCATGGGTCGGCATCAGAGTGCGCATGAAGCCGCGCGCCGCGCGCCACCCCTCCTCGCCGTCGACCAGGATCTCGTCGACGTCGCTCGAGTAGACGTCGCGGATGGCGCGCTTGATCAGGCTCGCTTCCTCGTAGATCAGCGAAGGCGCCATCGAGGCGAGCGTGGTGTCGCGGATGTCGTCCCACAGCCGGAGCAGATACTCGCAGTCGCGCTTGATCTCCGGCCGCGGCCGCTGCGCGCCGGCGGTGCGCACGATCATCGCCATGCCCTTGGGGATGTCGAGCTCGGCGGTGATCTCCTTGAGGCGCTTGCGGTCGGCCACCGACGTGATCTTCCGGCTCACCCCGCCGCCGCGCGGCGAGTTCGGCATCAGCACGCAGAACCGGCCGGCGAGCGAGATGTAGGTGGTCAGCGCAGCGCCCTTCGTGCCGCGCTCCTCCTTGACCACCTGCACCAGGATGATCTGCCTGCGCCGGATGACTTCCTGGATTTTGTAGTGGCGCATCAGGCGCTGCGAGGTCCGCCGGTCCTCGCGTTCGTCGCGCCCTTCCGGTGGGCCGCCGATCGTCTCGGGCGCCGGCTCGTCGGACCGCTCCGGCTCGGCGTCCACTCCGTCCTCGGCCGGAACGGCTTCGGGCAGCGCCGGCTCGGGCGCCATTTCGAGCGCCATCGATGCCTCGACCGGAACCTCGGCGGCGGTCGGCTCGGACGGCGGCGCCACCGCCTCGGCCTCGGCCTCGGCCTCCACCGGCGGTGCCACGGACTCCTCGGCCGCGGGGTCGATGCCGGGCGCCGCCTCGGGCTGGGCGTCGCCCGCCTCCTCGGCGGCGCGTTCCGCCTCGGCTTCCTCCTCCTGCATTGCCAGCAGGCGCTGCCGGTCGGCAACGGGGATCTGATAGTAGTCGGGGTGGATTTCGCCGAAGGCCAGGAAACCGTGCCGGTTGCCGCCATACTCGACGAAGGCTGCCTGCAGGCTGGGTTCTACGCGGACGATCTTGGCAAGGTAGATATTGCCCTTGAGCTGCTTCTTGGTGGCTGTCTCGACGTCGTAATCTTCGAGCCGGTTACCATCCAGCATTACCACGCGGGTTTCTTCCGCGTGGCTCGCATCGATCAGCATACGCTTGGTCATTCAGGGGAGAACTCCGGTCAGCCGCGTCGCGCGCCCATGCAGCGCTGCGTCCTGCGGCGGATGATTGATCGGGATTGGGGAGCGGGAACGGCCGCACACACCTCGAAGCCCGTCTCAGGACGTTCGGGCTTGCGGATGAATGGGTCACGTTCGCTGTCATGGTCGTCCTGGCCGGCGGTCGGATGACCGTGGCGTCGTTGCTTGCGTCGGCACGCCGACATCTTTCAGACGGGGCGTTGTGACAGCTCAAACAGGTTCCGGGGTCGGAAAAGCCTCGCCCGGAGCGCCTGAACCCGGTGACCGTCCAGGCAAGTGGCCGTCTTGAAGGACGCGGCCCACCGCCGTCAGCTCACCGCTGCGACGCGATGATGCAGTAAACGCTCCATCTCCGCAAGCACGAGCGTTCGAGCCGAAAACATGGTATTCATCCTGCGTGACAAGAGATCGTTCGATCCCCTTGACGCGACGTGCAGCCATCGGTGCCGGCCTGTTGCTGGCGGGCACCGCCGAGGCCGCACGCCGCGCACACGCGCCAGCGATTCTGCGCCGCCCCAGGGCGCCCGCCCCGATGGTGGTTCTCGATGCCGGACACGGCGGCAAGGACCCAGGTGCGATCGGCTATGCCGGCACCTACGAGAAGCACATCGCGATCGCCGCGGCGACCGAGCTGCATGCCCGCCTGAACGCCGCCGGCCGCGTCCGCTGCACGCTCACCCGCACCGACGATGTCTTCATTCCGCTGGAGGACCGGGTCGCCATCGCGCAGGGCAGGCAGGCCGCCCTGTTCGTCTCGATGCATGCCGACGCGATCGCCAGCCGGTCGGTCCGGGGTGCGAGCGTCTACACCCTGTCGGACGTCGCCTCCGACGCGCAGACGGCAGCGCTTGCCGTTCGCGAGAACAGCGCCGACCGCTTCGCGGGCCCGCGCTTCCACGGGGCCTCGCCGGAGATCGAGCGTATCCTCGCCAGCCTCGTCCGCGACGAGACCCGGAGGGGGTCGGCCCACATGGCACGCGGCGTGGTCGCGTCCCTGCGTCCCGCCGTCCCACTGCTGAACAATCCGAGCCGCCATGCCGCGTTCGTGGTGCTCAAGGCGCCGGACATTCCGAGCGTCCTGGTCGAGATGGGCTTCATGTCCAACCCTGCCGACGAGGCGCTGCTGTGCCGTGCGTCGCACCGCGCCCGCATCACGCTGGCCATGCAGGAGGCGATCGACGGCTTCTTCGCCGCCTCCGGCAGCTTTACCCGCTTTTCAGGTTGAGCTGCCACAGTCGGCCGTCGTGCTGACGCGGGCGTTGCATCAATGCTAGAAGCCGATCGATGACCCGACCACCAGACCCGGGCGACCGCCTCCTGCCGTCTCCGAGGCGCGGCGGCCCGCCCGGCGCCAGGCGCCCCCGTTTCGGTTTCGTCCGCCGGCTGGCCGGCGCCGTGCTGGCCGTGCTGGTGCTGGCCGCCGGCGTATCCGGGCTCGTCGCCTGGCGCGTGCTCGCCCACCTGAGCGAAGGCCTGCCGACGGTCGCCGGCCTGCGCGACTACCACCCGTCGCTGATGAGCCGTGTTTATGACGGCGACGGACAGCTCATCGCCGAGCTCGCCACCGAGCGACGCATCTTCGTGCCCTACGCCGCCATTCCCGACCGGGTGAAAAACGCGTTCGTGGCGGCCGAAGACCAGAATTTCTGGACCCACAACGGCGTCGACCCGATGGCCATCCTGCGTGCCGGGGTGACGGATCTGGAGAACCTGCACAGCGGCCGGCGCCCGGTGGGCGCCTCGACCATCACCCAGCAGGTCGCCAAGAACATGATCCTCGGCAACGTGCTGACGATGCAGCGCAAGGTGAAGGAAGCGATCCTCGCCATGCGCATCGAGCAGACGCTGAGCAAGGAGAAGATCCTCGAGATCTACCTCAACGAAATCTATCTGGGGCTCGGCGCCTATGGCATCGCCAGCGCCTCGCAGACCTATTTCGACAAGCCGCTCGACGAGTTGACGGTGGCCGAGGCCGCCTTCCTCGCCGCCCTGCCGAAGGGTCCCAACAACTACAATCCCTACCGGTATCCGGACGCCGCGCGCAGCCGGCGGGACTGGGTGATCGACCGCATGGTCGACACCCGCGCGATCACCGAGGCGGCCGCCCGGGAAGCCAAGACCGAGCCGCTGGTGCCGTCCGCGTCGCACCGGCCGGCGCCGATCCCGGGGGCGGACTGGTTCACCGAGGAGGTCCACCGCCGGCTCGCCGACCAGTTCGGCAACGACCAGATCAATTCCGGCGGCCTGACGGTGCAGACCAGCCTCGATCCCAGGCTGCAGACGCTGGCCACCGACGCGCTGCGACGCGGCCTGATGGCCTACGACCGCTCGCATGGCCAGTGGGGCGGCCCGGTCACCCATCTCGACGGCTTCGCGCAGCGCGAGCAAGAACGGCGTCATGGCAAGTCCGACGAGCTGACCGCAGCACCCGACTGGCAGGCGGCGCTCACCCGCATTCCCCGGCCGCCGGGGATGCTGCCGCACTGGACGCTCGGCGTCGTGCTCAGCGAGACGCCCACCACCGCGCGGATCGGCTGGCTCGACGAGCCGGGCGACGAAGCCGGGCCTCCGGCCGCCTCGCATATCTCGCCGATGGAATGGAACGACACCTCCTGGGCGCGCACCGAACGCGGGCCGCCGCGACGCATGGCCGACATCGTGCACCCGGGCGACGTGGTCATGGTCGAGCTCGCCGACGCGGGCAGGCCGGGCGAGCGCATGGTGCTGCGCCAGGTGCCCAAAGTTGAGGGCGCGCTGGTTTCGCTCGATCCCACCACCGGCCGCGTGCTCGCGATGGTCGGCGGCTGGTCGATGGAGAACAGCCAGTTCAACCGCGCGACGCAGGCTCAGCGCCAGCCCGGATCGTCGTTCAAGCCGTTCGTCTATCTCGCCGCGATGGAACGCGGCATTTCGCCTAGCCAGCAGTTTCTCGACGGGCCGTTCGCCATGGGCAACTGGCGGCCGGAGAACTACGAGCTCGACTACAATGGTCCGACCGCGCTGCATGACGCGCTGCGCCTGAGCCTCAACCTGGTGACGGTTCGCCTCGCCTCGCACATCGGCATGACGGCGGTCGCCAACACCGCGATCGCGTTTCACGAGGTGGATGCGATGCCCAAGGTGCTGCCTGCGGCGCTCGGCGCCGTCGACACCACCGTGCTGCGCGAGGCCGGCGCCTATGCGTCGCTCGACGAGAACGGCCGCGAGGTGGTGCCGACGCTGATCGACAGCGTCGAGGATCGCGACGGCCATGTGATCTGGCATCCGGACGGTTTCGTCCTCGCCCCGGGGGACGATCCCGCCAAGCCGCCCGGCTTCCTCGACGACCGCAAGCAGATCGCCGACCCGGCAAGCGACTTCCAGGTCGTCGCGATGATGGAGGACGTGGTCAAGCGCGGAACCGGCGTGCCGGCGGTCGCAGGCCTCGACCGGCCCGTCGCCGGCAAGACCGGCACCAGCCAGGATTTCAACGACGCCTGGTTCGTGGGCTTCACGCCGAGCCTGGTGACCGCGGTCTGGATCGGCTTCGACCAGCCGCAGTCGCTCGGCGACAAGGAGACCGGCGGCGCGGTCGCGGCGCCGGTCTGGAACGAGTTCATGAAGGGTGCGCTCGGCGACAGCCCGGTGCTGCAGTTCCGTGTGCCCGAAGGTCTGACGCTGACGCGCTACAACACCGGCATGGGCGAGACGGTCGACGCGTTCAAGGACGGCCAGGTGCCTGGCCAGAGCAACGGGCTCGGCGCCGGCGCGGCCGCCGACGCGAACAGCGAGACGCTCGGCCCGCAGGACACCGGGGCCGAGCTCGACGCCAGCATACCACCACCGGAGGCGGGCACCATCTCGGCGTCGAGCGC
>CAXTSH010000070.1:0-17994 GCA_964246925.1 uncultured Acetobacteraceae bacterium
CCATCACGTCCCTCCCCCCCTTCTATCGAGACCCGCCAATCGGGCGAGATCGAGGCCGAGGGAAGGCGCTGCGGCGACGATCGGCCCTGGAAAGCCGCGATGCTCGACCGCACAGCCCGTCTCGACCAGCAGCGCCAGTGCCGCCGCCACATCCCAAAGCTGGATGTCGAGCTCGACGAACCCGTCGAGACGACCGCATGCGACATCGGCGAGCCCCAGCGCGCCCGATCCTTCCGCCCGGCTCATCGCGCCGGCTTCGAGCAGCGAGCGTGAGACGGCGCCATGGGCGTGGCTATCGGTGCGCGGCGACCAGCCGAACTCGACCATCGCGTCCGACAGCCTTGCACAGCGCGACGGTCCGATCGAGGCTGCGTTCAACGTCGCCTCGCCGGGCCTGGCGCGGAACTGCTCGCCCATGGCGGGGGCGTCGATGACGCCGAGCAGCGGCGCCCCGCCCTCGAACAGGCCGATCGAGACGCACCAGCGAGGCCGCCCGCGGGCGTAGTTGGACGTGCCGTCGATCGGATCGACGATCCAGCGCAGGCCGTCGCCGCCCGGCGCCCGTTCGCCCGCCTCCTCGCCGAGAAAGCCGTCGTCAGGGAACATCCGCGACAGACGCTCGGCCAGCAATGCCTCGACCGCCTCGTCCGCCTCTGTCAGCCAATCCTGCGCGCCCTTCAGCGACCCGACCGGCCCGCCCGGGCCCGGCTGCAGCCGGCGAGCCAGGATCCCCGCTTCACGGGCCAGGTCGCACGCCGCCTCGAATCGCCGCCCAAGCGCCCCGCTCATGCTCGATTCTCTTGCATGATTTGAACTGCGACGCGATAGCGAAGGACGATGCCGGCCCCCAACACGCCCGAACCGGCCAGCCCCGCCGGCGACGCGGATCTCGCCCCGGAGCTTGCACACGAGCTGGAACGCCTGTCGCGCGCCAGCGTGATGGTGCTCGGCGACGTGAGCCTGGAGCGCCGTGTCCACGGCAGCCTGGCCGGGAATGCCGGCCGGCTCGTGCTCGGCATGGAAGAAGCCGAGGGCGGCGCCGGCGCCGCCATCGTCCGCGCGCTGGCCGGCCTGCGGGTCGCGACCGCGCTGATCTGCGTTCTTGGCGACGATCTTCCCGGCGCGCAGCTCACCGCTCTCATCGGCGCCCAGCCCAACGTCGAACCCTGGCTGCTCGTGGACGGCGCCAAGGCCACCATCACCGAGACCGCCTATCTCGACGGCGGGCGCGTCGTGCTGCGCACGCTCCGCCACGACGTCCGGCCGATGCAGCCCTCGCTGCGCGAGCGGATGCTGCGGATCGCCGGCGACGCGATGACCGCGACCTCGGTCACCATACTCAGCGATCGCGGCCATGGTACCCTGGATGCCGAGACGGTGAGGCAGGTGCTGGCCGGTGCCCGCCAGGTCGGCCGGCGCGTCATCGCCGATCTCGAAGGCGTGGACACGCCCGTCGAGCGCTTCCGGGGCTGCGACGCGGTGGTCCGTCTCGCCGGCGGCGACGATGCGGAGGCGCAGGCGCACGAGATCCGCCGCTCGGCCGACTTCTCCACCGTCCTGCTGGTGGGCTCCGGCGACCTCATCATCGCCGACCGGGACGGCGTCGATCGGCTGCCGATCGGAGGGCTGTCCGAGCCGATCTCCTATGCCCGTGTGGTGGCCATCCTGGCCGCGTCGCTGGCCGTCGGACGAACGCCGCGCGCGGCCTGCCGGATGGCTGGAGCCTATCTGTTTTCTAGGCTTACTCCGCGCGCAGCGCCGCCCTGAAGGCGGCGGTCGCCGCCGGGTCTTCCAGGGCGGCCAGCCGGTTGGCCGCCACCGTCGCGAACTGCATCAGCAGCGCGCGCCGTCTCGCCGGCGCCAACGGGTGCGCGGGCGCCTCCCTGATGACCGCCGGCTCTCCGGGTGCCGAGACGCAGGCGACGACCAGGCCGACATCCTGAGGGATCAGCTCGATCGGGAAGTCGTCGGCGACCGCGAAGTAGAGCGCGTCGCAGTAGGCCCGGTATTCCGGCCATTTGTTGTCGGTGAGGAAATCTCGGACGCCGGACTTCACCTCGATGCAGACGAAGCCGCCGTCGGGTCGCAGCGCCAGCAGGTCGCAACGCCGCCCGTTCGGGATCGGGACCTCGTGAACCGCCGCCCAGCCGAGATCCCTGCACAACCTTGAGACGGATCTGCGGACGGCCAGGGCTACGAGGGGCGTCACTCGGCCTTCTGGATCAGGAAACGCAGCACGCCCAGAACCAGCAGTCCGGCAACCAAGGGGATCAGGGCATACCTCGCACCGTGTATCTGCAGGCCCAGCCCGAAAATGAACACTACCGCGGACGCGCACACCACCCCGGCGACGATCGCCGTCACGACCAGCCGATTGACCAACCCCAACGCATTGCTCCTGCCGTCCGCGGATTCTAGAAACACTCGGTTACCATCTCCGGACAGGACGACGCCATGCCGCCCGACGCACCGGACGCGTCGTCTCACCGCTCCTCGATCGAGGACGTGCTGCTCGAAAGCGCACGCCTGCACGCGATGCGCGCCTCGCTCCTGCGCATCGAGGCGGAGAACGCACGGCGGGAGCCGCCGCGTCTTGGCCGTCGCCTCCTGCACAGCCGGGCCGGTCATCGCGTGCGGTTCGCCCTTCTCCTCGCGCGGCGGACAGTCCGCTCGCTGGCCGAGGATGGCGCCGCGGAGACCCTCGCCCGGCTTGGCCGCCGGCTGCTGCCGGGCTTGCGCCAGCCGTCCCGGCGCGTGGGCGAGCCGGAGCGGCGGGCGGCGACGGCGCTGGATCCCGCGCACGCCCTCTACCGCCTGCCGGTCGGTGTCCCGGCCGGCCGGCGGTTCCGGCATCGCGTGCTCATCATCGCCGAGCTGAGCATTCCGCAATGCGCCAAATACCGGGTCTGGCAGAAGAAGGATCATTTCGAGCGGCTCGGCATCCCCTGCACGGTCGTCGCCTGGCAGCGGATCCCGGAGGCGCTCTCGCTGCTGCAGACCCACACGCTGGCGATCCTGTATCGGGTTCCCGGCTTCGACGGTCCGCTCGATCTCATCGACGAGGCCGCGCGCGTCGGTGTCGAGACGATCTGGGAAATCGACGATCTGATCTTCGACCTCGACCTGTATGCCGCCAACACCAACCTGCGCCACCTGCCCCCGGCACTCGTGCGCGAGCTGATGACCGGCGCCTCGCTCAATCGAACCGCCATGCTGGCGTGCGACCGCACGATCGGTTCGACCGCGGTGCTGTCGGAACTGATGGAGCAGGCGACCGGGAAGCCGAGCCATGTCGTAGCGAACGGGCTCGATGCCGAGACCCTCGCCTATGCCGCGTCCGCCGTCGCCGGCCGCTCGTGGCCCGACCCGGACCGGATCGTGATCGTCTACGGCTCCGGCACGCTCACCCATGACGCCGATTTCGCGCTTGCCGCTCCGGCCCTGCTCCGCCTGCTCGGCGAGGACGAGAGAGTAAGCCTGCGGATCGTCGGCACCCTCGAGCTGGACCCAGCCTTCGACCGGTTCACGAGCCGGATCGAGCGGCTTGAGACGACCAATTTCAAGGCCTATCTCGCCGCACTCGCCAGCGCCGACATCTCGCTCGCGCCGCTGGAGGCCACGGTCTTCAACGAGGCCAAGAGCAACATCAAGCTGATCGAGGCCGCCATCGTGGGACTGCCGTCGATCTGTTCGCCCCGGCGTGAATTCCTCGGCGCCATCGAGCACGGGGAGGATGGCTTCCTCGCCGAGACCGGACAGGACTGGTACGACGCGCTGCACGCGCTCGCCGGCGATCCGGCGCTGCGGGCCGGTATCGGCAGCCGCGCGCGCGCGCGCGCGCTATCCGCCTATTCGCCCGCGATGGCCGCTGCCGCCGTCCGTCCGCTGGCCGCCCTCGTGCCGCGTTTCGAACGCCGGACGCTGCGCATCCTCGCCGTCAACATCTTCTTCGCGCCACGCAGTTTCGGCGGGGCCACGGTGATCGCCGAGGAGATGGCGCAGCGTCTCGGCGGCCGCGACGACACCGAGATCTTCGTCTTCACCTCGCACAACTTTCCCGCGCCGCAATACACGCTGCGCCGCTATGTGGCGCGCGGCACCGACGTGATCGGCGCCGCCCTTCCCAACACGCACGACGACATCCTCAACTTCGACGATCCCGAAATGGCCGGCGTGTTCGCGGACGTGCTTGCCGCGATCGAACCCGACATCGTCCACTTCCACGCCATCCAGCATTTCGGCGCCGGCATCGTCCGCGCCTGCCAGCGTGCCGGCATCCCCTACGTGATCACCGTCCACGACGCCTGGTGGCTGTGCCAGCGCCAGTTCATGGTCCGCGCGGACAACACCTACTGCTATCAGACCACCATCGACCTGAAGGTCTGCGAGCGCTGCCTGCCAGGCATCCACCACCTGCAAAGCCGCATGGACATCCTCAAGCAGGCGCTTCTGGGGGCCACGACGATCCTGTCGCCGAGCGCCTCGCATGGCGCGCTTTATCTGGCCAACGGCGTTCCGGCCGAGCGGCTGGTGGTCAATCGCAACGGCGTGCGGCAGCCGGCCCGGCCGCGCCCCCGACGCGCTCCTGGCCCGGTCCGGTTCGGTTATGTCGGCGGCAATGACCCGCTGAAGGGGATGGCGGTGATACGGCTTGCGTTCGAAACCCTGCCGCATTCCGACTGGGAACTCGTCCTGGTCGACAACACGCTCAATCTTGGCTTCAGCAACTTCAGACAGTGGCGCGACTGGAAGGTGAAGGGCAGGGTGAATGTCGTCCCGGCTTATCGCCAGGACACCATGGACGACTTCTTCGAGAGTATCGACGTCCTGCTGTTTCCATCCCAGTGGAAGGAGAGCTTCGGTCTGGCGGTGCGTGAGGCACTCGTACGGAGCGTCTGGGTGATCGCGACCGACAGCGGCGGTGCGGCGGAAGACATCGTGGCCGGGGTCAATGGCACGCTCATTCCCATGGGCAACGACCCCGGGCCTCTGACTGCAGCGGTCAAGGACCTGCTGGAACGTTCGGCGATGTTCGAAAGCTTCGACAATCCGTTCAAGTCGCAGGTCGCGACCCTGGACGATCAGGCCATCGAGCTTCGCGCCATCCTGGCCCGATCAGTCTTAGTAGGTGGTGGTGCCGCCATGTCCGAACAGCAGCAGCAGTAGGACTACCACCAGCAGGAACACCCCCAGGCCGCCGCCGCCCCAGCCACCTGTCACGGGGCCACCGGTCCGGTTGTATCCGCCGTACCAGCCGCGGCGGTATCCGGTGTGCCCGAAACCGCCAAAGGCGGCGATGAGCAGGATGATCAGAAGGATGGTGATCACGTCGACACTCTCCGGTGCACAGGGACGTAAAGCGCAATGACCGGCGAAAGTTTCACGCCTGCCGCCCGTGGCACGGCGTCGGCGGCCCGCGTCCGCTGGGACGACCCGTTCGCGTTCGCAGCCCTCGTGGTCCTCGCCTATGGCGCGGTGATGTCGCCGTTCCTGATCCTGCATCATTTCGATCTGTCGACGTTCATCGTGGCAGGAGACTTCTTTGTCGACGCGAAGCGGACCGCGAGCGCGATCGCGGTCGGCCATCATTCCTTTGGCTACGATGGGCAGTTCTACTACCGGATGGCCGTCGCCCCGTTCTCGTTCCAACCCGTCGATCACGGGATCCGGTTCGATACTCCGACCTACCGGACCGGGCGTATCGGCTATCCGCTCCTGGTGTGGATGCTCACTGCCGGCCACCCGGCGCTCGCGCCGGCGGCCATGTTCATCGTCAATCTGCTCGGTCTCGGTGCGATCGGCGCCCTGTCGGTCACGCTGGTCCGCATCAACTGTCTGTCGAGGCTGTCGCCGGTGGCGATCGTGCTTTGGCCAGGGTTCGTGGCGACGCTCGCACACGACACGACGGAGATCATCTCGGAGGCGTTTCTCCTCCTCGCCATCGTTCTGCACACGCGGCGGCGGTTCGGCTGGTTTGCGCTCAGCGGCGCGTTGGCGGCGCTGACCCGGGAGACGACGGCGGTTGTTCTGCTGGGCTTCCTGCTGACCGACCTTGCGGCGTGGCGTGGGCGCGGCCGGATCGTCGCGATCGCCTGCGGGGCGATGCTGCTGGTGCCGGTCGCAATCTGGCACGAAGCGTTGCCGCTCCTGTGGCATCTGCCAGGCGCGAGCGGAGCGTTCGGACAGAATGTCGGCTGGCCGATGATGGGCCTGTGGGAGACGTTGCGCACCGATGCGGCGCAGCTCCAGGGGTGGCGCGGACTGCACAGGATGGACCTGATGTTGCGTCTGGTCGCCCTGTTCACGACCGTCGGCATCGCCGGCTTCTGCGTGGCCGTCGCCGCCAGGATCGGACCGGCGTTGCGCAGCCGCGGCGTCTCGCGCCCGCTTGGCGCCGGATGGCTGCTCACGACGGCGCTGATGAGCACGCTGACCGCGCATGGCCCCTGGATCGACCCGGTCGGTTCCTGTCGCGCCTTCACCGAATGCTGGACGACGGGGTGTCTGGTGCTTGGCGCCGCGCCCGCCGGCAGGGTTCGCCTGCTCACCTGGCTGAGCCTCTCGTTCTGTCTGGCGATGTTCGTCTCGGTGCTGGCGCTCGTTGCCGTGCAGTTCGGCGTTCTGAGTTGAGCTACACGTTCAGCAGCAGGTTCTCCCGCTCCCAGCTCGAGATCACGCGCTGGTAGGCGTCGTATTCGGCCTGCTTGACCGCATTGACCACGGCCACGAACCGCGCGCCGAAAATGTTCCGCAACCGTTCGGATGCGTTCAGCCGGTCGAGCGCATCGCTCTGGTCGCGCGGCAACGCGAGCCGTGGCAGCACGTGGGCGCTGCCTGCCACGGGGGCGTCCGGCAACCGCCCCTCGACCATGCCGAGCCAGCCGCACGCCAGCGAGGCCGCGATCGCGAGATACGGGTTGGCGTCCACGCCAGGCACTCGGTTCTCCACCCGGCGCGCATCGGACGACGCATAGGGCACACGCAGACCCACGGTCCGGTTGTCGTGCCCCCAATGCACGTTGATCGGCGCGTCGCCACGCCCGGCCAGCCGCCGATACGAATTCACGTTCGGCGCCAGCAGCGGCATCACCGAAGGCAGATAGGTCTGCAGCCCCGCGATATGCGCGAGGAACAGGTCGGTGTCGCGTCCGTCCTCGGTCGCGAACAGGGTGCGGCCGGTCCTCGCGTCGGTGACGCTCTGGTGGATGTGCATTGCACTGCCCGGCTCGCCCTGCATCGGCTTGGCCATGAACGTCGCACACACGAGGTGACGGATCGCGGTCTCGCGGACGGTCCGCTTGAACAGGAACACCTGGTCGGCGAGTGCGAGCGGGTCGCCGTGGTTGAAGTTGATTTCTATCTGAGCGGCGCCGGCTTCGTGCGTCAGCGTATCGATATCGATGCCCTGCGCCTCGCAATGATCGTAGACATCCTCGAACAGGGGATCGAATTCGTTGACCGCGTCGATGCCGTAGGCCTGGCGGCCGCTCTCGGTCCGCCCGGTCCGACCCACCGGCGGCGTCAGCGGATAGTCCGGATCCTTGTTGACCTGGACGAGGAAGAATTCGAGCTCGGGTGCCACCACCGGCTGCCATCCGCGCTCCTCGTAGAGTCCCAGCACCCGGCGCAGCACATGACGCGGCGAGATGTCGACGGGCGTTCCGTCGAGATAGACGCAGTCGCTGATCACCAGCGCGGTCGGCTCCTGATACCAGGGCACCACCCTGACGGTACTTTCGTCGGGCACCATGTAGATGTCCGAGTTGGCCGGGCTGGTGATGTCCTCGTCCGCATGCTCGCCGGTGACGGTCTGCACGAAGATGCTCTCCGGCATGCGCAGTCCGCGATCGCGCAGGATGCGCAGGAACTTCTCCGCCGGCAGGATCTTGCCGCGCGCGATGCCCGAGAGGTCGGGCACCAGGCATTCGACCTCGGTGATCCGCCGCTCCCTGATGAAGGCTTCGAGCGCGCTCATGGCTCCCCGCTGGACGACCGGCGCGCAGTATGCCGCAATCGGCCCCCGCCAGCCATCTGGGGTCTTCCGATGCAGCGCGCCGCCATCCTGCTCCTGCTCTCGGCCCCGCTCGCCTCCGCCCGCGAGCCGCCCACGCTCAACATCTACAACTGGTCGGACTACATCGCGCCGGGTGTGATCCCGCAGTTCGAACGCCAGACCGGCATTCAGGTCGTCTACGACACCTACGACAGCAACGAGACGCTGGACGCCAAGCTCAAGGCCGGCCACTCGGGCTATGACATCGCCGTCCCGTCGCTGATGCCCTACCTCGCCGAGCAGATACGCGCCGGCATCTATCGCCCGCTCGACAAGGCCAAGCTGCCGAACCTCCGCCATCTCGACCCCGCGATCGTCGCCCGCATGACGGTCGCCGACCCGGCCCACGCGTATGCGGTGCCCTGGATGACCGGCACCAACGGCATCGGCCTGAATGTCGGCCGCGTACGGGCGATCATGCCGGACGCGCCGATCGACAGCCTGCGCATGCTGTTCGACCCGGCCATCGTCTCGAAGTTCGCCGCCTGCGGCGTCTCGTTCCTCGACAGCCAGGAGGACGCGATTCCGGAGGCGTTGATCTACCTGCACCTCGACCCGAACGACCAGAACCCGGCCGACATCGCCAGGGCCGCCGCGGTGTTCGCCGCCATACGCCCGTTCGTCCGCAAGTTCGACAGCTCGGGCTACATCAACGACCTTGCCAACGGCGATCTGTGTCTCGCCTTCGGCTACTCGACCGACATCAAGCAGGCGGCCCGTCGCGCGCAGGACGCGCATAACGGCGTCGTCGTCGAGTATCGCATTCCGAAGGAAGGTGCTCAGTACGACATCGACACGATGGCGGTCCTGGCCGACGCGCCGCATCCGGACAACGCGCTCGCGTTCCTCAATTTCGTCATGGACCCGAAGATCGCGGCGGAATCGGAGAACTTTCTGTACGCGCAGAGCGGCGTCGTCTCGCCCGATGTCAATCGCGCCATTGCGGACGATCCCGGCATCGTGCCGACGCCGGCAACCGAGGCGCATCTTTACACGCCGACGCTGCAGACCGCCTCGGTGCGCCGGGTGTTCACACGCACGTGGACCCGGATCAAGACCGGGCAGTGAGCTTGTGAAGCTTTCCGCGCCGAAGGCGCAACAAGACAGGGGGGGGGGGGCCCCCCCCCCCCCCACCCCCGGGGGGGTTGTTGGGCGGCATTTTCAAATTTTTGCGGGGGTGGGGGGGGGGGCCCCCCCGGGTCCAGGGCAGAGCCCTGGCCTTGTAGGCGGGGTTTACATCGAACGCCTCAGCAAACGTTTCGGCACCGAGCGCGCCGTCGACGACGTATCGCTCGCCATCGGCGCCGGCGAGTTCTTCGTCCTCCTCGGCGGTTCGGGCTGCGGCAAGACCACGCTGCTTCGCATGCTCGCGGGTTTCGTCGAGCCCGACGACGGCGCCATCGCGATCGACGGCCAGCCGATGCGCGGGCTGCCGCCGCACCGCCGTCCGGTCAACATGATGTTCCAGTCCTATGCGCTGTTTCCGCATATGAGTGTCGCGGCCAACGTCGCCTTCGGCCTCAGGCGCGAGGCACTCGCGAGGCGCGAGATACGCGAACGCACCGCGAATGCGCTGTCGATGCTGCAGATGGACGAGTTTGCCGCCCGCAAGCCCGCGCGCCTGTCGGGTGGCCAGCGCCAGCGCGTCGCTCTGGCGCGCGCCCTGGTCAAGCGCCCGCGCGTTCTCCTGCTCGACGAGCCGCTGTCGGCGCTCGACCGTAAGCTTCGCGAGGACACCGCGCTGGAGCTGGGCCGGCTGCAGCGCACGCTCGGCACCACCTTCGTGATGGTGACCCACGACCAGCAGGAGGCGATGAGCCTCGCCACCCGGATCGCAGTGATGAACCGTGGCCGGATCGTCCAGGTGGGCTCGCCCGCCGAGATCTACGAGCGCCCGGCTGACCGGTTCGTCGCCGGCTTCGTCGGCGCGATCAACCTCTTCGAGGGGACGCTCGCGCCGCTCGGTGACGGCCGCGTGATTGTCGACTGCCCGCGCGCCGGCGCCAGCCTGACGGCCGTGACCAGCCTTTCCCTGCAGCCCGGCACGCCCGGCGCGCTGGCGGTTCGTCCCGAACGCATCACGCTGCACGCGCCGGGCACCGGCCGCCTCACGGCTTCGGTCGAAAGCGTCGCCTATCTGGGTGCGCGCCGCGTGGCACAGCTTCGGCTCCCAGGCGGCATGCCGATCCGGGTCGAGCTCGCCGGCGACGTGCCCGGCGTGACGGTGGGGCTCGACTGGCCCGACGATGCCGGCCGGGTTCTCGTTTGAAGATCGGGGTCAAGAGCCAGCCACTCGCCTTCCTGACGCTGCCCGCGTCCTGGTTTGGCCTGTTCCTGCTGCTGCCCGCCCTTCTGGTTCTCAAGATCAGCCTCTCGACCACGACCGAAACGGTGCCGCCCTACGCGCCCCTGCTGCAGACCGGTCCCGACGGCACCGTCAGCGTCGCGCTGCATTTCGACAGCTACGGCTATGTCCTGCACGACCGCATCTACGCGGCCGCCCTGCTCGGCTCGCTGCAGAACGCCGCCATCACGACGGTCCTGTGCCTCGTGATCGGTCTGCCGATGGCGGCCGCCATCGCGCGCGCCGGGCGGCTGGCCAGGCCGATCCTGCTGATGGCGATCGTGCTGCCGTTCTGGACCAGCTTCACCATACGCATCTACGCGCTTATCGGCCTGCTCAGGCGCGACGGGCTCGTCAACCAGGCGCTCGCCTGGCTGGGTCTGCACCCGCTCGCGATCCTCAACACGCAGTGGGCGGTCGCGATCGGCATGACCTACGCCTACCTGCCGTTCATGGTGTTGCCGCTCTACGCCACGTTCGAGCGGCTCGAACCCGACCTGCTCGAAGCCGCCGCCGACCTCGGCGCCACACCGGCGTCCGCCTTCGCGCGGATCGCGCTGCCGCTGGCGGTTCCCGGCATCGTCGCCGGGTCGCTGCTGGTGTTCATCCCGGCGGTCGGCGAATACGTCGTTCCGTCCCTCCTGGGCGGTCCGGACACGCTGATGATCGCGACCCAGCTTTACAACGAGTTCTTCGCCAACCAGGACTGGCCGACGGCCGCCGCCGTCACGACCATCCTGCTGGCACTTCTCCTGACGCCGCTCGTCGCCTTCGACCGCGCCCGCGCCGCGGCCACCCGCCGGTGAAGCTGTTCCTCGGCACCTCGCTGGCCGCAGGCCTCGCCTTCCTGTACGCGCCGATCGCGGTGCTGGTGCTGTTCTCGTTCAACCGATCGCAGCTCGTCTCGGTCTGGGCCGGATGGTCCACCCGCTGGTACGGGGCCCTGCTCGGCGACAGGGCTGTCCTGCACGCCGCCTCCTTGTCGCTCGAAGTCGCCTGCCTGTCCGCCACCCTGGCGCTGGTCGTCGGCACGCTCGGCGCCTACGCGCTCGAGCGCACGATCTTCCGTGGCCGCGCCCTCTTCGCCGGCCTGCTCGCCGCTCCCCTGGTGATGCCCGACGTCATCATCGGCATCTCGCTCCTGCTGCTGTTCACCTCGGTCGAGACCGCCACCGGCTGGCCGCACGGCCGCGGCGTCGGCACGATCGTCATCGGCCATGTCACGCTCTGCTCGGCCTTCGTCGCGGTCGTGGTGCAGAGCCGTCTTGCCGGCGCCGACCGGACGATCGAGGAAGCCGCCGCCGACCTCGGGGCCGGGCCGGCGATGACCTTCGCGCTGATCACGCTGCCCAACCTCGTCCCGGCGCTCGCGACCGGATGGCTGCTCGCCTTCTCGCTCAGTCTCGACGACGTCGTCATCGCCACCTTCCTGTCCGGACCAGGCAGCTCCACGCTGCCGATCCTGGTGCTGTCGAAGGTGCGGCTGGGCATCAATCCCGAGATCAACGCGCTCGCGACCCTGTTCATCCTCACGGTGTTCCTCGTCACGCTGCTGGCAACAGGGATTGCGCGGGCAGGCAACCGCGGACGCGCGGGAAACGTTGCGTGACCATGCGCAAGTCGGCCCTGCTTGTCCTCATCCTGCTCGCCGGCTGCCAGGCGTTCGGCGATCTGACCACCGACACGATGGTCACCACCAATCGCGCCACCGGCAACCCGCCAGTCGTCCCCGCGCACTGATGGGCCGGGTCGGTGTCGTCGGCAGCATCAACACCGACCTCGTCACCACGATCGACCGCATGCCCGCGGCCGGCGAGACCCGCGCCGCGTCCGGCTTCTCCACCGGCCGCGGCGGCAAGGGCGCCAACCAGGCCGTCGCCGCGTCGCGGGCCGGGGCCATGGTCCTGTTCGTGGGCGCGGTGGGCGACGACGCCTATGGCGGCGACGCGCTGCAGGCGCTCCGGTCCGACGCCATCGACACCAGCCACGTCCGCCGCACCCCGAACGTCCCGAGCGGCACGGCGACGATCATCGTCGAAGCGTCGGGCGAGAATCGCATCCTCATCAACGCCGGCGCCAACGCGTCGCTCCGGCCGGCGGACATCGACCGCGCCGCCGACGCTCTCGCGACCTGCGACCTGATCCTGCTGCAGCTCGAAATCCCGCTCGAAACCGTGCTGCACACCGTGGAGCTCGCCGCTCGTGCAGCCATCCCGGTCCTGCTCAATCCGGCGCCCGCGACGGCCGACCTGCCGCTGGAACGGCTGGCCAGCGTGCGCTTCCTGGCGCCGAACGAGACCGAGCTCGCCTTGCTGACCGGGATCCCTCTCGACACCGACGAGCATCTCGACGCCGCCGCCGGCGGCCTGCTCAAGCACGGTTTCGCGTCCATCATCGTCACCCGTGGCGAAGCGGGCGCGCTGCTGATCGAGCCGGACGCCACGCGAACGATTCCGGCTCGCGCAGCGACCGTCGTGGATACGACCGGTGCCGGGGACGCGTTCCTCGGCAGCTTTGCAGCCCACTGGACAGAAGGTCGCGACACGGTCGCTTCACTCGAGTATGCGACCCGTTACGCCGCCATTACGGTCGCTCGCCTGGGAGCGCAGGCATCGTTTCCGAAAGCGGAAGAGCTCAGGGCTCGGCCCTGAAACCCGTTGAGGCCGTCGTGCGTCAGCACGCAGTCGGCGTGACGGCCCCAAGCCCGTCCGACTTCAATCGATCTGCTGCCTCGTGTAGAATCCGCTGCCTATCAGCAGGTTTTCGATGTTGTCGCGATAGACCGGGACTGGTGGGAGCAGCTCGGTCGGCACCTGCTTGACGCCGTTGTCCACACCAGTCCGGCGGTTGACCGGAACGGGCCTGCCTGTCGCCTCGGCATCCACCATCTCGGCCGTGATCTCGGCGAGCCTGCGCGTGTCCTTGAAGATCGACGCATATTGCCATCCGGCCATGATCAACCTGACCGCACCGAGCGTGCAGTCCTGGCCGCTCACGATCGCCATCCTGGTGCTGCCGCTGCCGTAGCCGGCACTCTGCAGCGAGGCGATGATGCCGCTCGACAGCTCGTCGTCCGGCGAGAGTACCGCGTCGAGATGCCGGCCGACGTAGAAGGCAGCGAGCAGATTATCCAGACGCGCGTGGGCGGCGTCCGCGTTCCAGCGCAGGGTGGAGACCTGCTCGAGGGTTGCCTGGCCGCTGCGAACGACCAGCCGGCCGTCGTCGATGAGCGGCTTGAGGACCGACATGGCGCCGTCGTAGTAGAGCGAACTGTTGTCGTCGTCGGGGGAGCCGGCGAAGAGCTCGATGTTGAAGGGTCCCGTCGCCGGCGGCATCGCCAGTCCCCGGAGCAGCGATCGCGCCTGCAGGATGCCGGCCTCGACATTGTCGAAGCTCGCGAAATAGTCGACAGCCTGCGTGCCGCGGATGAGACGGTCGTAGGCGATGACCTTTACGCCCCTGGCCGCCGCACGATCCAGCACGTCGGTGAGCGCGGTGGAGTTGATCGGTGCGATGACCAGGACCTTGTCGCCGCTGGCCACCATGCTCTCGATCTGGGCGATCTGGGTCGCGACGTCGTCGCGGGCGTTGCGCAGATCGGACCGGTAGCCACGCTTCCAGAGGCTCCCGATGAGCTCGATGCCGTCGGCAACCCAGAGCTCCTGCGCCTTGTCGTTCGGCATCGCGATGCCGATGACCGGCTTGTCCTGAGCGGCTGCCGCGACGGCGATCCCGCCGGCGAGCAGGAGAATCGAGAGCTTCGCCGTCGTGCGCGTCATCATCGTCTCCGCCTCGAACGGTCAAGTTGCCGCTCCGGCAGCGGTCGGGCACGATCCACGGCGGGGGGAACGCGCGGAATGGACCGTGGCGACGTGGCGTGCATCTTCGTCAGCGCCATGTTCGGCCTCGTGCTGATGGGCTGCTACGGAGCGGGCCGCCTGGTGCGGCCGTTGCTGCCGCCACATCACCGCTCGCGCGAGGCGACAGAGGTGCTGCTCGCGGTCATCGCCATGCTGGTTACCTTCTCCGCCATCGTGCTCGGATTGATGCTCAATTCTTCGCTCGAAAAGCTCGATCACCTCAACGAGCTGGTAGGCGGGCTCGCCGACCGCATCGTCCGGCTCGACGACACGCTGGTCGAATATGGCGGCGACGGACAACTGGCTCATGTGGCGCTGGTCAACTATACCCGCCGCGAGACGGTTGGCCTGTCCGACGCTGCCTCCAGTCCGCTCACGCGGGCGGCCCTTCAGCAGATCGGTGCCTCGATCCTGATGCTCCGTCCGCCGGACGCCTATCACGCGACGATGAAGCACGACGCTCTCGAACGCTTCAACGACGTGGTCGACCTGCGTTTCAGGGCCCTCACCGAAGGCAACAAGAGCCCGAACCTGCCGTTCGACTGCACGCTCGGGTTCTGGCTGGCGCTGACCTACTTCGTGTTCGGACTGAACTCCGAGCGGAACATCTTCATCCTGACGGCGCTCGGCCTGTCGATGCTCGCGATCATCGCCGCGATCTTCGTCATCCTCGACATGGACACGGCTCTGGGGGGCATCATCTCGGTCTCCAAAGAGCCACTGCGTCATGCGCTCGCTGCCATCGGGTAACTACGCACTCCGGTCGAAGGACCAGCGGCTGCCGTCCTGTCGGCGGCCATTGATCCTCGTCTGCCAGAGACACAGCAGCGGCGTCACGACGAGTTCCATCATCAATCCGAACAGCATGGATGCGGGCGGCCACCCGTGCAGTACGATGCCGAGCAGGCGGGCGGCGCCCCCCGTCACCACCAGAAGGGTGAGCAGCCGGAAGCGCGCGCCTTGGCGCTCGATCGAGGGAACCGTGGTCCAGAACGCGACGCCGATCGCCAGCAGCAGCCCCGACAGGTAGCGCACATGGCTGTCGAGCGCCGGATCCGCACCATGGCCGGTCATCGACGCACCCTTCAGGATGCCGTCGAGACCGGCGCCGACCGGGACGAAGCCGGCCAGGATGACCGCCATCCGCAAAAGGGCGGCCTCGACACCAAGTCGCGCCATGCCGACACTCCTGATCATGCCTGAGATGAACGCCTTGGACGACGGCGCGGATGACGAGAGGGCACCGCCGCCTGCGCTCGGCTGCTACATCACGCCGCCGGGATTGGCGCGATTTCGCGCCGAGCTGGCGGCCCTGCGTCTGGAGGAACGACCGCGCGTCGTGGAGATCGTCTCCTGGGCGGCAGGCAACGGCGACCGTTCGGAGAACGGCGACTATCTCTACGGCAAGCGGCGACTGCGCGAGATCGACCGGCGGATCCGTTTTCTCGATCGGCGCATCCGGCATGCGATCGTTGTCGAGCCGTCAAGGCCACCCGCGCGCGACCGGGTTCTGTTCGGGGCGACCGTGACCTATCTCGGTCACGACGGCATCGAGCGTCGTTCGACGATCGTGGGTGTCGACGAGGCGGACACCGGCCGTGGCGAGATCAGCCTCGCCTCGCCGGTGGCGCGCGCACTGCTCGGTGGCACGATCGGCGACGAGGTGCGTATTCATCGTCCAGGAGGCCCGGAGGTCGCCGAAATCCTTGCGATTGACTATCCGGACGGTTCATCGATGGATCAACGAGGAAGAACGGCATGATCGAACCGCGTCAGGCGCTCAGAGCGATCGGGCGCCTGCCAGACGGCGAGATCGATCTCGCCGACGCGGCGCTCCAGTTGGCTCGCGCGCGCAGCTCGGGCGTGGAGGCCGAACGTGCCGCGTCGCACCTGTCGGATCTTGCGCGCGAGGCTGCGGCGATCGGCCAGGCGCTCGGCGAACGGCCGTTGGAGGTCCAGCTCGGGGCGCTCGCCGGCCTGATCCATGTCCGGCATGGCTATGCCGGGGATGCCGAGACCTACGACGACGTGGCCAACGCCGACCTGGTCCGGGTGATCGAACGCAGATGCGGTCTTCCGGTGGCACTCGGCATCGTGTGGCTGCATTGTATTCGCGCGGCTGGCTGGCACGGACGGGGGATCGACTTCCCGCGCCACTTTCTGATCCAGTTCGATGGACCGTGGCCGGCTGCGGCACGGCGCGGCGCCAGCCAGCCACCCCAACTGCTGGTCGACGTCTTTTCGGGCGGCCAGGCGATCGGGGCCGATCAGCTCCTGTCGATGGTGCGCCGCCGATCGACCGACGAGGCCAGGCTCGATGCGGAGCTGCTGCGGCCGATGGGAAACCGGGAGGTGCTGCTCCGCCTGCAGCGCAACATCGCCGAGCGCCTGCGAACGTTGGGGGAGTGGGAAGGCACGTTGTCGGTGCTCGAAACGATGGCGGACATTGCCCCGGACGACGCCCTGATCTGGCGCGACCAGGCGGCATTGCACCAGCGGCTGGGACGTCTGGCGGCGGCGATGGCCTGTCTCGAACGTTTCGTCGCCCTCGCTCCTTCCGGGGCGGCGGCCGACCAGGCGAGGGATGGCATCGACGCCATCAGGCGGCGCCTGACCTGAGGCCGGCGCATGACGCTTCACGTGGCGGTCCAGATGGACCCGATCGAGACCGTCGACATCGACAAGGACAGCAGCTTCGCGCTCATGCTGGAGGCGCAGGCGCGCGGGCATTCGCTCTGGCACTACGATTTTCGCACGCTCGCACTCTCGGAGGGCAAGGGCGATCCGGGTGCGGCGCGAACGGAGCGGCTTCGCGCCCGCGGCCGCCCGGTCACGGTCACCCGCACCCGAGGCACGCATCATACGTCCGGACCGGAGACCCGCCTCGACCTCGGGCATGATATCGACGTGATCCTGATGCGCCAGGATCCGCCGTTCGACATGGCCTATATCACGGCGACCCACATGCTCGAGCACGTCCACCCGTCGACGCTGGTGGTCAACGATCCGCGTTCCGTGCGCGAGGCGCCGGAAAAGATCCTGGTCACCCACTTCCCCGACCTGATGCCGCCGACACTGGTGACGTGGGACCTGCAGGCGATTGCCGGCTTCCGTGCCGAGCATCGCGACATCATCGTCAAGCCGCTGTTCGGTAACGGCGGTGCCGGCGTCTTCCGCATCCGCGAGGACGACGAAAACCTGGCGGCCCTGCTGGAACTGCATTTCGCGCGGTCGCGCGAGCCGCTGATGATCCAGCGTTACGAGCCGGCGGTGCGGCGCGGCGACAAACGCATCATCCTGGTGGAAGGCGAGGCGGTCGGTGCCATCAACCGCGTGCCTGCGCAGGGCGAAACACGCTCGAACATGCATGTCGGCGGACGCGCGGAACGCGTGTCGCTGACGGCGCGCGACCGCGAGATCGTGGCCGCGATCGGGCCCCGGCTGCGCGCGGACGGGCTCCTGTTCGTCGGCATCGACGTGATCGGAGACTGGTTGACCGAGATCAACGTGACCAGCCCGACCGGACTGCAGGAGGTCGACCGGTTCGACGGCATCAATACCGCGGCACTGGTCTGGAATGCTATCGAAGCAAGGCAGGCTCGCGGCGGAAACGCAAGCTGATAACGGGGCTCTGCCCCGAACCCCGCCAAAGGCTCGCCTTTGGAAACCTCTACTTGAAGTCGCGGGGTGGGGGGGCGGAGGCCCCCGCCGGGGCACGGGGAGTTAGGAGCCAAGGT
>CAXTSH010000071.1:0-100 GCA_964246925.1 uncultured Acetobacteraceae bacterium
GGGGGGGGGGGGGGGGGGGGGGGGGGGGGGGGGGGGGGGGGGGGGGGGCGGGCGGGCGGGGGGGGGGGGTGGGGGGGGGGGGGGGGGCGGGGGGGGTGGG
>CAXTSH010000071.1:110-17970 GCA_964246925.1 uncultured Acetobacteraceae bacterium
GCGGCCGTGCCCCCGGGGGAGCCAACGGCCCCAGACCCCTTCACTTAAGTGATGGTTTCCAAAGGCGAGCCTTTGGCGGGGTTTGGGGCGGAGCCCCAATCTTAATCTTCTGAAAGCAAATCCAGTTGGGGGCTGGGCGGCGGCTTCAGGCCCAGATGGCGCCAGCCGGGCTCGCCCAGCACACGACCGCGGCTGGTGCGCAGGACCAGACCTTCCTGGATCAGGAACGGCTCGACGACGTCCTCCAGCGTGTCCCTCGCCTCGGACAGCGCGGCAGCCAGGGTCTCGACGCCGACCGGCCCGCCGCCATGGTGCTCGGCGATGCGCCGGAGATAGCGGCGATCCATCTGGTCGAGCCCGAGAGCATCGACCTCCAGTCGGGTCAGGGCGGCGTCGGCGGCGCTGCGGTCGATCTCGCCCTGACCGTCGATGGCGGCGAAGTCGCGGACGCGCCGGAGTAGGCGGCCGGCGATGCGGGGCGTGCCCCGCGCGCGCCGGCCGATCTCGTCGGCGGCGTCCGCGCTGAGCGACAGGCCGAGACGGACGGCGCCACGGGCGACGATCAGGCGGAGCTCGTCGGGCGTGTAGAAGACGAGGCGGAGCGGGATGCCGAAGCGGTCGCGCAGCGGGGTCGCGAGCAGGCCGGAGCGAGTGGTGGCAGCAACCAGGGTGAACGGGCTGAGATCGATGCGGACCGAGCGGGCGGCGGGGCCTTCACCGATGATCAAATCGAGCTGGAAGTCCTCCATGGCGGGATAAAGGATCTCCTCGATCGCCGGCTGCAGACGGTGGATCTCGTCGATGAACAGCACGTCGCGCGGCTGCAGGTTGGTCAGGATCGCCGCAAGGTCCCCTGCCCGCTGGATCACCGGCCCCGACGTCGCGCGAAAGCCGACGCCCAGTTCCCGGGCCACGATCTGGGCCAGCGTGGTCTTGCCGAGACCAGGAGGGCCGTGCAGCAGGACGTGGTCGAGCGCGTCGCCGCGGCTGGCCGCGGCGGCGATGAACACGGCCAGGTTCTCGCGGCTGGCACGCTGGCCCACGAAGTCTGCGAGCGTGCGCGGCCGGAGCGACGCCTCGGCCGCGTCGTCCGGCGTCCGTTCGGGCGAAACGGGACGATCGTCGGACATCAGCCCGGGAGCTACATCGGCGGCACGACGCCGTTCTCGCCGGCAAGCACGCGCAGCGCGGTGAGGTGGCTGCCCTCGCCGGATGCAATGATGAATGCCTTGGCGCCGACCTTGGCGACACCCTGATCGGCGGGCTGGACCAGCACGACCGGGGCGGTCGGCGGCAGGAACACCTTGGCGCGGCCGGTCTGTTTGGTCTGCGGATCGGTGTAGGACACGTTGATGGTGCGTCCGCCCGCCGAGACCTCGCCCTGCGAGACGGTGCCGTTGGTCATGGTGCTGGTCGTGGTCGGATCGGCGTTCGGCTTGGAGGTGTCGACGGTGCCGTTGGTCATGGTGCTGGCGGTGCTGGCGGCCGCCTTGCCCTCCGTCGTGTCCGGAATGCTGTCCCAGGGATATTGGCCTTCGCCGGTTCCACGCATGCTTTCGGGAAAGACCACGACCTCGAGCGCCACCATGAAGCTCGGCGGACCCTTGGTCGCGGTGCCGATGAAGTCGCCAGGCTGAACCTCATCGAGCGAGGATTTGGTCAGGCCGGCGTATTTCGTGCTGCTGGTCAGGTCGAGCGTGACCGTCCGGCCGTCACGGGTCACGAAGGTCATCTGGTTGCCGGAGACCTGCTCGATGGTGCCGCGCAGGCGCTGCAGGGGGGTAACGGCAAGGCTCGCCTGCCCGTATATGAGAGCGGACGTCAGGCTCAGGATCGCGGTGGCGCGCTTCATCGATGCTTCCTTGGCGGGGGTGGACGGCAAACAGTTGGGGTCGCGATGGAGTTCCGGACAGGCGGTTCACGGCGCAAGGCCCACCCGGCGTTCGTGCGCGTCACCCATTGGGTTGGCGCTGCGGCACTGATCTGCATGATCCTCAGCGGCTGGACGATCTACAATGCCTCGCCGATCCTGCCGTTCACGTTCCCGGCCTGGGCCGGCCTGGGCGGCTGGCTGGCGGGCGGAATCGCGTGGCACATCAGCGCGATGTGGGTGCTGTTCGTCGACGGGCTGGCGTACCTCGCCTATGGGTTCGCGACCGGACATTTCCGGCGGGATGTGGCGCCACTCTCCTTGCGTGCCTTCGGTCGCGACCTGTTCGCCGCCCTGACGTTCGAGCTCCGGCACTCGGCCGGCCATTACAATGCGGTGCAGCGCCTGCTGTACGGGTTCGTCATCGCCGACGGTTGCCTTTCCGTTCTGACCGGGTTGTCGATCTGGAAGCCGGTCCAGCTCGGTTGGCTGACCTGGTGCTTCGGCGGCTACGACATCGCGCGAGTCATCCATTTTGGCGCCATGAGCGGGATCGTGGCCTTCCTGGTCGTCCACCTCGTCCTGGTCGCCCTGTTCCCATCGACCCTGGTGACGATGGTGACGGGCGGCCGCCGGGCGCCGGAAGTCGCCGGTCGGTGAGGGATCTGCGGGCTCACCGGCGGCAGGTTGCCCGGCTCGACCGGCGGCTGATGTTGCGCGGCGCGTTGTCGGTGGGTGCATTGTCGCTGCTCGGCGGATGCGACCTGACCGACGACGACGCGACGGACCGGATGCTGTTCGCGATGCTGCGGTTCAACGATCGGGCCCAGGCATGGCTGTTCAGTCGGCACCGGCTGGCGGCGGAGTTCCCGGCGAGCGCGATCACGCGGCCGCCTCGGTTCAACGCCTACTATCCGGAGTACCAGGTGCGCACCGTCGATCCCGACCAGTGGCGGCTGCAGGTCGGCGGGCTGGTCGCCGACAGGCGGCCCTGGTCGCTGGCCGGACTTCGCGGCCTCGCGCAACACAGCCAGATCACCCGTCACATCTGCGTCGAAGGCTGGAGCCAGATCGGGCAGTGGTCCGGGGTGCGGCTGTCGGACTTTCTGGCCCGGGTGGGTGCGGACACGCGGGCCCGCTTCGTGGGCTTCACCTGTTTCGACGGCTATTCAAGCAGCATCGACATGGCGTCCGCGCTGCAGCCGCAGACGATCCTGGCGCTTGATTTCGACGGCGCGGCACTCGACCCGCCCTTCGGCGCGCCGGTGCGGCTGCGGATTCCGACCAAGCTCGGGTTCAAGAACCCGAAATATCTCGCCTCCGTGTTTGTCACCAACACCAACCCCGGCGGGTATTGGGAAAATCTGGGCTACAACTGGTTCAGCGGTTCCTGACCGCTCGTTGGGCATGCTGCGCGTCGCGGTAGGCCGCTGATCGGCTACCGGCCGGCGGCCACTTGAGCAGCGAGCAGTGCGGCTGCCTCGTCGCGCACGCGTTCGGCCGCCGCGCGCGCCAGCAGGGGTTCGCGCGAAACCCAGTAGAGGACCATTCGGTCTGCGGTCTGAAACGAAGAGATGCCGAGCCGGCTCGGCCACGGGGTCGAAGCGAACGAGGCCAAACAGGTCGATGCGGCCGGACGCTGAGGAAGGTCAGCCTCGCCGACATGCGTGAACACGAGACCGCTGCCGGGGCGGCCGCGCAGTTGCAGGTCGATGAAGCGGTCGCACCGGTCGTGCAGGCGCTCCGCCGTCCAGATCAGCCGCTTCGGGTCGAGGCGCGCACGACGGGACGTGAGGTCCGCCCTCAGCCGGCGGGCCTGGCTCCAGAAATCGCGGTCCAGCGCCGGGGCGATGGACAGCGTCACGTTGGACGCGAACGGGAAGATCATGTCCGGACGCAGACCGGGCGCGAATGGCCGCATGCCGATCGGGCAGAGCAGCCGGGATCGGCGCCGCGGCTCGATGAGACGGACCGCGCGAAGCAGGGCGGTGGCAATCGCGGTGTATGGCGTCACCGACTGGCGCCGGCAGCTCTCGCGCAGAGAGCGCCAGGCCTCGCCCTCGATGGTCCAACCGAACGCGTAATGGGGTGAGAGCGGCGGCGGCGACCGGCTCGCGAACTGCCCGGAGACGTCGACGAAGAGCCTGGCCGCGGCAGCCGACACGATGACCGGGAGCTTCTGCCTGCCGGCCGGCCGCTCCCCGAAAAGGTCGGTCAGGGTGAAGGGATCGTTCTGCAGGTGCTCGCCGGAACCGGGACGATCCAGGTGCTGCAGGAGCTGCCGGACGAGCAGCAGCTTGCTGCTCCCATCGCAGATGCAGTGGTGGCAGACGAGGATGAGGTCGCTCGATCCGGACGATCGGAGCCAGACCAGTCTGGCGAGCGGGCCGGGCTCCGTGCCGAAGGGTCGTTCCAGCTCGGCCATCATCTCGCCGAACCAGGCCTCGCTGTTCAGGCCGTCGACGACCCGAACCGGGATCGGCGCGTGGTGCGGCGTAAACACGGGACGGCCGCCCCGCTCGACGATGCCGAGACGCAGCATCGGGTGGCGGCGCTGCAGGGCGGCGAGGGCGGCGGCAAGCGAGGCCCTGTGCAGCGAGCCCGGCCGCCGGACGGCGATCAGGACGTTCCAGGGACGGCGGCCGCCCACGAACAGGAAGCGCTCGAAGGCGTAGAGCGGGCGCGTCACGATGTCAGGAACGAGGCCCGAGCTCACGGAGACTGTCGCGTATGAGCGAGTCCAGCGTGACACCCGGACCCGACGCGGCCAGGATCCGGGTGACCACGGGATGAGCCTCGACGCGACGGAAGCCGAGACCGGAGAGTGCGAGCAAGGCATCGGTCTCCAGACCTCCCGCCGGGGACGCGAGGTTGACCGACAAGGTGGGCATGGCGCTCGCGCGGGCGCGGAGCTCGGCAACGATGCGGTCGGCAAGGCGGCCGCCGACCCCGGGGGCACGCGTCAGACCGGCGCGGTCGCCGGCGGCGATCGTCGCAGCCAGCTCCGGCGGCGCGAGCGCCGACAGGACGCCGAGCGCCACCTTGGCGCCGACGCCCTGCACGGTGGTGAGCAGACGGAACCAGTCGCGCTCGGCGGCGTCGGCGAAGCCGTACAGCGCGATCGCATCCTCGCGGACCTGGGTCTCGACGAGCACGCGGGCGAGCTCCGGCGGGTGCGGGAGGGCCGCGAGTGTGCGGGTCGAGGCGAGCACGAGATAGCCGACCCCGCCCACGTCGATGGTGCAGCGATCGGCTTCCAGAGCGGCGAGGCGGCCGGTGAGGCTGGCGATCAAGACCAGGCGCGCTCGTGCAGAGGGGCCCGGCGGCCGGAGGCTTGCCCACAGACCCCTTCCATGGAGGCTGCGAGGCGCATGTCTTCGTGCATGACGATGGAAGTGTCATGACCGAACCGGAGTTTCGGAGCCGAGCCGAAGCACGATGTGGAATCTGATCGACAGCGAATGGGCCGATGGCGACCGGCTCGACCTCTACGAGCGGGAGGGCGTGCACATGATCCGGGTCAACGGTTGGGAACTGATGAACGGCGCCCATCATGCGTCCGAGGACCGGCTTGGCCGTCTGGCCGGCATGATCTCGCGGGCGAGGCGGCCGCGGATCCTGCTGGGCGGGCTCGGCCTCGGCTTCACGCTGCGGAGCCTGATGGAGACGTTGGGAACCGCCCGCCACGACATCACGGTCGCAGAACGGTCGGCAGCGGTGCTGCGTTGGTTCGAAACGCACTCGAAGCTGCCGCCCGGGGTCCGTTTGTGCGAATGCGATGTCGCGGCCCATCTCGGAACCGATCGATGCTGGGACGTGATCGTGCTCGACGTCGACAACGGGCCGGAGGCGCTCTCGACCGCAGGCAACGCGACACTCTACGACGCGACAGGCCTGCGCCGTTGCCGGGACAGCTTGAGGCCAGGCGGCCACCTTCTGCTGTGGTCGGGCTTCGAGGATGGCGGCTTCGTCGAGCGAGCCAGCGCGACCGGCTTCTCGGTCGCGCGCGACACGGTGCCGCTGCCGAACCGTCCGAGTGACGCGCACATTCTGTATGTGCTCTCGCGTGCCGATTGATCGGGTGTCGGCGCGTCAGGAGGTCTCGCCCTAGATGCTCAAGCTGACCACCTTGCTGCTTGGCCGCCGGCTCGCGAACCGGGAGGTCGACACCCGGAAGATCGGAGCCTTCGAAGGCATTCCCGCCATGGGGCTCGACGGGCTTGGCTCCGCCTCGTACGGACCGGAGGCGATGCTCACGGTGCTGGCGGCGGCCGGCACCGCGAGCCTTGCCGCCGTCCAGCCGCTGACCTGGATCATCCTGGCGCTGCTCGCGATCCTCTGCTTCTCCTACTGGCAGACGATCGCCGCCTACCCGAGCAATGGCGGCTCCTACACGGTCGCCCGCGAGAACCTCGGCGCCCATGCGGGCCTGCTGGCCGCCGCCGCCCTGATGATCGACTACATGCTCAACGTGGCGGTCGGCATCTCGGCCGGCGTCGGTGCACTCACGTCCGCGTTGCCGTCGCTGCAATCGCAGACCGTGCCGATCTGCCTCGGCATTCTTGCCGCCATCACGGCCGTCAATCTTCGAGGCACCAAGGAGTCCGGTCTCGCCCTGGCGATCCCGACCTATCTGTTCATCGCCACCCTGCTGTTCGTTCTCGGCGCCGGAACCTGGGTCGTCTGGCGATCGGGCGGCCATCCGCACGCGGTGGTGCCGCCGCCGCACCAAGGCAGGCAGGCCACGGGGGCGCTGACGGTCTGGCTTCTGCTGCGGGCCTTTGCCGCCGGCTGCACCGCGATGACCGGCGTGGAAGCCGTGAGCAATGGTGTCGGCGCCTTCAAGGGGCCGGGAGTGCGCACCGCCCACCGGACGTTGGCCGCCATCTGCCTCGTGCTGGGCCTGCTGCTGCTCGGCATCGCCTATCTCGCCCATGGTTACGGCATCACCGCGATGGACCAGAGCGTGCGCGGCTATCAGAGCGTCATCTCGCAACTCGTCGGCGCCGTGTGGGGCCGAGGCTGGCTCTATGTCGTCACCATCGCCAGCGTGCTCTCGGTGCTTTGCCTGTCCGCCAATACCAGTTTCGTGGGGTTCCCCCGGGTCTGCCGGCAGGTGGCCGCGGATGCCTACCTCCCCAAGGCGTTCGCGATGCCCGGCCGTCGCCTGGTCTACACCGCCGGCGTGCTGTTCCTGGCCGTCGGCGCGGGCGTTCTGCTGGCCGCGTTCGGGGGCATCACCGACCGGCTGATCCCGTTGTTCGCGGTCGGCGCCTTCCTCTCGTTCACGCTCAGCCAGGCCGGCATGGCGGCACATTGGCGCCGTCAGGGCCGAACCCGCGCCGACCGGCTCCGGCTCGGCATCAACAGCCTGGGCGCGCTGTCGACCGGAACGGCGCTGGCGATCATTCTCGTCGCCAAGTTCACCGCGGGCGCGTGGCTGACGCTGCTGGTGATCCCGTTGACGCTGCTGCTGCTGCTGCTGATCGGGCGATATTACCGTGATCTGGAACGTCAGGTGCTGCAGAGCGGTCCGGCGTTGGCCATGGGCGAGCACACGCCCCCGGCGATCGTCGTTCCGCTCGAGCGCTGGGATCGCAGGGCGCTTCTTGCGCTCCAGGCCGCGGCAATTCTGTCCCCTGACGTGGTCGCGCTGCACCTCACCGATCTCGATGGGCCCGAAGCGGGACAGCAGGAGGCGCGGCTCCGTGCGGACTGGGCGCAGTTCGTCGAGCAGCCGGCGGCCCGCGCCGGTATCCCGACGCCGCGTCTGCGGGTCGAGCCCTCACCTTACCGCAGCCTGCTGGCGCCGTTGCTGCGCGAGATCGACGCATCGCGCGGGCCGAACCGGCGCCGGCCGGTGATGGTGGTGCTCAGCGAACTGACAGGCGCGCACTGGTGGCAGGCGGCCCTGCATACGCGGCGCACGGAGCGCCTGCGCCGTCAGATCCTGCGTCACGGCGGGCCAGACGTGTCGGTGCTCCTGGTGCCGTGGCAACTGGAGCCACCGAAGACGGCTCGAGTGCTGGCCGAGGAGGAACCGAGTGCGACCTTCGCCGCGCGGGCATAGCCACGCTCAACCCAGCAGCGAGCGCAGATCGGCATCCCGCATCTGCGCCGTCAGCACTTGGCGGAACGGCGGCAGATTCCCGATCCGGAGTGCAGCGTTGCGCAGCGCGCGGGCCGGAACACCGTCGCCGGCGGCATAGAGCCGCATGACCGCCTCCGCACCGATGAAGAACAATCGCGTCTCCGCCCGATGCGCCGCCTCGTAGCGCCGAAGCGCGTCCGGGTCGCCCACGTCGCGTCCCGCCCCGCGTAGCTCACGCGCCAGCGCGTGCTGACCGAGCAGTCCGAAGTTGAAACCGTGCGCGGTGGTCGGATGCATGGCGACCGCGGCGTCCCCCAGCAGCGCGAACCGCCGCGCCACGAAACGGCGTGCATACGCCGTCACCACCGGCACCGCATGTCGCGGACCCACCGGCCGCATCGGCCCGAGCCGCCCGCGATACATCCTGGTCACCTCGGCGCCGAACGACGCGTCGTCCAGTCCGAGCAGCCGCGCGGCGTCGCGCTGCGCCAACGTCATCACCGCCGACGATCGTGCTTCGTTCAACGGAAGCGTCACCAGCGTGCGTCCGTATTCGAACCACGCCGTCGCCGTCTGTCCGTGCGGCAGCGTGTGTGCGACCGGACAGACCAGCATCCGTTGCCGGTAGTCGTGCAGGGACGCCGCGATGCCCTGCTGCTGTCGCAACCGGGACCGCCGCGTGTCGGCCGCGACCACCAGCCGCGCCCGCAGCACGCTCCCGTCCGAGAGCGTCGCCAGCGCCGTGTCACTGTCCTGGCCCACCCCCTCGATCGAACGCCCTGGCAGCAGGATGACCCCGGCTTGCTCGCGGACGGTGTCGTGCAGCGCGCGCCGCAACCAGTGGTTCGGCGCGAACCGGCCGAGCAGGCCACCCGTCGACTGGCCGCCGCCGAAATGCATCGCGTAATGCGACGGCCCGTTCAACACCCGCATGCGCCGCAGCGGCGACACTGCCGATGCCGGAACCCTGTCCCAGGCGCCGAACGCGCGCAGCATCGCCACCGAGCGATCCGTCAGCGCGATCTCCCGTCCGTCGTCCTGCGGGTCGGCCAGGGCGGAGGCCGGCTGCGGGTCGACCAGCGCGATGCGCAGGCCCGCTCCGGCCAGGGACGCCGCGAACGCCAATCCGACCGGCCCCGCCCCGGCGACGATGATGTCGTGGTCCTGCGTCAGGTCAGTCGGCCGCCTTCTCAATGATCGAGATCGTGCCACCCCGCTCGACGACGGCGTAACTCACCTGGCTCAGCGTCTGCAGCCCGCGCGCGCGGGCTGCAGCCATCACGTCGATCTTCTCCATCCGCAGCCGGCGCATTCGGCCGTCGTCCCACTTGCCTCGCTCGAAGACCACCACCGGCGTGCCATCGATCCAGCGGCCGATCCTGTCCGACCTCGCCTTCAGCCACGACACCAGGACGTGCATCAGCCCGATCGTCGAGACCGCAGTGAACGCCGCCACCATCGAATGATCGTCGCCCAGCACGGACGTGATCATCGATCCCGCGATCAGGAACAGCACGATCAGATCGAACGGTGCCAATCCGCTCGTCGTGCGTCGCCCGATCAGCCGCACCGCGACCAGCAGGACCCAGTAGGCCGCGGCTGCCCGCAGGATGACGCTCACGGCAGCACGAACGGGCTGAAACGCAGGAACGCGCCCGGCATGTCGACGGCAAGCGGGATCGGCCCGATCTGCGCCGGCATCCCATGGATGCGGACGAAATTGTCGGTGCCGCCGCCGCTCACCGCAAACGTGAGCTGCAGGCGGCCCTCGTCGCTCAGTTCGTTGACCGGCTGTGGACTGATCGACTGCAAGCCGAACGGCTCGAGAAAGCTGCTGCTGATCGTGACCACCATCCGGCTGTCCGTCGCCACCGGCGGCAGGTGCAGCGTCACCTGGGTCGGCGCGCCGAAGCGCGCGATCGGCTGGTAGTCGATCCTGCCCCCCATGGTGCGGCCGACCCGCGCATGATCGAGCGGCCCGGCGCCGAACGCCCCGGCGAGACCCCCCACCACCACGAGGCACATGACCACGCGCCCGGCCCGCTCCAGACGCGCCCAGCCAAGCTCGAACTTCGCATCGAAGCCCACCTCGAGCTCGTCATTGACGGTGCTGGCACCGCGCAAGGGAGATTGCTGATCCACGGACGCGCAGACGCCGCGACCGGCCCGTTGGTTGCCTGGGGTGGAAATCACGACCCCGCCGCCAGACATGCCGCCTGGACCACAACGGGAGACCCACTATGGAAAGACGGCGCCTCGGACATTCGGGCTTCTTCGTGCCCGTCCTGAGCTTCGGAACCGGCACTTTCGGCGGCAGCAACGAGTTCTTCCGCGCCTGGGGCTCGTCGGACGTGCGCGAAGCGACGCGGCTGGTCGACATCTGCCTCGATGCGGGGCTCAACATGTTCGACAGCGCCGACATCTACTCGGCGGGCGCTGCCGAGGAAGTCCTGGGCGGCGCCATCAAGGGCCGTCGCGACAAGGTCATCATCTCGACCAAGGCCACGTTTCGCAGCGGCGAGGACGCCAATGACGTGGGCTCGTCGCGCTACCACCTGATCGCCGCCTGCGAAGCGGCACTGCGCCGCCTCGGCACCGACCACATCGACCTGTTCCAGCTCCACGGCTTCGATGCGATGACCCCGCCCGAGGAAACCCTGCACGCGTTCGACACCCTCATCCGCGACGGCAAGATCCGCTATGTCGGCTGCTCGAATTTCTCGGGCTGGCACCTGATGAAGTCGCTTGCCACGGCCGACCGCTACGGGCTGCCGCGCTACGTCGCCCACCAGGCCTACTACTCGCTGATCGGTCGCGACTACGAACACGAGCTGATGCCGCTCGGCCTTGACCAGGGCGTCGGCGCCGTGGTCTGGAGCCCGCTCGGCTGGGGCCGCCTGACCGGCAGGATCCGCCGTGGCCAACCGCTGCCCGAGCAGTCCCGCCTGCACAAGACCGCCGCCATGGGACCGCAGATGCCCGACGAGTATCTTTACAAAGTCGTCGACGCGCTCGACGAAGTCGCCGAGGAAACCGGCCACACCGTGCCGCAGGTGGCGCTGAACTGGCTGCTGCAGCGCCCGACGGTCGCCAACATCATCATCGGCGCCCGCAACGAGGAGCAGTTGCGCGCCAACCTCGGCGCCGTCGGCTGGAATCTCACGGCCGAGCAGGTCGCCAAGCTGGACGCGGCCAGCAAGCTGCCCCTGCCCTATCCGTATTGGCACCAGGCCGGCTTCACTGAACGCAATCCAAGCCCAGTGTGATACGAGGGCTCTGCCCTCGCGCTCCCGCCAGGGCCGAGCCGGCCCTGGACCCGGCCCGACTTAAGTCAGGCGGGTCTGGGGGTGCTACCCCCAGCGGGGTTCGGGGCAGAGCCCCGCGTAAAATGCTCCGCCGGAAGATGCTGCTGCGCAAAGCGCGACACCTGTGGATTGAACAGTCCCGAAAAGCTCGTGGGATGCACTCCCATCCACAGGATCACCACCGCCAGCGGCGCCAGCACCGCAAACTCCCGCATCGACAAGTCCCGCACCAGCCCGCGGCTGACCCCGCCGGGCAGCTCGAAGAACAGCCGGCGGAACAGCACCAGCATGTAGGCCGCCCCGAGCACCATGGCGGCTGCCGACAGCAGCGCGATCACCGAGCCGAGATGGATGGCCCCGATCACCACCAGCAGCTCGCCCACGAACCCGCCCGTCCCTGGCAGACCGAGATTGGCCATCGTGAACAGCATCGCCAGTGTCGCCAGCACCGGCATCCGCCGCGCGGTGCCCGCGTAATCGGCGATCGTGTCCGACCCCGTGCGCGAAGACAGGATCGCCATCGTAAAGAACAGCGCCGCGATGATCACCCCGTGCGCCAGCATCTGGAACACCGCCCCGTCGATCCCCTCGGCGGTCAGCGTGAACAGTCCCACCAGCACCACGCCCATATGCGAGAACGACGAAAACGCGATCATCCGCTTCATGTCGGTCTGCGCGAAGGCAACCAGCGCCGCATACGAGATCGCGATCAGCCCAGACGCGATCATCCAGGGTGCGAAATGCGCACTCGCGTCCGGCAGCATCTGGATCGCGAACCGGTAAAACCCGTAGGCGCCAGCCTTGCCCAGCACGCCCGCGAGCAGGATCAGCGTGCTGCCCGGTGCGGCCGCATAGGCGTCCGACAACCAGCCATGCAGCGGCCAGATCGGCAGCTTCACGCCGAAGGCCGCAACGAACGCCCAGAACAGCCAGGCCTGCATCGAGGGCGAGAAACTCGTCGCCATCAGCGTCGGCATGTCGGTCGTCCCGGCTGACACCCACATCGCGATCAGCGCCAGCAGCATCAGCAGCGAGCCCGCGAAGGTGAACAGGAAGAACTTGATCGCGGCGCGCGCGCGCCCTTCCCCGCCCCAGATCCCGATCGCGAGCGAGGACGGAATCAGCACGCCTTCGTAAAAGACATAGAACAGCAGGAAGTCGAGCGACGCGAAGATGCCGAGCAGCGTCGTCTCGAACGTCAGCAGCACGACCGCATACTGACGCGAGCGCGTGCCCGCAACGAAGATGTCGGCCAGCAGCGCGAGCGGCGTGAGGAACGTCGTGAGCAGCACCAGCGCCAGGCTCACCCCGTCCAGCCCCACGCGATACGAGCAGCCGTTGATCGGCAGCCAGGCCGCGCGGTCCTGGAATTGATACCCCGGCTGTCCCGGCGCGAACGCCAGCCACATCACCACCGCGAGCAGCAGCGTGACCAGGCTCGCCCCTAGCGCGATCGGCCTTGCCAGCCGCTCGACCGACGCCCCCCTGAGCAGCAACAGCCCGCATGCTGCTGCCAGCGGCAGGAAGATCACGATCGACAGCAGCGGCAGATGGATCATCACCTCGTCACTCTTTCCGCTGCCGGCCCCGGTCGCGGCAACCTACCGGGCACATTCCGGCGGGTCTAGGTTGCGCCGCATGGACGAGATCACCGCCGTGGAGACGCCGGCCTTCATCACGCTGGGCGGACCCGAATACCGGCGCGCCATCCTCGGCATGTGTGCCAGCGGCTTCTCAACCTTCGCGCTGCTCTACTGCGTGCAGCCGCTGATGCCGATCTTCTCGCGCGACTTCGGCATCTCGCCGGCCCAGAGCAGCCTGTCGCTGTCGTTCTCGACGCTGGTGCTCACCGTCTCGATCTTCCTGTCCGGCATTGCCTCCGAGCAGTTCGGCCGCAAGCCGATCATGGCGATCTCGCTGTTGGGAACCGGGCTGCTCAACCTCGCCTGCGCCGCCGCCCCCGGCTGGCACACCCTGCTGATCCTCCGTCTGCTCGAGGGCTTCACCGCCGGCGGCGTGCCCGCCGTCGCCATGGCCTACCTCGCGGAGGAGATCCACCCGGCAGCGCTCGGCAATGCCATGGGCCTGTACGTCGCCGGCAACGCCTTCGGCGGCATGCTCGGACGCTTGCTCACCGGTGCGATCGCGGACGCCGCCGGCTGGCGCGCCGCCATGGCGGCCCTCGCACTGCTCGGTCTCGCCGCCGCCGCCCTGTTCCTGCGCATGCTGCCGCCGTCGCGCAACTTCCGGCCGGCCGGCAGCCAGGGCCTCGCCTATCACGGCGTCATCTTCGCCCGCCTCCTGCGCCGGCCTGGGCTGCCGCTCCTGCTCCTGACCGGCTTCCTGGTCGTCGGCCCCTTCGTCACGATCTACAACTATGCCGGCTATCGCCTGGTCGCACCGCCCTACAATCTGGGCCAGACCGCGATCGGCGCGATCTTCCTGGTCTACGTCTTCGGCATCGCCGGATCGACCCTGAGCGGCCGGTACGCCCACCGTCTCGGCAAGGCGCCCATGATGGCGGTCAGCGCCGCCATCGTCCTCGCCGGTCTGCTGCTGACACTGGCCGCCCCGATCGGGGCTATCGTCGCCGGCATCGCGCTGGTCACGTTCGGCTTCTTCGGCACTCACGTGGTCGCGAGCGCCTGGGTGGGCGAACTCGGCCGCCGCAGCAAGGGCCACGCCTCCGCCCTCTATCTGTTCAGCTTCTACGCCGGCCTGAGCGTGTTCGGCTCGCTCGGCGGCTGGTTCTGGCAACGTGGCCGCTGGCCCGGCGTCGTGACGATGGGGACCGGACTGGGACTGGCGACCCTCGGCATCGCGCTCGCCCTCGCACGACGGCGGCCGAGTTGAACGCCGCCATGCACAAGCGTGCAGCGCTCGCCTAGCCAAGCACGACTGTTCACGCTAACGTGACGATCTACTTTTGGAAACGGAGAAGTCTGAATGACCGGTTTCGCATGGAGATCGATCGGGGCGGCGGCGCTCCTTCTGGGCCTGCCCAGCGGGACGGCGGCCTATGCCGCGACCACCGACATCTCCAACGTGAAAGTCGCCTTCCTCATGCCCGACGAGGGTTCGACCCGCTACGACGAGCATGACCATCCAGGCTTCGTGGCCGAGATGAAGAAGCTGTGCCCCTCCTGCACGGTGCTGTACCAGAACGCCGACGCCGACGCCTCGCGCCAGCAGCAGCAGTTCAACTCGGTGATCTCCCAGGGTGCCAAGGCGATCATCCTCGACCCGGTCGACTCGACCGCAGCCACCTCGCTGGTCCACCAGGCCCAGGGACAGGGCATCAAGGTCATCGCCTATGACCGGCCGATCCCGCAGGGCAAGGCCGACTACTACGTCTCGTTCAACAACGAGGAGATCGGCAAGACCATCGCCCAGTCGCTCGTCGCCCACCTCAAGGCAACCCACGTGTCCGCACGCGGCCACGGGCTGCTCGAGGTCAACGGCTCGCCCACCGACGCCGCCGCCGGCCTCATCAAGAAGGGCGTCCACGAAGGCCTCGCCGGCAGCGGCTACCGGACGCTGGCCGAATACGACACCCCGGACTGGACGCCTGCGAAGGCGCAGCAATGGGTCGGCGGCCAGATCTCGCGCTTCCGCAAGAAGATCGTCGGCGTCGTCGCCGCCAACGACGGCACCGCCGGCGGAGCGATCGCGGCCTTCAAGGCGGCCGGCGTCGATCCGGTCCCGCCCGTCACCGGCAACGACGCGACCATCGCCGGACTGCAGCTCATCATCGCCGGCGACCAGTACAACACCATCAACAAGCCCAGCGAGATCGTCGCCGGCGCCGCAGCCGACGTTGCGGTGGCACTTCTGAAGGGCGAGACGCCGAAAGCCGACACCACCCTGTTCGGCACGCCGACACAGCTCTTCACGCCCACGCTGATCACGGCCGGCAATCTCAAGGCCGAGATCATCGACAAGGAGATCGCCGGCAAGCCGATCGAGTCCGCGTCCGTGCTCTGCACCGGCCGCTACGCCGAAGGCTGCAAGAAGCGCGGCATCACGCCCTGACCTGACCCCGCCCGGCTGCCCTTGGGGGCGGCCGGACGTTTGTCGTTCACTGGCGCTCGTCAGGAAGCGCCCAACAAGGTCAAACAAATGTCGGAAACGATCGAGCGAGCGGCGTCCGCAGGCGAGCCGGTGCTCAGCCTGCGCGGCATCTCCAAGCATTTCGGCGCGGTCTCGGCGCTGACCGACATCGACCTCGACGTCCACGCGGGCGAAGTCGTCGCCCTCGTCGGCGACAACGGCGCCGGCAAGTCGACGCTGGTCAAAATCCTCGCCGGCGTGCACCAGGCCAGCCACGGCACGATGAAGTTCCAGGGCAAGGAAGTCACGCTCGCCGACCCGAGCGCATCGCTCTCGCTCGGCATCGCCACCGTCTTCCAGGACCTGGCCCTCTGCGAGAACCTCGACGTCGTCGCCAACATCTTCCTCGGCAAGGAGCTCGCACCCATGCAGCTCGACGAGGTCTCGATGGAGACCCGCGCCTGGACGCTGCTGCGCGAACTCTCGGCCCGCATCCCGAGCGTGCGCGAAGTGGTCTCCTCCCTGTCGGGCGGACAGCGCCAGACGGTCGCCATCGCCCGCTCGCTGCTGCTCGACCCCAAGCTGATCCTGCTCGACGAGCCGACCGCCGCCCTCGGCGTCGCCCAGACCGCCGAGGTGCTCGACCTGATCGAGCGTGTCCGCGACCGCGGCCTCGGCGTGGTGATGATCAGCCACAACATGGAGGACGTCCGTGCGGTCGCCGACCGCATCGTCGTGCTCCGCCTTGGCCGCAACAACGGCATTTTCTACCCCGACGCCTCCAACCAGGAACTGGTCAGCGCGATCACCGGCGCCTCGGACAACTCGGTCTCCCGCCGCTCAGGACGCCGCGCACAACGCGAGCTGGAGCGATCCGAAGTCGTGCAGGGAGACATGCCGTGAGCGGAGACATCAAGAACGCCGGCCCCCTGCTCGACCGCAGCGACGAACGCGTCAAGCACGAGACCGGCGTCGGCGGCGCGATCCGCCGCTTCCGCGACCGCGTGAAGTCCGGCGAACTCGGCGCACTGCCGGTCGTCGTCGGCCTCATCATCATCTGCACCGTCTTCGAGAGCCTCAACGACGTCTTCCTGTCGAGCAACAACCTGGTCAACCTGCTGTTCGACAGCTCCACCGTCGGCGTGATCTCGCTCGGCATCGTCTGCATCCTGATGGTGGGCGAGATCGACCTGTCGGTCGGCTCCGTCAGCGGCTTCGCCTCTGCCGTCGTCGGCGTGCTCTGGGTCAACGCCGGCTGGCCGGTCTGGCTCGCGATCCTCGCCGCAGCCGCCGCCGGCGCCTTCTTCGGCTTCATCTACGCGCAGCTTTTCAACCGCTTCGGCATGCCGAGCTTCGTCTCCACGCTGGCAGGCCTGCTCGCCATTCTTGGTCTGCAGCTCTACATCCTGGGCGAAAGCGGCTCGATCAACCTGCCCTACGGTTCGCCGGTGGTGAACTTCGGCCAGTCCTGGTTCATGCCGCCCGTCGTCGCCTACGTGATCGTCGCCCTCGCCGCTTGCCTGACCTTCGTGTCGGGCTTCCGCATCGCCGCCCGACGACGCCACGCCGGCCTTTCGTCGCAGTCGATCAACGCCATCCTGGTGCGCGCGGTCGCACTCTTCGTCGTGCTCGAGCTGATCGTGTTCTACCTCAACCAGGACCGCGGCGTGCCCTGGATGTTCGGCCTGTTCGTGGGTCTGTGCGTGGGTCTCAACTACGCGCTGACCCGCACGACGTGGGGCCGCTGGATCACCGCCGTCGGCGGCAACCGGGAGGCCGCCCGCCGCTCCGGCATCAACGTCCGGCTGATCTACACCAGCGCCTTCGTGCTCTGCTCGACGCTGGCGGCGATCGGCGGCGTGCTCGCCTCCGCCCGCCTCGCGTCGGCCAGCCAGCAGGCCGGCACCGGCGACGTCAACCTCGACGCGATCGCGGCCGCGGTCATCGGCGGCACCAGCCTGTTCGGCGGCCGCGGCAGCGCCTACTCGGCCCTGCTCGGCATCATCGTCATCCAGGCGATCGCCAGCGGCCTGACGCTGCTCGATCTGGCCTCGTCGCTGCGCTACATGATCACCGGCGGCGTGCTCGCCATCGCCGTGATCGTCGACAGCCTGGCACGTCGCTCCCGCGTCTCGCACGGCCGGGCCTGAACAAGACCAGGGCGCTGCCCTGGACCCGCCGGGGGCAGCGCCCCCGGACCCGCCACGCGATGTCGGGCGCAACACGCTTGCCATCGGCGTAATCGCGGCACTGTTCCTGTGCTCGCTCTGGGTCATACGTCCGTTTCTGCCGGCGACGCTGTGGGCCGTGACGATCGTCGTCGCGACCTGGCCGATGCTGCTCCGCCTGCAGGCCGTTCTATGGAAAAGTCGGGCGCTCGCGGTCGCGGTCACCTCGCTCGTGGTGCTGATCGTATTCGTCGTCCCGTTCTGGCTCGCGACCGCCACCATCCTTGCCCATGCCGACGATCTGTTCGGTCTCGTGCGATCGGCGGCATCGCTGCGCATCCCACCCGTGCCGCACTGGCTCGCCGGACTGCCGCTG
>CAXTSH010000072.1:0-5037 GCA_964246925.1 uncultured Acetobacteraceae bacterium
CCGTGCCAACAGGCTCAGGCGCGTGCCTTCGCCGCCGCCTGACCGGCGACGGTCCAGACCAGGTGGCGCGACAGTGCGAGATCGGGGGCGCCGGTCTGCTTGCAGGCGAGCTCGACGCGATTGGTTTCACGGGCGGCACGCTCGATCAGATCGACACTCCACAGGCCGAGCGCTCGGGCAAACGCGGTCTGGCGCTTGAAGAAGACCGGCGGACGGATCGTCCGCATGGCGGCGTCGGGCGCAAGACCGTCGCGTTCCATCGCGATCCGGGCCGCCCGCAGCCTGTGCAGGTGGATGAGCAACGAGCGCACGATCTGGACGGCGGCGGCGCCGTCGGCGATGGCGCGCTCGATCGCGCGGTCCATGCTGGTGAGGTCGCCGGTGGTCGCCGCGAACAGCGCGTCGTCGAGCGACACCGCGGACGCGTCGGCGACGCAGGCCTCGACCATCTCCAGATCGATCACGCCGGCCTCACCCGCATGCAGCACCAGTTTCTCCACCTCGCTGCGGGTGGCCGCGCGGTCGGCGCCGAGCTGTTCGGTGAGAAAGGCGAGCGCGTCCGGGTCGATCCGGCAACCCTCGCGCTCGATCATCTGCCGCAGGCTGGCGGCGAGCTGACGCCCGTCCTCCTGGTAGCACGCGATCACGACCGCCTCCGGATTGCCCTCCAATGCCGAACGAAGCCGCGAGCGGGACGGCAAGCCTGCCGCCTCGATCACGATCAGATTGTCCGACCGGACGCGCAGCGCGCGTTCGACCTGGGGCGCGAGCGCGTCGACGGCGTCGCGGACCCGGACCACCCGCCGGCCGCCCACCAGCGACAACGCCGTCGCCTCCTCCTCCAGCCGGTCCTGAGTGTCGCGTTCGAGCGAAGCGACGCGGAACGCATCGTCCAGACCGCCCGCCACCTTGCGGGTGAGCTGGTTGGCCCGCTCGCGGATCAGCCCGGCATCCTCGCCGTGCAACAGCACGACACGGCAGTCGCCGGGGTTGGCGAGGAAACGCTCGACCGCGCGTGCGTCGAGCTTCAACCGGACGGCCGGGCGGTCGCGGCTCGCGCCTGATCGTGGCGCTTGAACCAGGCTGCGAGCTGCAGGGTGATCTCGTCGGCGAGATTGGCCGCCATCCTGGCCTGCGTGGTTTCGTTCGACACCGTGCTCTGAAAGAATTGCTGGTCGATGTTGTTGTAGCCGTCGACCGTTCGCGCGCTGCTGGTGGCGAGCAGGACCGGGGTGATTCCGGTGGTGCGAAGGTTCCAGACGGCGGTGCCGACGTCCCGGCTGAACGTGCTGGTGTTGTCCGGCTGGATCGCGATGCCGGCGGCACTGAACCCTGGTGCGACGTCGAGCTGGTAGAGGGATGCGACACCGGACGGGGGGTTGCCGAGGTCGACCTGCAGCGATTCCCGAAGGAGCTGGCCGTAGCGTCCGCCGATGTTGTTGACGTAGATCGCGGGCAGGTCGGCGGTGGGGCTGCCGGGGCCGTGCTCGTAGAGGGGCTGGAAGCCGCAGCCGGCCAGAACCAGGACAAGGCCAAGGGCTCCGCCCCTGGAACCGGCTGGGGCTTGCCCCGGATCCCGCTTCACAGGGGAGCCACGACGAAGTTCACGATGCGGCCGGGGACGTGGATGCGCTTGACGATGCGCTGCCCGTCGAGCAGGCGCGCGACGTTGGGTTCTTGTTCAGCGGCGGCCAGCACGTCGGCGTCGGCGGCGTCGGTGGCGACATCGATCGTTCCGCGCAGCTTGCCGCCGACCTGGACCGCCATCGTGATGCGGCTGCGGACCAGGAGCTCCGGCTCCGCGACGGGATAGGGGCGCTCGGCCGCCAACGGGCCGCCCGGGTCGAGCCTGGCCACGATGTCCTCCGCCAGATGCGGCACGATCGGAGCGGCAAGCAGCGCCGTCGCCAGCACGGCCTCTCGCCTGGCCCAGGCGAGATCCGGCGTCGGGTCGGCCCGCTCGGCGTCGGCCAGCGCTGCCACCAGTTCGTGCAGGCGCGCGACGGCGACGTTGAAGCCGAAATCCTCGATCGCGTCGGTCACGGCGGCAATCGTGCGGTGCGTGGTGCGACGCAGCCGCCCGGCTGCCTCGCCGAAGGCTGCCGGCCGTTCGCCCGCTTGCAGCAGTGCGGCGGTGTCTGCCAGGCGATGCAGCTTCTGGATGAACCGCCAGGCGCCGGCGACGCCGGCCTCGGTCCATTCGAGGTCACGTTCCGGCGGATTGTCCGACACCATGAACCAGCGCGCGGTATCCGCCCCGTAGCGCTCGAGGATGACCGACGGCTCGACGACGTTGCGCCGCGACTTGCTCATCTTCTCGACCCGGCCGACGGTCACGCGAGCGCCGTCGCCGACGCGTGTCGCACCATCGGCGCCGCGTTCGACGTCTTCGGGATAGAGCCAGCCTGTTTCGTCGCGATAGGTCTCGTGCGTGACCATGCCCTGCGTGAACAGTCCGGCGAAGGGCTCGTCGATGCCGAGATGTCCGGCCCGCTTCATCGCGCGGACGAAGAAGCGGGCGTAGAGCAGATGCAGGATCGCATGCTCGATGCCGCCGACATACTGGTCGACCGGAAGCCAGGCGTCGGCAGCGGCGCGTTCGACGGGACGTTGTGCGTGCGGCGAGCAGAAGCGGGCGAAATACCAGGCGCTGTCGACGAAGGTGTCGAGCGTGTCGGTCTCCCGCGCCGCCGCGCCGCCGCAGGACGGACACTCCACATGCTTCCAGGCTGGATGATGGTCGAGCGGGTTGCCTGGCACGTCGAAGCGGATGTCGTCCGGAAGCCGCACCGGAAGCTGGTCGCGCGGGACCGGCACCACGCCACAGTTCGCGCAATGCACGACCGGGATCGGGCAACCCCAGGGGCGCTGGCGCGAGACGCCCCAGTCGCGCAGCCGCCAGTTCACCACGCCCTCGCCGGCGCCGAGAGCCTCCAGCCGGTCGATGGCGGCACGCTTGGCCTCGCCCGTCGGCAGACCGTCGAGAAAGCCGGACGCGACGATCCGCCCCGGGCCGGTGTAGGCGGCGGCCGACACGTCCGCCGGCTCTCCATCCCGGGCGATCACCGAGCGGATCGCCAGCCCGTATTTGACGGCAAACTCGTGGTCGCGCTCGTCATGGCCGGGGCAGCCGAACACTGCGCCGGTGCCGTAGCCGGCCAGCACGAAATTGGCGATCCAGACCGGATAGAAGGCACCCTCGATGAACGGGTGGGCGACGCGCAGCCCGGTGTCATGGCCCTGCTTCTCGGCGGTCTCGATCGCGGCTTCGCTGGTGCCGAGACGGCGGCACTCGGCGACGAAGGCGGCAGCCGCCGGGTCCCGTTCGGCGCAGGCGGCGGCGAGAGGATGTTCGGCGGCAATCGCCAGGAACGACATGCCGTAGAGCGTGTCGGGCCGGGTGGTGTACACCTCGACCGTCTGGTCCGACCCGACGATCGGGAAGCGGATGCGAGCCCCTTCGCTTCGTCCGATCCACTTCTCCTGCATGGTTCGCACGCGCTCTGGCCAACGGTCGAGTGTGGCGAGCCCGTCGAGCAGTTCGGAGGCGAAGGCGGTGATCCGGAAGAACCATTGCGACAGGCGGCGCGTCTCGATCGGCGCTCCCGAGCGCCAGCCTCTGCCCTCGATCACCTGCTCGTTGGCGAGCACGGTCTGATCGACGGGGTCCCAGTTGACCAGGCTTTCGCGACGATAGGCGAGGTCGAGCGCCAGCAGGTCGAGAAAAAGCGCCTGCTGCTGGCCGTAGTAGGTGGGGTCGCAGGTGGCGAACTCCCGGTCCCAATCGACGGACAATCCGATCGGCGAGAGCGCTTCGCGCATGGCGGCGATGTTGGCGTAGGTCCAGTCGGCGGGGCTGACGCCGCGGTCGCGCGCCGCGTTCTCGGCGGGCAGGCCGAACGCGTCCCATCCCATCGGGTGAAGAACCAGGTAACCGCGCGCCCGCTTGTAGCGGGCGATCAGGTCGCCGATCGCGTAGTTGCGGACATGCCCCATGTGGATGCGGCCCGACGGGTAGGGGAACATGTCGAGCGCGTAATAGGCGCGCGTCCCCGGCGGCGGCACGTCGGGGACGGAGAAGCAACGCCGTTCGGCCCAGACCGACTGCCATCGCCTCTCGACGGTGCGCGGGTCGTAAGGCTTGGCCGGTTGCGCATCCACGGCGGGCTGGATTCAGCCGGACGCGCCGGCCCGCAGCTCGCGAGCGCGGTTCAGCACCTTGTTGGTGATGTCGGCCGCGGTGTCAGGCGCCACCGTCGAGTCCACCCACTGGCCGTCCTGCATCACCTGCCGGAACACGGCGACGCGGACGTCGTTGGCGGCCAGGGTGCGGCCGAGGATGTAGGCCTCGGCCTTGAAGCGCTCGCCGCTGACGGTGGGTGGCGTGTACCAGTCGGTGATGATCACCCCGCCCACCGGGTCGGCGGAGGCGAACGGCATGAAGCTCAGCACGTCGATCGCACCGCGCCAGAGATAGGCGTTCACGCCGCCGCCGTTCGCGGTCGCGGCGGCCAGCTCCGACGAGCGGTCGGTGCTGCCGAGCAGGTGGCCCTTGTCCGGAACGGCCAGCGGATTGTCGGTCCCGCTGCTGCCGCAGGCCGCGAGTGCGGCGGCGCACGCGACCAGCAACGCTCCTGCACCCGTGGCCCACCCTGATCGCATCCCCGCCTCCGCACGCGCCGCCGGCCGGCGGCGATCGAGCCGGGCTATCTAGCTTGCGGCGTCGGTCTCGCCAAGGGATTGAGGCGGGTGGCTCAGCTCCGGGGTGACGTCATAGACCGTTCCGACGCTGCGCCTCGGTTTCCTGCCGGATCAGCTCGATACCTTCGCCCTGGCCTGACCCGGCGCCGCGAACGGGCGTTGTTCTCGTCGGCGCCGGCGTTTTGTTGCTGCCCCAGGTCAACGCGACCTGGAGCAGACCGGTCTCCGATTTGACGAAACCGCCGGAGAGCTCCTGACACATGCCGCCTCCGGCACCGGTGTCGCCGACGAGAAAAGCGTTGCGCGTTTCCTGTCTGTCGCGAAGGCTCGGATCGT
>CAXTSH010000072.1:5137-17730 GCA_964246925.1 uncultured Acetobacteraceae bacterium
GCTCGAGCTGTGGCTGAGGTCGAGTGATGCGGTCGGACCGCCTGGCGCGCTGCCGCTCCCTTGCAGTTGGCCCGCGGTGGCCAGAGCCGTCGCCCAATCGGGACCGGGCGACGCGCACAAGACCTCGGTCGGGTTGTTGTCCGGCGTGGGCGAACGGCGGCGCAGGGTCACCATCGTGTCATTGCCGCCGGGTGCGAGGAAAGCGGTGTCGATCCCTCCCTCCGGTGCGGCCAGAGGCGTCTTGAACAACTGATCGAGCTTGACGGCCGGCTGTCCGATGTCGTGTTGCACGCGGCCAGCAGGCAGGCCGCGAGGACTGCAGCGGAGGCTCGAAGCATCTCGCGTCTCCGGTTCAGCGTTTGGAAAATTCGAGACTGACGTTTGGCGTCCGTGATCGATCGAACGGCAGCGCGTAGCTCATCGCCGTGACCAGACGCTTTCGCTCGGACTTGTTATCGTGCGCGCCCATGCCACCCCAGATGTCGCTGGCGGTCTGCTTCGACAGGACCCAGTTCAGCGGCAGTTCCCGATTGGGCGGCGGATGCAGATAGAAGTGGAAGAATGCATACCTGCCCGTGTCCGTGGGAGCGTGGGCATCAATCGCCGCCTGTGGCGCGGTCTGATTGCAGAACTTCTCGCGGGCGGTCTCGATCGCGTACGATCCGTGACCGGAACGAACGCTCAGGATGGTCACGAGCGGTGCGGTGAGCTGGTCGCGCGATGAGCCGGTGGGTTCGACAGCGGGGTCATCCGACGGGCCGCTGCCGCAGCGTGGCACTTGCGAGCCGTCGACCCGAGGATCGGCGTCGGACGTTACCACGACGAGGATCGGCGACACCGGCAGTTTCGCCCAGGCATTCCCGTTTCTGATCAGCAGGTCCGCGAGTTCGGACGCGGTGGTGACGCCCGAATTCTCGAAATAGCCTCCGTCGACGATCTCCGCATCTTGGTCGCCGCGGCATCCGTCCACGGGGCAGACCTCGCCGGCAGGGCTGAGGAACGGGAACCGGGCGGAATTGTGCACCGCCGTCGAGATCGGGACGTCAGCCTTCAACAGGCTCAGCACGTCGCGCGCGCCCTGGAACGGCCAGGTGTCCTTGAGTTGCGGGTCGTCCGCTCTGACCGGGATCGTCAGCAGACGACGCCCGGTGTTCTCGTCGGTGCCGTTGCTGATCCAGATCGGCATGCCCTTTCGCCACCCTAGGCCGGGGTCATAGAACAGCGACAGAAACGGCGCCGACAGGTCGATGGGACCAACACGGGGCGACGGCTTGGCCTGCCATGCGCGCTCGAAGCCGCGCTCGAATCCGGCCGCCCTGTCGCCGCCGCGCTCCGGCCACAGACCGAACGGCTTGAGCGCGACCCAGGCCAGCGGCGCGGTCAGTGCGCGGGCGGTGTCATCAAGGATCGCCGCCGACAGCACCGGGCCGAGCAGGTCGCTCCTGAATCGCGTCATGGTGGGGTCAGCCAGCGCGGCGCCAGACAGACGGCAACGATTTTCGTTCAGGCTTCGCAAGCTCACATAGTTGGCGGCGCCGAGCGAGCCACCCGAGACGGAGCTGATCGCAAAAATGCCGCCCGCATCCTGCGGCACGGCGGCGTCCACGTCGTGCAGCACCCGCGCACTCCAGAGACCGGCGAGCGAGCCTCCGCCTTCCAGTGCCACGATCACCGGTCGAAGCGTCTTTGCGGATGTCGAGCAGTGTGTTGCCCAATCCGTAAACGCTGTCTTGATGGTGGCGCGCTGATCGATCGAAACGAGCTTCTGATCCGCGACCCGCACCAGGTGCAGGGGCAAGTAGTACGCCATGACCAGCATGTAGACGACCACCGGGGTGATGATCGGGAAAGGTCTTCTCCGTGGCCGCCGATCCCACCAGCAGGTCAACCAGGTGAGCGGGCCAAGCATCAGGGCGAAGCTCGCGATCGCGGACGCCGGCCCCGGGCACAGAACGGCGACCCAGACCGCGGGCCTGCACCAGCCGGGTTGCAGGTAGGTCTCGATGCAGCAGGCGATGAATACGGCAAAGCCCAGTCCAACGAAGACCCGCGCGAACCGCTGCGCGCTCCAGGGCGCGCCGGCCGCCAGCGGCAAGCCTGGGGTTTGTTTCCCGGGCGAGCGAGCGGGTTTGTTCTTTCGATGCCAGAGGATCAGGAGCCCGATCCCGGCCCAGACCAAGATGACGGCCGCTTGCGTCCAGTCACCGCTACGCACCGTGATCAGCAGGCCGGTGGCGGCCACTGCGGTGAACAGAGCGCGTGGCCCCCATCTCCAGGCGGCCTTCTCTTCCTTTGTTAACCCGGAAGCATCGAAGATGGCGCGTTGCGAATCTCGGATCCCGAATTCGGCGTTCAGCGCCGCGCGCGACCAGAACCAGGCCGCCCACGCAAGGAACAGGAGCGCCACCTGAAATTCGATGCAATTCCGGCTCGTGTCGCTCACGCATCGCAGCATGTCGGCTGTTTGCGGGGCCGCGGCCAGCGGCACGAAGACGAGGACCACGATACCCAGCGTGGCGCGCGCCGGGTGCAGCGCCTGAACGATGCGTGCGAGGACTTTCATGTCCGATCCCCAAGCAAGGTTTATTTGGCTTGGAGAAGTAACATCGCCGACTAACGTGAGAGCTCATCCGTTAGGCGTATTTCCGATCGAGCCTAGCGCCAAAGTCTGCTCGCGCGGCCGCCCGGTCGAGATCAGCTTCCCGGAGCGACGATCATGCAGGGCATCGACTGGCCCCGAAGTGTGCTGCAGGCAGCCGCGGCGCCGTCGCGATCCAGGCCTGCCAGCCGGGCGCGGTAGAGCGGATGACCGCCGAGGCCGCTCGTGGTGGTGACGAGGTTCCGCGAGGCCGCGAGAGCCGCCGGCGCCGCGCGCTGGGCCATGGTCACGGCGAAGCTCGCCTCCTCGGGCCGGCCGAAGGCTCCGACCTGAATGGCCCATCCTCCGTCCGGAGAGGCGGTCCGCACCGGCATCGGCCGGGCATAGGTGGCGCGGATGATCGGTGCGGGTGCCGGTTGCGGCGGCGGTGTCATGCCGGAGGGCGCCGGCAAGGCGTCGAACCGGCCGATCGCGGTCGCCGCCGGCTCGTAGGACGCGGGCTGCACGGCGGGCTCCGCCGGGACCGCCTCGACCACGGGCGGTGATTGGCAGGGCGCGCTCGGGTCGTAAGCCGCGTCCGGATCATGCCAGCACGCCGGGTCGGCACTCGGACCAGCCGCCGCCTGCTCCGCGGCCGGAGGTTCCGCGCTTTCGGCGACCTCGACCGGCGGCGCCGGCGCCCCGGAATCGCCGAGGTGCGGCGCGATCGAGGCGACGTAATTCTCGGTCTCGGCGGGCAGGCCGCCCTGGCCGGCCAGGTAGTCGTCGACCCGGGCCGGGCCAGCGTTGTAGGCAGCGAGGAAACCCGGCGAGCCATATTTGTCATACATCTGCCGGATGTAGCCCGTGCCGGCCATGATGTTGTCGTGCGGGTCGTACGGATCGCCGCCGAGATCGTATTGCGATTGCAGGTCGGCATACGTCGCCGGCATCAATTGCATCAGGCCCATCGCACCGGCGCTCGAGGTGATCGGTTGGCCGTCCAGGTATTCCTGGCCGCCCGACTCCTGATGCATGACCGCGCGTATCCACTGCGCCGGCACGTTGAACCGTTGCGCGGCCTCGTCGATGTAGGGTCCCCACGGGTCGTCCGCCGGTCCGGGCGCGGGGTAGGAGCTTCGCTCGGGCGCATAGCTCAACCGGGCGGGTTGGCTGCCGCAGGCGGCCAGCGCGCACAGCAGGGCGATCAGGCAGGCGCGGCCGAGCGGTCGAGCCATGACGGGCTCCGGACTGACCGGTTCAATGTCCCGGATGCGGGCCAGAGTTCAAGTGCGTAATGAGGTCCGTCTCATAAGTCGGCGACCCCGTGACACCCGCGCCACGCGGCGGCACACTCACAGCGCGCGCGGATGGCTTGGGCGGCATGAGGGGATGATGGGCATGCCTGAGTGGGACAGCCAGAAGAAAGGCCGTGCGGAGCGCCTGGAGGCGGGCGGCAGGCTGGCGCGCGGCAAGATGGTCGGGCCGGAGGACGCGACCGCGCTCCTCGAGGCCGTCGTCAGACCGGGCGACCGGCTCTGTCTCGAGGGAGACAATCAGAAACAGGCCGATTTCCTCGCCGAATGCCTGGCGAACGCGGATCCGGCCACGCTGCACGACCTGCACATCGTGCAGTCCGGCATCGTGCTTGCGGCGCATCTCGACCTGTTCGACCGCGGCATCGCCAGGAAACTCGACTTCTCCTATTCGGGACCGCAAGGAGCGGCCGTCGCCCGTGCGCTCGGCCGTGGCAAGATCGAGCTCGGCGCGATCCATACCTACATCGAGCTGTTCGCGCGCTACTTCGTCGACCTCACGCCGCGCGTGGCGCTGACGGTCGCGCGCGCGGCCGATCGCGACGGCAACCTGTACATGGGGCCCAACACCGAAGACTCGCCGGTGGTCATCGAGGCGACCGCGTTCAAGCAGGGCATCGTCATCGCGCAGGTCAACGAGGTGCTCGAAACGCTGCCGCGCGTCGACGTGCCGGGGGACCGCGTCGACTTCGTCATCCGCTCACCCAAGCCGTTCTACGTCGAGCCGCTGTTCACCCGCGATCCGGCGCAGGTGACCGAAACCCACATCCTGACCGCAATGATGGCCATCAGGGGCATCTACGAAGAATACGGGGTGAGGCGGCTCAACCACGGCATCGGATTCAACACCGCGGCGATCGAATTGCTGCTGCCGACCTATGCCGGCAAGCTCGGGCTTAAGGGCAGGATCGCGACTCATTTCGCGCTCAATCCGCATCCGACGCTGATCCCCGCCATCGAGAGCGGGTGGGTCGAGCAGATACACAGCTTCGGATCCGAAGTCGGCATGGACGCCTACATGCGCGCGCGCCCGGACATCTACTTTACCGGACGGGACGGATCGATGGCGTCCAACCGGATGCTCTGCCAGGTCGCCGGCCTCTACGCGACCGACCTCTTCATCGGCTCGACGCTGCAGGTCGATCTCGCCGGCAACAGCTCGACGGTCACCCCCGACCGGATCGCCGGCTTCGGCGGTGCGCCGAACATGGGCGCCGATGCGCACGGCAGACGCCACCCGTCCGATCCCTGGCTCAAGGCCGGCCGCGAAGCCGCCGATGCCCATCCGCGGCTGGTACGCGGCCGCAAGCTCGTCGTGCAGCTCGTGGAGAGTTTCGGCGAGAAGATGGCGCCGACGTTCGTCGAGAAGCTCGACAGCCTCGATCTTGCCGAGCGGCTGAAGCTCGAGCTCGCGCCCGTCATGATCTATGGCGACGACGTCACCCACATCGTCAGCGAGGAAGGCATCGCCAACCTGCTGCTGTGCCGCGACGCCGACGAGCGCGAGCAGGCGATACGCGGGATCGCCGGCTACACCGAGGTGGGGCGCGGACGGGACAGGCGGTTCGTGGCGGCACTTCGCGCGCGCGGCATCGTCCGCCGCCCGGAGGATCTCGGCATCGACCCGCTCGACGCGCACCGCAGCCTGCTCGCGGCGCAGTCGGTCAAGGACCTGATGCACTGGTCCGGCAATCTCTACGATCCACCGGCCAGGTTCAGAAACTGGTAGGAAAGGCGGACATGCTGACACTGACGATGAAGCACCAGGCCTTGAACCGTCTGTCCGGACGCAGGGAGACCGCGATCGTCGGCGTCGTCGCGTCCGGCAACCTCGAGGTGCTGCTGGAGCGGACGCTTGCGGGGACCGCTTGCGAGGTCGAGATCGTGACCCCCGTGACCGGCTATGACGAGACCTGGCGCGCGGTCGTCGCCGACTTCGTCGAGCGGGCCTCGCCTGGCGGCCTGCGCATCTCGATCAACGACGGCGGCGCGCGCCCCGACACGGTGCAGCTTCGGCTGATGCAGGGCTGCGCGTTGATGGCAGCCGATTGATGCCGGACATCGGGTCGCGCCGCGAGGCGAGCTGGTTTCAGGCGACCGCGCGGCAGCGCATATCGGGATTGCTCGATCCCGAAAGCTTCGTCGAATTCCTCCCGCCGTCCGAGCGTGTGCAGAGCCCGCACCTGGCGCTGTTCGACCTGCCGTCGGCCTTCGACGACGGCGTCGTCGTCGGTGGTGGCAAGCTGGCGGGAACGCCCGTCCTGATCGCCGCCCAGGAAGGCCAGTTCATGGGCGGCACCTTCGGCGAGGTCAGCGGTGCCAAGATCGTGGGGTTGCTCCGGGCCGCGCGCGACGACGGCGCGCTGCCGCGTACCGTGCTCCTCCTGCTCGACAGCGGCGGCGTGCGCCTGCAGGAAGCGAACGCCGGCGAGCTCGCGGTCGCCGAGATCATGCGCGCCATCGCGCAGGCACGCAGTGCCGGCGTGACGGTCGTGGCGGTCGTCGGCGGCCGGTCCGGGGCGTTCGGCGGGGCCGGGCTGGTGGCGGCCACCTGCTCGCGCATCGTCGTCTCGGAACAGGGACGGATCGGCGTCACCGGACCGGAAGTCATCGAGACCAACAAGGGCGTCGAGGAGTTCGACTCGGCGGACAAGGCGCTCGTCTGGAGCACCGTCGGCGGCAAGAACCGCCGCCTGATCGGCGGCGCGGACGCGTTCGCGCGCGCGAGCATCGAGGGGTTTCGCGACGCGATCGGATCGGCGCTCGCCGGCGCGCCCGCCTTCGGGCTCGACACGCTCCAGGCGGAACAGGCGCGCCTGCGCGCACGGCTGGACCGTTTCGCCGGTTGCGACGACGCGGTCTCGATGTGGACGGAGCTGGGCGTCGACCAGCCCCGCTCGGTCAGGGACATGGACGACGACGACTTCGTCAGGCTTGCCGACGGCGTCGAGGGGACCGCCCATGACGCTCGATGAGCTGCTCGCCGGATTGTTCCCCTCGGGTCACGCCGTGACGGTGAGCGGCGACGGCTGCATTTCGGGGTCGGGGAGACGCAGGGGCGGCGGCGAGATCGCGGTGGTGGGTGTTGCGAACGGCGAACCGCTCGGGGCGCATGGCGCGCTGGCCCTCGCCGGCATCGTGCTCCGCGTGGTGGCGTCGGGCGGCGACCGGCCGATTCTCGTGCTGGTCGACACGCAGGGCCAGACGATGAGCCGGCGCGAGGAGATGCTGGGGCTGAACGAATATCTGGCCCATCTCGCCAAGTGCCTGCTGCTGGCGAGCCGGGAGGGGCATCGCACGATCGGCATCGAGTATGGCCGCGCGGCCGCCGGCGCCTTCCTGGCGACCGCACTTGCGACCGACATGCTGATCGGCGTGCCCGGTGCGTCACCCGCGGTGATGGACCTGCCCTCGATGGCGCGCGTCACCAAGCTGCCGCTGGACCGGCTCAGGGAGCTGTCGAAGGCCACGCCGGTGTTTGCGCCCGGCCTGGATACGATGGTCCAGATGGGTGCGGTCTCGACGGTCTGGGATCCGGGGGAGCCGCTCGACGAGCAGCTCGAAGCGGCGCTGGCCGCCGCGTCGCCCGACGACGCGCGCGACCGGCTCGGGGCCGAGCGCAAGGGCCGGTTGATGGCGGCGTCCGTCGCCCGGCGCGTCGCGATGGCGGCGGACAGGCATGGCAGCCCTTCGCCGGCATGACCTGCTCGAAATCGACGGCAAGGCGTGGGACGGCGTGCTGCACGCTCACACGTCGCTGGCCGGCCTGAACGGCGAGGCAGCCCGGCTGGCAGAGCGATGGGGGCGGTGCCGCTGGCCGGTCATCGTGCGGCGCCGCGACGCGACGGACCGGGCGTGCGACATACCGGCGGCCCTGCCGCTGCCGCCGTGCGTCGGCAGGCAACGCCTCGCGTTCGGTCTGGCCGCCGGCACGGCGTTCCGGCACCCGCCGGTCTCCCTGTGCGAGGCCGCCGGAGCGGCACCCGATGCGTGGCAGCCCGCCATCGCGCGCCTGATCCGCCTCGGCGAGCAGGTCGAAGTGCGGCCGCTCCTGTTCGGCGCCCTGCTTTGGCAGCACGTCACCGGCCTGTCCTATCTCGGTCCGCGATCGGACCTCGATCTGCTCTGGGCCGTGCCCGACCATGCCACTGCGGCGTTGGTCATCGAGGGCCTGCATCGAATCGAGAAGGCGGGACCGGTTCGCCTCGATGGCGAGCTGACGCTGCCGGACGGCGCCGGCGTCAACTGGCGCGAGCTGTCCCGTGCCTTCGACGATCCGGACGGCCGGGTCCTGGTCAAGACCATCGATGGTGTCGAGAGCCGAGCCCTGGCCGGTCTGTTCGACGGGACCGGCGTCCCGGCGTGAGGGTGGCCGAAGTCGGGGTGGCAGACGCGGCCACCGACGCGCTGGACCGCGAGCTCGAGACCTGGCCGAAACCGGGCCTGGTCAGCCACATCGACCGCGGCAGCCACCACGACATGGATGCCGGCCTGTTCCGGCGCAGCGCGTCGGCGATCAGGCCGTTCTTCGGCGCTCTGGTCGAGGCGGGCGCCGCCGGTGCCGACCTGGGATGCCTGCGGCGGATCGGCATCGACGCCGAGCAGGCCATGCTGGAGGCGACAGGTGGCGTGAACACGCATCGCGGCGCCATCTTCGGGCTCGGCCTGCTCTGCGCGGCGGCCGGTGCCGCCCGGTCGAACGGCGCGCGAGACCCGGAGGGACTGACCGCGATCGTGCGGCAGCTTTGGGGTCGCGACATCATCACCGGCCCGATGCCGTCCGGCAGCCACGGGACGCAGGCGTGGCGAAGGTTCGGCGCGGGCGGTGCGCGAGCCGAGGCCGCCGCCGGCTTTCCCAATGCCGTCCAGGTCGGGCTGCCGGCGCTGCGGCTCGGCCGCCGGCTCGCGCCGGGCGACGCACAGGCCGCGCGCGTTCAGGCGTTCTTCGCGCTGCTGGCGGTGGTCGAGGACACCAATCTCCTGCACCGGGGCGGTGCCGCCGGTCTGCACGAGGCGCAAGCGCGCGCCATCGCCTTTCTCGCACGAGGCGGCGTTGGCCGACAGGGTTGGCGTGACGAAGCCGTCGCCGTGCATCACGACTTCGTCCGCCGTCGCCTCAGTCCGGGTGGCTGTGCCGATCTGCTCGCGATCACGCTGTTCCTCGATGGGCAGAGCAGGCCGGCGTGACGGTCAGAGCAGGCTGTTTGCGTGCTTGAGGTCGGTGACGAAGGCCGCGTATTCGCGCGCCTTCGACGCCTCGTCCGGCAGGCGCAGGAGATAGGAGGGGTGCACGGTGACGAACACCTGCGTGTTGCCGGCATGCGCGATCGGACGGCCGCGCTCGCGCGAGATCGTCACCGCGCGACCGAGGACGGCGCGGGCGGCGGTCGCTCCCAGCAGTACGGTCACCGCGGGCTTGATCGCCTGACGTTCGGCTTCCAGCCAGGGCGCGCAGGCGACGATCTCGACCGTATCCGGCTTGCTGTGGATGCGCCGCTTGCCGCGCGGCTCGAATTTGAAGTGCTTGACGGCGTTGGTGACGTAGACCTCGCGGCGGTCGATGCCGGCCTCCCTGATCGCGCGGTCGAGGATCTGGCCGGCCGGGCCCACGAACGGACGTCCGACCAGATCCTCCTGATCGCCGGGCTGCTCGCCCACCATCATCATCCGGGCGGTTTCGGGACCCTCGCCGAAGACGGTCTGCGTCGCCGGTTCCCAGAGCGGGCAGCGGCGGCAGTCCGCGGCCTCGCGGGCGAGGGTCGCGATCGCGCCGGTTGGCTCGCCGATGGCGGGGACCGGCGGAGACGGGCGGCGGGTTTCGGTCCGCAGGCGCGGTGCGGCTGGTTGTTCGATCATGGTGTCGGTCCTCTCGGCGGCTGAGCGGATCAGCTCCGGAATCGCGGCGGCCTCCGGCAGGTTGCGCCAGTATTTCTTGGGCATCTCCGAGCGCATCGCCGTCACCTTGAGCCTGGCCGGGTTGAAGATGCTGCTGAAATACGCCCGCCAGTAACGTTCGAGCGCATCGTCGTCCGGAACGTCGGCGAGCGATGCGCCGGGACCGAACTCCACCGCCTCGCCGGTCCAGTGCAGGCTCCGGTAGGGTGTCAGGATCGAGAACCGCATGGTCGCGAAGCGCCGCACGAAAAAGCCGGCGTTCGCCTCGACGATGAAATGGTCCGGCTCGAACCAGGCCACGTGACGGGTTCCGTCCGGCTCCTCGACCGCGCGGAAGCGGACGAAGGCGCGCATCTTGTGGGTGTCGCGCCGTACCGATTGCGCGAGGCGGAACGCCCGGTGCATGGCCGGGTCGGTGACCTGGGCCACGAGGTGCCTTTCGCCGCGGTGCGCGCGCCAGATCAGGCCGTAGAGCAGCGAGAAGCGTTCCGGCTCGCGTGCCTGGATCACGGTCTGGGCCAGTTCGACGAGAGGACGAGGCACGTTGAAGGTCGTCGCCTGCGGAACGGGCGGACGATCGGCGTCGGGGCTGCCGGCGAACAGATCGTCCGGTGCGCCGACCGACCAGACCACGTCCTCCGGCGGAACCTCGCGAAGGGCCAGGCTCCGTGCCGCCTCGCGCCAGCCGCCGAAATCCACCTCATGGGCGAGGCTGACCGACGGCAATTACAGCAAGGCCATCTGCGCGGGCCTGGGGGACAGCAAGCGGCTCAGGACGCCGCTCTCGACATCGCGGCCCGGGCGGTGATCGGCGGCCAGGATGAAGGGCGCCAGCTTGCCCACCGACAGGCGAAGCCTGGCGAGGTCGTCGGTCCGCAGACGCCGGTGACGGCGCGCGGTCAGGATGCGGTCGACCGACTTGACGCCGAGGCCGGGCACGCGAAGCAATGCCTCCCGGCTGGCCGTGTTGACGTCGATCGGAAACTGGTCGCGGTGGTCGAGCGCCCAGGCAAGCTTCGGGTCGATGGCGAGCGGCAGGTTGCCGCTCGCCCCGGTCGGCAGTTCCGCGAGAGTGAAGCCGTAGAAGCGAAGCAGCCAGTCGGCCTGATACAGCCGATGCTCGCGCCTCAGCGGCGCCGCCCTGGACGGCAGGGACGCGCTCGCGTCCGGGATCGGGCTGAACGCCGAATAATAGACCCGGCGCAGACCGTAGCCGGCATAGAGGTTGGTGCTCATGCCGAGGATGGTGGCGTCGGTGCTGTCGTCGGCTCCCACGATCACCTGCGTGCTTTGCCCGGCCGGCGCGAAACGCGGCGGCCTGGCACCCTTGTGACCCTTCCTGTCGGACGAGGCATCGATCGACGCGCGTATCCGGCCCATCGAGCGGCGTATGCCAGGCAAATCCTTCTCCGGGGCGAGTGCGTGCAGCGCGCCCTCGGTGGGCAACTCAACGTTGATCGACAGCCGGTCGGCCCAGCGTCCGGCTTCGGCCAGCAGGCCCGGGTCCGCGTCCGGGATGGTCTTGAGATGAATGTAGCCGCGAAATCCGTGCGCGAGGCGAAGCGTGCGCGCGACGTCGACGACGCGCTCCATGGTGTAGTCGGGATCGCGTATGATGCCCGACGACAGGAACAATCCCTCGATGCAGTTGCGCCGGTAGAAGCCGAGCGTCAGCCGGACCACCTCGTCGACCGTGAAGCGCGCGCGCCGGACATTCGAGGATCGCCGATTGATGCAATAGGCGCAGTCGTAGATGCAGGAATTGGTCAGCAGGATCTTCAGCAGCGAGATGCAGCGTCCGTCCGGCGCGTAGGCATGGCAGATGCCGATCCCCTCGGTCGAGCCGATGCCGCCGGACTTACCCCTGGAGTGGCGCCTGTCGGTGCCGCTCGAGGCGCAGGATGCATCGTATTTCGCAGCGTCGGCGAGAATCTCGAGCTTGGTCAGCAGATCCATCAGCGACAGGGTTCCCAACTTGTTCTCATCGCGTCAAGTGGGACCAACCCGGTGGGAAGCCAGTCCGAACGCCATGGGAGTTGGACGCCTGCCCATGCAGCGTTAGCGATGGCGAAGTCCGGTAACAAACATGTCATCATAGTGTCACGATGATGTCGCGGCGATGTCATGGTAGTGCGCCAGGATCATCCGGTTTAAAGGGAGGACCGTTCATTTTTAGCCATGCCGGTGAGGCTGACTGATGATCGTCAGCAGGTCGCGATCCTTCGTCTTCGTCCACATTCCCAAGAACGGCGGTACCGCCTTCCGTTCGATGATCAGCGTGTTCCACGACCACAAACAGGAGTTCTGGTGGGTAAAGCCCACGGGATTTCTGAACATGAGCCTCGACCACGGCCATCTGCGGTCGTGGGAAGTACAAATGTTCTATCCGGATGTCTGGGCGCTGATGAAGCAGACTCAGACGCTTTGCTTCTTTCGTAACCCGGCCGAACGTTTCGTCTCGGCAGTCTACGAACATTTCAAGCTTTTCCGCCAGACGGTCGACCTTCCGGCTCTGCCCTGGTCCGAACAGCAGCGCATCACGCGCGAGTTCACGCGTGAGATCGACTTCAGAGAAACGTTGCAGAACAGCTTCTACGTTCATTTCAGTCCCCAGACGTGGTTTACTCACCTGCATAACGAGCGTGTCGTTCAGACTGTTTTGCCGCTCATCGATGGCTTTGACGCGTTCCGGGCGGCGGCCATGGTCTTGAGGCTTCCTGACATCGGACCCAACATTCGGACGGCCCCACATCGCCAGCCCGAGGATTTGCTGGGCGAAGAGTTGCTGGCACGCGTCAAATCGT
>CAXTSH010000073.1:0-16524 GCA_964246925.1 uncultured Acetobacteraceae bacterium
GACAACCCCGCAGCACGCTCCAGGTGCGAAAGGGATCGGCTGAAGTGCCGGCGCTTCGAGCTCACGTGCGCGAACGCCGCTCTTATGGTGCTCGGGCGGCCTATCAATCCTCCGGCGGCGCAAGCGAGATTTTGCCGATCCTCGTCCGAGATGCCGAAGTTTGTGAGCCGCCCACCCGGCAATGCGTCCTGGCGCCTTCAATCATCGGCCAACCGCTCGAACGGGTCTGTCTGGTAACGGCGGGCGGTAACCGGCCGAGGCCGTCGTCGGATGCCGAAAGCGGCGGCCACGACGGCTCGTCGCTCTCGACAGACCACTTATACACCTGTCTGAAGAGGTGTGGCTGAGATGTGCTGAAGTTCCATCATTCTGGAGCGGGCGAAGGGATTCGAACCCTCGACCCCAACCTTGGCAAGGTTGTGCTCTACCCCTGAGCTACGCCCGCATCCGAGGCAGCGGTGATTACGCGCGGGAGAGGATACTGGCAAGAGGCGCCGGAGCGCTCCTCGTCCTTGCGAGCCAACGCCCACGGCCCAAGTTCACTAGGGACGTGACAGCCGCGGCGCGCGTTTGGCATCAGAAGAATCCACAACCCGGGACGACGATCTCATGGACCTGATCCTTGGCCAAAACACGGCCCGCACAAGCGCCCGGGAAGGTGGGCCGGCAGCGCCGACCAGCAGCACAGCCCCCTTCATCATCAACGGCAATCAGTCGACCTTCATGCAGGACGTCATTGAGGCCTCACGCGACGTCCCGGTTCTGGTGGATTTCTGGGCGACTTGGTGCGGACCCTGCAAGCAGCTGACCCCGGCGCTGGAGCGGGCGGTGCAGGCGGCCGGAGGCAAGGTTCGCCTCGTCAAGATTGATGTCGACGCGAACCGTGCACTGGTGAGCCAACTGGGGCAGCTCGGTCTGCCATTGCAGTCTGTGCCGACGGTCGCCGCTTTCTGGCAGGGGCAGATCGCTGACCTGTTTCAGGGCGCGTTGCCGGAAAGCGAGATCAAGCGGTTCGTGGAAGCTCTTCTCAAGGCGGCGGGCGGCGCGATGCCGGCGGCTGAACTGACAAGTCAGGCCAGGACGCTCCTGGAAGAGGGGCAGGCCGACGAGGCTGCGGGTTTGTTCGCCCAGGCACTTGAGCAGGAGCCGGAGAACCCGGACGCTTGGGGGGGCTTGGCCCGCGCGTTGCTGGCGCTCGGCGAGGAAGACGAGGCGGTCGCGACGCTCGACCGGGCGCCGGTCAAGATTCGCGAGCACGCGGCGTTGAGCGGGGCACGGTCGGCGATCACGCTTGCCGTCGAGGGCAGACGGGCCGCGGCAGGTCTTACTTCGCTGCGCTCGCGTTTGTCGGCCGATCCTCTGGACCATGCCGCGCGCTATGAGCTTGCGACCGCACTGAATGCGAGCGATGCGCGGCAGGAGGCGGCCGATGCGTTGCTGGAGATTGTCCGGCGGGACCGGGATTGGAACCAGGGGGCGGCGCGTTTGCAGCTGATCAGGTTCTTTGAGGCCTGGGGTAACGATGATCCGGTGACGCTCGCGTCGCGTCGGCGCCTTTCGGCCATGCTGTTCAGCTGAATGGCATCGAGGCCCGCTCAATGAACGCGCTGCCTCGGGCGGTCTGGCCGGAAGACCGGCGGGAGGATGCACCACGTGCGACGATGGTTGGGTCGTTACCACACATCTTTCCAGTGTTCCCGCTGTCGCGCGCCCTGTTGCTGCCGCGCGGACGCCTGCCACTCAACATCTTCGAGCCGCGCTATCTGAACCTTGTCGATGAATCGTTTGCCGCCGGGCGCATGTTCGGGATGATCCAGCCGCGCTCGCGACAGGGCGATGTGCCGGCTAGAGAGGCCGGGGGGTTGCACCGCGTTGGCTGCCTGGGCCGGGTGAGTTCGTTCGCGGAGACAGACGACGGATGCTACTTGATCACCCTGGTAGGGCTGGCGCGTTTCAAAGTTGTGGAAGAGCAGCCACTTCACCGCGGTTATCGTTCGGTCAGTGCCGACTTCACCGGCTTTGAGTTCGACCTCGGGCCAGCGTTGGCGCCGTCGATGGATCGCGAGGCGCTTATCGCCTCGCTCCGCCGCTACTTCAGCCGGCGGGGGCTCGATGCGAACTGGGACGCGGTGACGCAGATGGACGACGACACGCTGGTCACCACGCTGTGCATGGTTTGTCCGTTTACCGATGTCGAGAAGCAGATGCTGCTTGAGGCCCCGGACGAAGTACAGCGGGCGCAAGACCTGCACGCCCTGCTTGAAATCGGAAGCCACGAAGCGAATGGCGAGGGACCTGGTCGTGCCAGCTGATGCATCCGAGGTCGATCCGCGGCTGTTGTCGATGCTGGTGTGTCCGCTGACACGGGAGGCGTTGATCTACGACCGGGACGCACGTGAGTTGATCAGCCCGAAGGCGGGATTGGCTTACCCGGTGCGTGACGGAATACCCATCATGCTTCCGGAGGAGGCGCGTTCGCTCAACCCAGAAGAGTGCTGATCACCCGAGCAGTGTAGTCGACAACCGGAATGATCCGCCCGTAATTAAGTCGAGTCGGCCCGATGACCCCGATCGCACCCACGATCCGGTTTGTGGTCTGATTGCGTGTCGGTGCGACAACCATCGAGAGGCCGGCAATGCCGAACAGGCCGCTCTCGGCGCCGATGAAGATACGTACCCCGTCGGACTGCTCGGCGAGGTCGAGCAGTCGCAGCATGGTGTCCTGAGTCTCAAGCCGGTCGAACAGAAGGCGGATCGTCGACAGGCGCTCAACTTCGGTGACGTCGGCGAGCAGGCGGCCTTGGCCGCGGACGATCAGGGAGCCGCCGCGACCGGTGTCGGTCCAGGTCGCGAGCCCGCTTTCGACGACGGAACTTGCAAGCGTATCGAGCGCGGTGCGGTTCGCGGCCATGTCCTCTGCGACCAGGCGGCGGAGGTCGGCGAGCGGGCGGCTCTTGACGTGGGCGTTGAGGTAGTTGGCGGCTTCGACGAGAGCGGACGGCGGCAGGCCCGGTGGTGTCTCGATCACCCGATTCTCGACGAGTCCGTCGGCACCGACCAGGATGACAAGAGCGCGGCCGGAGCCGAGAGCCACGAATTCGATGTGTTTGATGGCGCCCTCGGATTTCGGGGCGATGACCAGTCCGGCGGCCGCCGACAGGCCGGACAGCATCGACGAGGCGTCCGACAACGTGTCCTCGAGCGATCGGCCGCGCGCTTCGAGCGATCCGGAGATCGCCGCCTGCTCGTCTTCCGAAAGCTGGCCGAACTGCAGCAAGCCGTCGACAAACAGCCGTAGCCCTTTGTCGGTTGGCAGCCGGCCTGCCGAGGTATGAGGCGAGAACAGAAGGCCGGCCTCGGTAAGGTCGGCCATGACGTTGCGGATCGTTGCCGGCGACAGCGGTTGTGGCAAGCGACGCGACAGGGTGCGGCTGCCGACCGGATCACCGGTCTCGACATACTGCTCGACGATTTCGCGAAGGATCGCGGCCGACCGTTCGTCCAGGCCGGAGGCGGGCAACGGGCGGAGAATGGGAGGCTGATCCATCTGTGACGTCACGTATACGATGTGGCCCGAACAATCGCGGGTCAACAGCACCAGGTGGAGCACTTGGCCGTTCTGACCTATGGGGGCCAGCTTACCCGAAAGGATTGATGTCATGCGCCACGAGGGCCGTCGGGCCGATGCCCTGCGCCGGGTTTCCATCGAGCCGGGGTTTGCTCGTCACGCCGAAGGATCGTGCCTGATCCGGATGGGTGGCACCGAAGTATTATGCGCCGCCAGCGTCGAGACGCGGGTGCCCGGGTTCCTGCGCAACTCCGGACAAGGCTGGGTGACGGCAGAATATGGCATGCTGCCCCGCGCGACGCATACACGCGGCGACCGGGAGGCGGCGCGCGGCAAGCAGTCGGGGCGGACGCAGGAGATCCAGCGGCTGATCGGACGCTCGCTGCGGGCGGTTACGGATCGGGCGGCACTGGGGGAGATCACGGTGACGATCGATTGCGATGTGTTGAACGCAGACGGTGGCACGCGTTGTGCGTCGATCACCGGAGGATACGTCGCACTTGGCCTGGCGCTGCGGCGGTGCGTGCAGGACGGCAAGCTGGCGGCGGTGCCGCTGACCGGACAGGTGGCGGCGGTGTCTTGCGGGCTCCGCCTGGGGGAAGCGCTGCTGGACCTCGACTACGCCGAGGACAGCGGCGCGGACGCAGACGCCAATTTCGTGCTGACCAGCACGGGGAGCATCGTTGAAGTCCAGGGGACGGCAGAAGCAGCACCCTTCTCTGAGGAAGAGCTGCTGGTCCTGCTCGGCTTGGCGCGCGAGGGCACGCATCATCTCTTCGATCTGCAGCGCCGGGCCATCGACGGGATGGCTTGATGCCGGTGCGGCGATTTGCGCGTGGAGAACGGCTGGTCCTTGCCACGCACAATCCGCACAAGATCGCCGAGCTGCGCGCGATGCTTTCGCCGGCCGGTCTGGTGGTGATGGATGCGGCGACGCTCGGGCTTGCGGCGCCTGACGAGACGGCGGAAGATTTCGCCGGCAATGCGCTGACGAAGGCACGCGTGGCGGCGAGCGCCTCCGGCTTGCCGGCATTCGCCGACGACAGCGGGTTTGCCGTCGAGGCGCTCGGCGGAGCACCGGGCGTCTTCTCGGCGCGATGGGCGGATCAAGCGGGAAACTTTGCCGTCGCGATGCGGCGGGTCCGTGATGAGGCCGCGGCGCATGCAAATCGCCGGGCGCGCTTCGTCTGCGTCATCGCGGTGGCTTGGCCCGACGGCAGGGCCGAGCATTTCACCGGCCGGATCGACGGCAGCTGGGTCTGGCCGCCGCGTGGCGGTGGGGGTTTCGGTTACGACCCGATCTTCGTCCCCGACGGAGACCTCAGGACGTTTGCCGAAATGAACCCTGGCGAGAAGGCCAGCATCAGCCATCGCGCGATCGCATTCGCCGCATTCGCGGCAGCGTGCCTGCCTTAAAGGTTCCTTGGTGATTGATGTGCGACGTTGTCGTCCCTGAGAGGGAGCGGCGACGGTGGACGACCTGCTGACAGACTTCCTGACCGAAGTTAACGAGGGTCTTCCGGAGCTCGACAACGCCGTTGTCGAGCTGGAAAGACAGCCAGGCGACAAACAGACGCTGTCGCTCATCTTCCGGCACGTCCATACCATCAAGGGCACGTGCGGCTTCCTCGGGCTGCCACGCCTGGAGCGTGTGGCGCACGCGGCGGAGGACGTTCTCGGTCGTCTTCGGGACGGCAAGATGCAGGCGGCCTCGGTCATCATCGATCATGTGCTGGCAGCGCTCGATCGTATCAGGATGATTGTCGACGAGCTTGCCAGAGCGGGACGCGAGCCGGAGGGCGACGACCTTCCGCTGATCACTGCGCTGGAGCTGCTCGCCGAGGGCCATCTTCCGGCGCAAAGGTTGACCGAAGCGGCGCGCGAGCAACCCACTCGGCCTGTGGTGACGGTCCCGGATCATCAACCGGTGGAGACGTCGCCGGAGCCGCCGGCAGCCGAGCGTATCGCGCCGGCCGGCGTCGCGCCGGCGGCGGCGGCGGCCGACCAGTTTACGGCCCAGACCATCCGGGTCGGCGTCGATACCCTCGAAGGCCTGATGACGTTGGTGGGCGAGCTGGTGCTGACCAGAAATCAGCTTCTGCAACTCTCACGGACGCAAGTCGACGGCCCGTTCGTGACGGCTCTGCAGCGTCTGTCGAGACTGACATCGGAGCTCCAGGACAACGTGATGAAGACGCGCATGCAGCCGATCGGCCATGCGTGGAACAAGCTGCCACGGCTGGTGCGCGACCTGCAGCATGACCTTGGCAAGCAGATCGAGCTCGACATGCAGGGCGCGGAGACCGAGTTGGACCGGCAGGTCCTGGAACAGATTCGCGATCCGCTGACCCACATCGTGCGCAACGCGGCTGACCACGGTCTCGAGACGAGCGACGCCCGGATCAAGGCGGGCAAGAGCGCTGCCGGGCGGATTTCGCTCAAGGCTTTTCACGAGGGTGGCCACGTCATCATCGAAGTCTCCGACGACGGAAGCGGCCTCGACGTGGGTCGGATCAAGGCGAAGGCCGTGGCCCAGGGCCTTGCGACCGAGCAGGAGGTTGCGGGCATGAGCGAGGCGCAAATCCAGCGTTTCGTTTTCATGCCGGGTTTTTCGACCGCCGCCGCGGTGACCTCCGTCTCCGGGCGTGGCGTCGGCATGGACGTGGTCAAGACCAACATCGAGCGCATCAGCGGCGCCATCGAACTGCGCAGCGTGCCGGGACAGGGCACGACGCTGACGATCCGGATACCGCTGACGCTCGCCATCGTGCCGGGCCTGATCGTCGCGGCTGGCGGTGAGCGGTTCGTGGTGCCGCAATTGGGCGTGGTCGAGTTGGTCAGCGTCGGGCATCAGGCAGGCGAAAGTGCCATCCGCATCGAACGGATCGGCGGCGCCGAGGTGCTGCGACTGCGCGACCGGCTGCTCTCGCTGGTCGATCTGTCCGCGCTGCTCGGGCTGCCGCTGGCGAGGCAGCCGAATGCCGATCGCATCGTGGCCGTCATGCAGGCGGGTGGCGCGATGTTCGGCATCATTGTCGACGAGGTGTTCGATACCGAGGAAATCGTGGTCAAGCCGGTCGCACCGGTGCTTCGTCATCTGACCATCTTTGGCGGCAACACCATCCTCGGTGACGGTTCGGTCACGATGATCCTCGATCCGAGCGGGATCGCGCGCGCGATCGGCTTCAGCGGCAGCTCCCACATGACCGAGGCGCCCGCCGCCGCCGTCGAAGATCGTCGCACGCCGGTCCTGCTGTTCCGGGCCGATGACGAGATCAAGGCCGTCGCTCTCGACACCGTCGCCAGGATGGAGCTGTTTTCGAGCGGCGCCATCGAGCGCTGCGGCAACGCGAGAATGGTCCAGTACCGGGGTCAGTTGATGCCTCTGGTGTCGATTACCGGAAACATGGCCGAGAGGGAGCAGCCGGTTCTGGTCTTTGAACATGCCAATCGGCGTGTCGGCCTGGCGGTGACGAGCATCGTCGACATCGTTGAAAGCGAGTTGGCGATCGAGCTGGGGGCGGCGCATCCCGGTGTCGTCGGCACGGCAGTCATCGCCGGCCGGGCGACGGAGATCATCGATCACACCTGGTGGTTGGCAAAGGCGAGCGCCTCGCCCTCGGCTGCACACGAAAAATTTTCTGCCGTTGCCACCCGGGTTCAGGACGCGCTTGCGGCCGCCTGAAACAGTTGAAGGGTCATGTCCATGAGTGCTTCTCTCCACGACGGAGCTCTGGGCGCGTCGGCGACCGGCGTTGCAGGGCAAGGCGACAACACCGTCCTCTTCACGCTCGACACTCAGCTTTGCGGTCTGCCCGTGGCAAGCGTGCGCGACATTCTGGACCGCTTCGAGCTGAGCTGCGTACCTCTAGCGCCGCCGGAAGTCGCAGGAAATCTGAACCTCCGAGGGCGTATCGTCACAGCCATAGACCTGCGTCGCAGGCTGTCGGCCGGCGCGAGCGGCTCGTCGAGGACGGAGAGGACAAAGCACCAGACCGCTATCGTCGTGGAGCATGACTCGACCCTTTACGCTCTCCTGGTCGATCAGGTGAGCGAGGTCGTGTCGCTGCCGCGCGTGAACCTTCGGCCCAAACCGATCGGGCTGCCGCCCGCCTGGGCCCGTTTTGCGAGTGGCGTCTACAAGCTGGACCAGGCCTTGCTGGCGCTTCTTGATCTCGAGCCGCTGCTTGCGCTCAGCGAGCCGGCGCACTGAGCCATGAACGATCGCGCTCTCAACTGCCTCGTCGTCGACGACAGCAGGGTCATTCGCCGAATTACGCGGACGGCGCTCGAAAAGGCGGGTCTGCGTGTTTCGGAGGCGGAGAACGGGCTTGAGGCTCTCAAAGCCTGCCGCGAACATCTACCCGATTGCATCGTGCTCGACTGGAACATGCCGGTCATGAACGGCATCGAATTCCTCAAGTCGCTGCGGGCGGAGTTCGGCCCCGACGATCCCGCCGTCATCCTGTGCACGACGGAGAGCGAGATCGACTTCATCGTTCGTGCGCTCGAGAACGGCGCGCAGGAATATGTGATGAAGCCGTTTGACGAGGGCATCCTGCTCGGCAAATTTGCGCAGCTCGGGCTGATATGAACGGCGCATCGCCGTCGGTGTCGGGACCGGTTCTCTCAAGGAACGAAACCGACAGGATCCGGGTGCTGGTCTGCGATGATTCGCTGGTCATTCGGGGCGCGATCGCGCGGATGTTGCGCGCCGAGGCGGATCTGGAGGTGGTCGCGACCGTGCGCGACGGCCACGCGGCCACCGAGGCGATCAGGGCCTATCGCGAGGAGCGTGCGATCGACGTCGTCGTCCTCGACATCGAGATGCCGGTGATGGACGGCATGGCGGCGCTCCCGATCCTGCTCGCTCTCGATCCGACGCTGCGCGTGATCATGGCGTCGACGCTGACGCTGCGTGGCGCCGGCATCACCATCGAGGCACTCGGACTGGGGGCGGCCGATTACGTTCCCAAGCCGAGCACGACGGGAAGCTTCGGCGATGATGATTTCCGGACCGAGCTGGTGGCCAAGGTGCGAGGGCTCGGGCGGCTCCGCCGGCGCGAACAGGGACGATCGTCGAGTGCCGTCAAGGTGCGCTCGGCCCCAGTACGTGTGGCCAGGACGCCGCGCGGCACCGCCCACAAGCCGGCTCTGGTCGCCATCGGCAGCTCGACCGGCGGTCCGCAAGCCCTGTTGACGTTCTTCAAGATGCTTGGACCCAAGCTGGGCGTTCCCGTGGTCCTGACCCAGCACATGCCCACCAGCTTCGTGCCGTTGCTGGCTGAACAGATCACCAAGATGGGTGGCATGCCGTGCCACGTCGCCAGCGAGGGCGAGACATTGCGGCCCAACCAGGTCGTGATCGCGCCAGGAGGCAGGCATCTGACCGTCCATGGCAACGCAGGCGGGCTGACGGCGGGTTTGTCGGACGCGCCGCCGGAGAATTACTGCCGTCCGTCCGTCGATGTCATGCTCCGCAGTGTCGCGTCCGCCTGCGGCGGCAGGACACTGGTCGTGATGCTGACCGGGATGGGCCGGGATGGGCTGCTTGGAACACAGGCCATCGTGGACCAAGGCGGGATCGCGATCGCCCAGGATGAGGACAGCAGCGTGGTCTGGGGCATGCCGGGCGCGATCGCCAATGCCGGTCTGTGCCGATCCGTGCTGCCGCTGTCTCAGCTTCCCGCCTGCGTGCGCGAACTGGCCGGTTCATGAGCGACCCGTGCCAGACCGGGATCACCCGCGGCACCTTCGAGGTCATTGCCGGGTTCTTGCACGCGCGAGCCGGGATCGTGCTGACCGAAAGCAAGCTTTACCTGATCGAGAGCAGGCTCAAGCCGGTGGCCCAACGTCATGGCATCAAGCTGGCCGAGCTGGCCGGTCAGCTCCTCGGACGAGGGGCCAGGGCCGAGGCGATCGGGACCGAAGTCATCGAGGCGATGACGACCAACGAAACGTTCTTCTTTCGGGACGACAAGCCGTTCTCCCACCTGCGCAGCATTGCCCTGCCGGCCCTGCACGCGGCGCGGCCGCCGGGCCAGCCGCTGCGGATCTGGTCGGCAGCCAGCTCAAGCGGCCAGGAGGCGTACTCGATCGGCATGGTCATCGCCGAGTTGAAGGACATGTCGCGGCCGTTTCGGCTGATCGGGACCGATCTGTCGCGCGAGCAGGTCGAGCGTGCCAACGCCGGCCTCTACACGCATTTCGAAGTCCAGCGCGGCCTCCCGGTCCAGATGCTGGTCAAGCATTTCGACCGCGAGGACAAGTCGTGGCGCGTGAAGAAGTCGCTTCGCGAACGGGTGACGTTCCGTGAGTGGAACCTGCTGCACGATCCGGCGCGTCTCGGAAAATTCGACATCGTGTTTTGCCGCAACGTCCTGATCTATTTCGACCAGCCGACGAAGACCCAGGTGCTCGACAGGATTGCCGGCCAGATGCCGGACGACGGATTTCTCTACCTTGGCGGGGCGGAAACAGTGGTCGGCCTCAGGACGCCGTTCGTGGCGCAGGCCGGCGAGGTCGCCTTCCGGCTTGCCGCCAGCGTCGAGAGGGCGGCGCGCTACCGGCCGGAGACGATCCGCTCGACGAGCTGACGCACGGTGGGAATGAAATTGTTCGAATAGAACGGATCGGAGGCGAAGCGGTGAGCGATCTTGCCCGCGAACATCAGGTTTCGGTCCGGCGCTGACGGGTCGTCCAGATCGTGGGCGACGTCCTGCAGGGTCTTCTGGATGCAGAAGCTGCGCGGATCGGTCTTGCGCCCGCTGCTGTTGCCTTCGCCGTGCTCGCTCCAGTTCGAAAACCGGCACTCCGACAGGCAGCCCATGCAGGCGATCTGATCGGCCCGGATTTCGGCCGCCTTCTCCGGCGTGACGAACACGAGCGTGGTGTCGGGCGTTCGCAGCGCTTCGGTAAAGCCGGCCGCCTGCCATTCGTGCACCCGGTCGAGATCGGCGGGCGCCAGGAAGACCTGCCGCCCGCGCGGACCGATCGTGTAGCGGGCGGCATGTTCGCCGACCGGTTCGGTGACGTAGGCGACCTGCCGTTCGGAACGGTGCACGAGCTCGGACATGAACCCGTTCCTGACGGCACTGGAATAAAAACCGGTCGGGCTGAAGCGCTGCAGCAGAACGTCGTCTTTCGACAGCGACATCAGCCGGTGCTTCCAGGCATCCGAGATCGGACTTTCGACGGTCAGCAGCGGCCTGGTGCCGAACTGAAACGCGATCGGGCCCAGTTCGGGGTTGTCGATCCAGTCCTCCCATTCGTCGAGCCACCAGACACCGCCGGCCATGATGATAGGGGTGTCTCCAAGGCCGAATCCACGCATGAGTTTGCGCAGCTCCAGAACGCGCGGGAATGGCGCCTCGGGACGTCGCGGATCGTCGCTGTTGGAGATGCCGTTATGGCCGCCGGCAAGCCACGGGTCTTCGTAGACGACGCCGCCGAGCAGGCCCGCCGCCTTGTGATAGGCGCGACGCCATAAGGCGTTAAAGGCGCGCGCCGAGGAAATGATGGGGTAGTAGTGAACGCCGAAGCGGGACGCGATGTCGGACAGGCGGTAGGGCATCCCGGCTCCGCAGGTCAGACCGTGGACCAGGCCTTTGGCCCCTTCGAGGACCCCAGTGATGACGCGCTCGGCAGCGCCCATCTCCCACAGGATGTTGGCGTGGATACGGCCGCGGCCCTCGTTGACCTCATGCGACCGGCGCGCCTGTGCGACGCCGCCCGCAATGGCGAACTGGACCATCTCCTCGTGACGCTCACGCCGGCTACGGCCGCGATAGGCCTGCGGGATCACCTCGCCATGCTCGTCGTAGCTGTCGGCATTGACCGCGCTGAAAGTTCCGACACCGCCGGACGATGCCCAGTGCCCCGACGAGATACCGTCGGAGACAGAGACCCCCTTGCCGCCTTCGATGATGGGAAGCACCTCGACGCCGCCCATCCGGACCGTGTTGATCGCCCTCATTGGAGCCGTTTCCGCCCTTTGAAGTGTGTCAGATAGGCCGCCCCCGACGCTCGGGAAGGTTATCCGACGGTTTCGTCGACACGTGACCGGGCGCCGCCCTTGGGCCCGACAACGTCAGAAATGTCGGCGCCGGTGGCCTGGTCGACGACACGCATGGAAAGCTTGACCTTGCCGCGGTCGTCGAAGCCCAGAACCTTGACACGCACCTGGTCGCCCGGGGCGACGACGTCGGTGGTCTTGGCAACACGACCCTGGGCCAGTTCGCTGATATGGACCAGTCCGTCGCGTGCCCCGAGAAAGTTGACGAAGGCACCGAAGTCGGCGGTTTTCACCACCTTTCCGGTATAGATCACGCCCACCTCGGGTTCGGCGGTGATGCCGCGTATGCGGTCGATGGCGTGCTGGGCCTGCTCGTCGGACGTCGCCGCGATCTTGATCGTGCCGTCATCCTCGATGTCGATCTTGCAGCCGGTGGTCTCGACGATCTCGCGGATCACCTTGCCGCCGGTGCCGATGACCTCGCGGATCTTTTCCTTCGGCACCGTGATGGTGATGATCTTGGGCGCATGGGCCGAGACGCCGTGGCGTGCGCCGGTCAGCGCGCGGGCCATTTCGCCCAGGATGTGCAGACGGCCTTCGCGGGCCTGGTCGAGGGCGACCTGCATGATCTCGGGCGTGATCGAGGTGATCTTGATGTCCATCTGCAGCGAGGTGATGCCGGCCTCGGTGCCGGCGACCTTGAAGTCCATGTCGCCGAGATGGTCCTCGTCGCCGAGGATGTCGGAGAGCACCGCGTAGCCGCGGTCTTCCTTGATCAGGCCCATGGCGATGCCGGCCACCGGGCGCGCGAGCGGGACGCCGGCGTCCATCAGCGAGAGCGAGGTGCCGCAGACGGTCGCCATGGAAGAGGAGCCATTGGATTCCAGGATCTCGCTGACGACGCGCATCGTGTAGGGGAAGGCCTCCTTCGTCGGCAGCAGTGGGTGCAGGGCGCGCCAGGCGAGCTTGCCGTGGCCGATCTCGCGGCGGCCAGGCGAGCCCATGCGGCCAGCCTCGCCCACCGAGAAGGGCGGAAAATTGTAGTGCAGCATGAAATGCTCGCGGTATTCGCCCGCAAGCGCGTCGATGACCTGCTCGTCCTGGCCGGTGCCGAGAGTGGCCACGCACAGCGCCTGGGTTTCGCCACGAGTGAAGAGTGCGGAGCCGTGGGCAAGCGGGAGAACCCCAACCTCGGCCACGATCGGACGGACGGTGCGGGTGTCGCGGCCGTCGATCCGGATGCCGCTGTCGAGGATGGCATTGCGGACGATGTCGGCTTCGAGATCCTTCAACAGAGACCTGGCGGCCTCGGCGTCGAGGCCCTCCTCGGCGAGCTGGGCGGCAGCGGCCTTTTTGGCGGCGGAGACCTTCTCGACGCGAGCCTGTTTGACGCGCTCGCCATAGGCTTCGGCGAGCGGGCTCCGGGCCACTGCGTCGACCCGGTGCCTGAGCGCGCGCGTCCCGTCGGACTCCTCGGGGAGCGGCCACGGTTCACGCGCGGCGTGCTCGGCCAACTCGATGATCGCCTGGATCACCGGCTGGAACCCGTGGTGGCCGAAAGTGACGGCGCCGAGCATGGCCTCCTCGGGGAGCTCGCGCGCTTCGCTCTCGACCATCAGCACGCCCTCGGCAGTGCCCGCGACGATGAGATCGAGCGCGCTCTCCTTCATCTGGGCGGCGGTCGGGTTCAGCACATACTCGCCGCCGACGTGGCCGACGCGGGCGCCGGCGACCGGGCCGAAGAACGGGATGCCCGAGAGCGTGAGTGCCGCCGAGCAGCCGATCATCGCGACGACCGCGGGGTCGTTCTCGAGATCGTGGCTGAGCACGGTGGCGACCACCTGGACCTCGTTTCGGAAGCCTTCGGGGAAAAGCGGCCGGATCGGTCGGTCGATCAGGCGTGAGTTGAGGATTTCGACCTCGGAAGGCCGGCCCTCGCGCTTGAAGAAGCCGCCAGGGATCTTGCCGGCGGCGAAGGCCTTTTCCTGGTAGTTGACGGTGAGCGGAAAGAAGTCCTGGCCGGGTTTGGCGCTACGGACGCCGACGGCAGTGCAGAGCACGATCGTGTCGCCGTAGCGGGCGAGGACCGCGCCGTTGGCCTGGCGCGCCATCTTGCCGGTTTCGAGGACGAGCTTGCGTCCTCCCCAGTCGAGTTCCTTGCGATAGTAGTCGAACATGTGTCGTTCCTTGGCTGTGCGCCAGGGGATGTTCGGCAGCGTCTCGGGAGGCAGGGAGACGGGCTCCGTGTCGCCTGAAACGCCGTACCGCCCCCTTTTGCAGGTGACCGTCGCCTAGCGGCGAAGGCCCAGACGGGCGATCAGACCCTCGTATCGGGCCTGGTCCTTACCCTTGAGATAGTCGAGCAGGCGGCGGCGTCGACCCACCAGCATCAGCAGACCACGCCTGGAGTGGAAATCCTTGGCGTGCGTCTTGAGGTGTTCGGTCAAGTTGCCGATCCGTTCGCTCAGGATGGCGACCTGCACCTCGGGGCTGCCGGTATCGTTGGCGGCCCGGGCATAATCCTCGACGAGCGCGGTGCGGCGCTCCGCGGTAATCGACATCGTCTATTCTCCATGAGACGAAGGTTGCAGAAGGCGCTTCGGCGATAGCCAGCCGTCGTCGAGGCTGCAAAGGCCGATAACGCGCTCTCCCGCCATGGCACGGACGAGACCCGTGGGTGCGAGCGTGCCAGGAATCCGGCCCTCGAAGGCGGCGCGCGGAAGCGCGCGTCCGTTGGAGAGACGGTCTGCCTCCTCACCGCTCACGGCCAGTGCCGGGATGTCGGCCAGCGCGGTCGTGATCGGAAGGAGCAGGTCCGGAGAAGCTCGCGGGTTCTCCGCCGCTGTCGAGAGAAAGTCCAGGGAAATCGCATCGGCCGCCGTGAACGGACCGACACTCAGGCGGCGGAGTGCCGCAACGTGGCCGACGCAACCGGACGCACGAGCGACATCGCGGGCGAGGCTGCGCATGTAGACACCCTTGCCGGACTGTACCTCGAAGACGGCGTGGTCGATGTCCGGCCGGTCGACCAGGGTGAAACGGTCGACGCGGGCCGGGCGCGGCGGCAGGTCGGGAGGGCTGCCGCGGCGGGCCAGGTCGTAGGCGCGCTCGCCTGCGACCTTGAGCGCGGAGTAGACCGGCGGGACCTGCATGATGTTGCCGGTGAGCGCCGGCAGGACGGCCTGAAGTTCGGCGTCGGTGGGGCGGAACGCGCTGGTTTCGAGGATGGCGCCTTCGGCGTCGTCGGTATCGCGGCTTTCGCCGAGGCGAAGGGTGAAGCGGTAGACCTTGGTGCCGTCCATCACGAACGGGATGGTCCTGGTGGCAGCGCCGAAGGCGATCGGCAGCACCCCGGTGGCGATCGGGTCGAGCGTGCCGGCGTGGCCGGCCTTGGCGGCGTCGAAGGCGCGCCTGAGGCGAGCCACCACACGGGCGCTGGTGATGCCGGCAGGCTTGTCGATCAGGAGCCAGCCGTCGAGCGGGCGACCGCGCCGCCGCACCGCCTCACATGTCCGGATACTGGGTGGTCACCAGGCATTGGGCGCCCAGGCCGTCGCCACGGCCGTAGAGGCCGTTCTGGAACGAGGTCGCCTGCTTGACGCTGATCCGGGAGGCGTCGACGCCCAGGAGCGAGGCAAGCCGTGTGGCCATGCTTTCGATGTGCGGCGCGATGTCGGGGCTCGGCGCCAGCACGGTGAGGTCGACGTGGATGATGCGGCCGGCGCGCATGGCGACCAGCGACACGGTCTGGCGAAGGAAGAAGTCCGAGGTGGCGCCGCGAAGCCCCGGGCGCGCCGGCTGGAAGTGCGACAGTCCGGGAGCGCCGCCGACGGTGCCGAGGAGTGCGTCGGTGACGGCGTTGAGCGGGATGTCGGCGTTGTAGGCCCGTGCGACGCCGCAATGGTGCGGGACCGGGATGCCACAGATGGCGAGGTGATCGCCCGGCGCGTAGGCCTCGAAATCGAAGCCCCAGCCGACATGATTTTCGAGGCGGCCGCGCTGGATGATCAGCTCGGCCCGGATCAGGTCGCGCTCGGTGGTGATCTTGAAATTGTCGTCGGTGCCCTCGATGAGGGTGACCTTCATCCCGGCGCTCTCGATGACGAGGGAGTCGTCGGTGAGCTCGGCGCGGGTGGGATCGCGGAAATGGACCTCCTCGTGGGCATGGAGGATCTTGTCGTAGTGGAAGCCCTGCGGGGTCTGGGCGCGCCAGACGTTCGCCCGGTCGACGGTTCCGTCGACGAAGCCGCTGCGGCAGCGTTTCAGGGTGTCGGGTACCGGCAGCCCGGTGATGACGGCCGGAGCGTCGTCGAGGGCTGCGATGACGTTGCCGATGGTCTCCTGCTCGACGAACGGACGCACGGCGTCGTGGATGATGACCTTGGCGGGCTTCTGCGAGACCAGGCTTTCGAGGCCGAACCGGACCGATTCCTGGCGTGTGCTGCCGCCGATGACCGGGTCGGGCATCGAGAGGCCGGAGGTTGCCTCCTTGTAGAGGACGAGGTCGGACGGGTGGATGACCGCCTGGACGTGATCGATGCCGGGATGCCGCAGGAAGGCGAGCAGGGTGTGGCGGATGACGGGGATGCCGTCGAGGTGGCGATACTGCTTGGGGATAGGGCCGCCCATCCGCTGGCCGCGGCCGGCGCCGACCACAATCGCAGCCGTCATGAACGCGCTCCGGTTTGACAGGGCGGCGGGAGTGGTATGAGGAACCCGGGTGCCGCGTCAATGCGGGGCCGGCCGAAGCGGGACGCGTTCAATCGGGACGATGGCAGAGACGGGGCAGGACACCGATCTCAAGACCCGAGTGTCGTGGCTCTACTACATGGAGGGCATGACCCAGGACGCGATCGGGGAGCGGCTGGGCTTGAGCCGGCTGCGCGTCTTGAAAATCCTGGCGGCGGGGCCCCCCGGCCCCCCCCGGGCCAAACCGGGGCCC
>CAXTSH010000073.1:16534-17480 GCA_964246925.1 uncultured Acetobacteraceae bacterium
GTGGGGGGGGGGGGGGGTGGGGGGGGGTGGGGGTTTTTTACATGGGGGGGGGGGGGCCGCCGGCACGGCACCGTGCAGATACGGGTCACGACGAGCCTGTCGGGGTGTGTGGCCAAGGAGCGGGCGCTGGAGCGGGCGTTCGGCATCGAACGCGCCATCGTCATCCCGAGCCCCGAGGATGCCGACCGGCTGCCGGGGCTGCTGGGTGCCGCGGCTGGGGCGTTCCTCGGTGACACGCTGCAGAACGGGATGCGGGTGGGGCTGGGTTGGGGGAACACGCTGCGCCACAGTCTGGTCAGCGTTGCCCGGCGCAACGTGGCCGACCTGACGGTGGTCTCGCTGCTCGGGTCGCTGACGCGGGCGGCCGGGGTCAACCCGTCGGAGTTTGCCTGGCGGTTCGCCAACATGTTCGACGCGGCCTGCTACATGATGTCGGCGCCGGTGTTCGTGGGAGATGACGCCACCTACGCGGGACTGCTCGGGCACCCGGGCATCCAGGAGGTGTTCGAGATGGCGCGTCGGGTCGATCTGGCGCTGGTGAGCGTGGGCGACGTGTCGCCGGACTCGACGATCGCGCGGTTGAAGATGATCTCGGCGGGCGAGATGGAGGAGTTGCGGCGGGCTGGCGCGGTGGCGGACGTGCTCTGCCGGTTCATCGATCGCGACGGGGCGACGATCGACCACCCGCTCAACCACCGGGTGGTGGCGCTCGACCCGGAGGCGCTGCGGCGGGTGCCGCAGGTGGTGCTCGCTTCGGGCGGCTGGAACAAGGTGACGGCCCTGTTGGCGGCGATCCGCGCGCTCGAGCCGCGGGTACTGATCACCTGCGAGGCGGCGGCGGGCGGGCTGCTGGCGGCGGTGCCGGGGCTGTGAGGCTAAATCCATCGCCGAGGTCGGGGGGGGGGGGGGGGGGGGGGGGGGGGGGGGGGGGGGGGGGGGGGGGGGG
>CAXTSH010000074.1:0-17251 GCA_964246925.1 uncultured Acetobacteraceae bacterium
ATCTCGTATGCCGACCTGCTTGGCCGTAACCGGCTGCCTTGGGTCGAGTCGGAGGCAGGCGCCCGGCCAGGGGCGGACTTCGGCAAGTATTCCCGCCATTCGTTCGGCGCGCAGTTCGCGGAGGTCCGCGTCGATCCTGATTTCGGCACCATCCGGGTCTCACGCTTCGTCGGCGTCTATGACGCGGGCCAGATCATCAACGCGCAGACCGGCCGCAGCCAGTTGCTCGGCGGCATCACCTTCGGCATCGGCCAGGCGCTGCTGGAAGCCGCGGTTCCCGACCTCGCGACCGGGCGGATCCTGAACGACAACATTTCCGACTACCTCGTGCCGGTGAATGCCGACGTGCGGTCGATCGAGGTTGCGACCGTCGGCTCGCCCGACCGGATCATCGATCCGCTTGGTGCGCGGGGGATCGGCGAGCTGCCGATCGTCGGCACGGCGGCCGCAATCGCCAACGCGGTCTTTCACGCCACCGGGCGTCGGGTCAGGCGACTCCCCATCCGGGTGGAGGACGTCCTAGTCTGAGACAGACGGAGGACGATCATGGACCAGCATCTCTTCATCGCCGGTGAGTGGCGGCCTGCCAGTTCCGGACGCACATTCGAGGTCGTCAATCCGGCGACCGATGAGGTGATCGGGCAGGCCGCGCACGCCGCCATCGCCGACCTCGACGAGGCGCTCGAGGCGGCGCGCAAGGGCTTTGGGGTCTGGCGCAGGACGTCGCCGCTGGAGCGATCCAACGTGCTGCGGCGAGCGGCAAGCCTGCTGCGCGAGCGGCTCGACCATGTCGCACACACAATGACGATCGAGCAGGGCAAGCCGCTCGCCGAGTCGAGGATCGAGACCAACAGCGCCGCCGATACGCTCGACTGGTTTGCCGAGGAGAGCCGGCGGACCTACGGCCGGGTGATCCCGGCCCGGGCCCAAGACGTCCGCCAATTGGCGATCAAGGAGCCGGTCGGCCCGGTGGCCGCGTTCACGCCCTGGAACTTTCCGCTCAACCAGGTCGTGCGCAAGCTCGGCGCGTCGCTCGCCGCCGGTTGCTCGATCATCGTGAAGGGACCGGAAGAGACGCCGTTCTCGCCGGCGTTGCTGTTTGCCGCACTCGCCGACGCCGGACTGCCGGCGGGTGTGGCCAATCTCGTCTATGGCACGCCGTCGGAGATCTCGAATTACCTGATTCCGCATCCGGTGATCCGGAAGGTGTCGTTCACGGGCTCGGTGCCGGTGGGCAAGCAGCTTGCGGCGCTGGCGGGCCAGCACATGAAGCGTGTGACGATGGAGCTGGGCGGCCATGGCCCGGTGATCGTGATGGACGATGCCGACATCGGCACGGCGGTGAACGCGATGGTCGGGGCGAAGCGGCGCAATGCCGGCCAGGTGTGCATCTCGCCCACCCGCTTCCTGGTGCAGGCGCGTGTCTATGACGAGTTCCTGGACCGGTATGTCGAAGGCCAGCGCAGCACGCGCGTCGGTAACGGGCTGGAGGCCGGCATCGATATGGGCCCGCTGATCACGCCGCGGCGGCGGCAGGCGGTCGAGGAGCTGGTCGGCGACGCGGTCTCGCGCGGCGCCAGACTTGAAATTGGCGGTGGTCGGATCGGCAATGTCGGCAACTTCTTCGAGCCGACGGTGCTCACCGGTGTCGCGCGCGACATGCGGGTGATGAACGAGGAGCCGTTCGGGCCGGTGTCGCTGATGCTGCCGTTCGACGAGCTCGACGAGGCGATCGAGGAGGCCAACCGGCTGCCGTATGCGCTCGCCGCCTACGCGTTCGGGCGTTCGAGCGGTCATGTCGCAGCACTGGGCGACCGGATCGAGAGCGGCATGATCTCGATCAACCATGTGGGGCTGGCGCTGCCGGAGACGCCGTTCGGCGGCATGAAGGACAGCGGCTACGGCACCGAGGGCGGGGCGGAGGCGATCGAGAGCTACCTGAACTTGAAATTCGTGACCGAACGGAGCTTCTGACCGTCGTCAGCCGGGCGGCGGCGGCACGGACCGCCGAGACGCTGATCCTTGTGCTGGTGCCGGCGGTGCTTGCGGTGCCGGGCCTGCTGGGATTGGGGCGCGAGACGGCGCTCGACACGGTGAGTTCGTTCGTGGCCGGCATTCCGTTGCTGCATGGCGCATTGGTGCTGCCGATCGAAACCGCTCGCGATATCGGCGACGCGCTGCTGGCGGGCCGTATTGTGATGCTGGGCGGCGCGGGGATCGCGTCGGCTACCCTGTTGCGGACGCTCGGGCTCGCGGGAACGGCCTTGATCGGCGGCGTGCTCACCGAATGCGCGGCAGTCTCGAACGGGACGACGGGCTGGCAGGCGCTGGCTGGCCTGCTGGTCTGTCCACTGTTCGTGGCCTGCGTCGAGCGGGCGGTCCGCGGTCTGAGGCCATCGGTCCTGCGGCTCGCGGTCGCCATCAGCCTGGTGGCCTCGTTCGGCTCGGCGACCTTCGTTCTCGCCTTCGGCGCTGCCTGGGCCGGCGGAAGGATCGCTTCGGGCGGCACCCATCGGGCGCGGGCCTGCTCCCGGCTCGCGGTGGCCGCGTTGCTGGGTGCGCTGCTCGCGTCGCCACTGGTGTTCCTGCGTGCCCTGCGTGGGGAGCTGGCGCTGGGAGATCTGTCGGATTGGCTGGCTTTCTGGCCGTCCGGAGCGGCAGGCCGGGCCGGGTTCGCGTCTGCCGGATTGACGCTGCTGCCTTGCGCCGGTCTCGCGTGTCTTGCTGCCGTTCCGGCTGTCCGGCGCGGGATGGTCGCGCGCGTCCTGCTCGCGTTGCCGCCGATCGCGGTCGCGGTGCTGGCATGGCTGCCCTCAGGCGGAGCGGTGGCCCTGGAGGATTTGTGGCCGTTGTGCCTGACCTGCGTGGTGGTGCTCTGCTGCGTGTCGCTTGCCGATCAGGCCAGGCGTGAGGCGAGTGCCGGTTGGTGCGTTGCGGTGGGATCGGTGCTGCTGTCCGCCTGCGTCGCGAGCGCCGTGCTGGATCGTGTCCCGGTGACGCCGGCGGTGGTCAGCGCGACATTGCTGGTGGCGGCTCTGACGCTGGCTGCGAGGACACGCGGCTTGTGGGCCGCGGCTCCGGTCCTGGTGTCCGCCGGCTGGGGAGCGGTGGCGCGGATCGCTCACCCGTAGTCGAGGCCATCGGGAAGTGCGGCTCGTGCATGGGCATGAGCGCAGGATTGCGCTGTCTTCAGGCCGGGGTGAGCGATTTCACGCGGGTCAGAACCCGGCCTTGGGTTGGTTGCGGGGCGGGCCACGGTCGATCTCGGACAGGCCGTTGGGACGGACCCATTTGCGCATGGCCGCTTCGAGTTGGGCCGCATTGGTATCGACGTAGGCACGGGCGGCGATGTCGGGCTCGTCGAGCGGCAGATTGCGGTCGGTCAGGAAAAGATACTGCATGGCGATCGCGTCCACGCTGGCGCGGCGAAGCGGCAGACGGCGCAGGAGAGCGGCCTTGGCGAGTTCGAGCTCGCTGTCCGATACCGGGTGCGACTGCATGTCGGCGATGTCGGCCAGCGCCAACGCTTTTGCGCTGGCGACCTTGTCGGCGTCGGCACCGAAGGAGACCGAGTAGTCGGTGCGGGTGCGTTGCCAGTCGAGCCGGCTGGAGACGCCGTAGACGTAGCCGTTCCTGACGCGGAGGTCACGCATGAGGCGCGACGCGAAGCCGCCGCCGAGAACCTCGTTGCCGAGATCGAGCACGTAGCGGTCGGGGTCGGTGACCGACACCGGCAGGCTCTCGGCCAGCAGGACGCTGGTCTGCAGCGCGCTCGGGTCGGGCACGTAAGCCGACGACGGCAAGCTGGCCGGGATCGGCGGAAGGTTGACGTTCGGCGTCGGCCCCGACGCGCGCCAGCTGCCGAAGCTGCGCACGACGATGTCGCGGGCGTGCGCCGGGTCGATTTGGCCCACGATGACGATCGTGGTGAGATCGGGTCGGTAGGTGCGGCCGACATAGGCGCGCAGGTCGGCCTCCGTCAGGCCCATGACCGATTGCGGCGTGGCCTGGCGGAGTTCGGGATCGCCGCCGGGCCGGGTGGCCTTGAGCTGGGCGCGGCCGAACAGGTAGGCGGGCGACTGCAGGACACCGGCGAGCTGGGCGGCGAGCTGGCGCTGAGCGATCGGGACGGCCCGCGGTGGAAAGGCCGGATTGAGCTCGCCGTCGGCGAGGAGCGCCATGCCACGGTCGAACTGGCTGGAGGCGACCTTGAGGTTGAAGAACTGCCCGAGATGGATGTCGGCCGCGATCGCATCGGCGGCGCGTCGAAAGGCGATCCGGTCCAGGTGGGTGGTCCCATAGTCGAACAGCGTCTCGGCAAGCTCCGAAACACCCTCCTGGCCCGGCGGCTCCTCCATCGAAGGCTCCTGCCGGATCAGGCCGTAGACGGAGACGGTCTGGCTGACATCGGTCGGGTGAATGATGAGGCGCAGGCCGCTCGGCAGCGTGGTCACGTCCGGCCTGGGGGTCGGCGCCGGAACGTGCAGCGCGGTCAATGCCGCGGCGGCCCAGCCGGGAAGTGCCACCGGATGGTCCGGGGTGCTGGCGAAGGATTCGGCACCACCGAAACCGGAGCCCGCCGTAGCGTGGCCGGCGGCGCGCGGTGTGAGGATGGCGGTGACCTGGTGGGCCGGATCGAGCAGGAGGCGGGCGACGCGGTCGACGTCCGCCGGCGTGACCGCCTCGTAGGCGGAGGCCATGTCATCGGGCGAGTGCAGGTTCTGCAGCGCAAGCGCGCGCGACCAGGTTTCGGCGAGGTCCTCGATGTCGTTCATCCGAAAGCCGAGCTGGGCCACCTCCTTCTGCTTGGCGGCGTCCACGAGTTCGGGCGGCACGCCATGCGTGGCCGCGTCGGCGATGACGCGCCTGAGGTCGGCGAGCACCGCGGTGGGATCGGACCCTTTGGGGAAGGCGGCCAGTGCGACGGCGAACCCGACATCCCTCTTGGCGCGGTAGACGAACTCGGTGCCCAGCGCCCGGCCGGCGGGAACCAGGCCGAACAGTTCGGCGCGCTTGCTGTCGAGCACGTCCGACAGGATGTCGGCGGCGGCAAAGTCGCGGTCGGTCAGGCCCGGCATGCGCCAAGCGAGCGTCGCGAAGCCGACCGGATAGTCGGTCTGCAGGGTCAGCGTGCGCGCGGTCATCGGCGTCGGATTGGATACGGCAAGCGGCGGCAGGGTTTTCGACGGGATGCCGTCGAAGGCGTGCTTGACCTCGGACAGCGCGCCGTGGGGGTCAACGTCGCCGGCAATGACCAGGATGGCGTTGTTCGGCGCGTACCAGCGATCATAGAATTGACGCAGGAGGCCAGCATCGGTGCGGTCGAAGCTCGGACGGGTGCCGAGCGCGTCGTGCTGATAGGGGGTGCCGTCGAACAGCAGCGCCTGAAGCTGGGACAGGTAGACATAGGCGGGGCTGGAAAGATCGCGTGAGACTTCCTGCTCGATGGCCCCGCGCTCGTGGGTCCAGTCCGACGGATTGAGACTGAGCCCGTGCATGCGCAATGCTTCGATGCGCAGCATCAGGGGCAGGTCGTCGGCCGGCGCGGTGTAGAAATACTGGGTTGCTGTCTCGGTGGTCTGGGCATTGTATTTGCCGCCGAGACGGGCACCGACGGCCGCGAGCTGATCCTTGTCGAGGCCGGCGCTGCCGCGGAACATCATGTGCTCGAGCGCGTGCGCGGTGCCGGGAAAGCCGGCGGGCGCCTCGTTGGAGCCGACGAGATAGGTGATCTCGGTCGTCACCACGGGGGCGAGGCGGTCACGGACGATGACGACACGCAAGCCGTTGGAGAGCGTCGCGCGGAGCGGCTGGTTGGCGCGCGCGATCGCGGGTGCCAGGAAAGCGGCCGCGAGGAGGATGCGTCGGAGCGTGAGGTGGATCACGGGGCGGACCTGCCGGTGCAGTGAGCGTCGTCGTCGGCAAGGTGGTGCGAGCCGGGTGCGGATCAAAGTCCGGCAGCAGCGCCTTGTGGCGGAAGTTATCAGCCCGTGACGGTGAAGTGGATCGGCTTGAACGAGTGGTTATTCGACTGGAGCGCCGAGCAAGCCGTCAGACCCACGACCAGATCGTTCTCGGCCTCAAAGACAATCCTGTCGCCGGCGCGGCTGAGGGGTGGCTCGACGCGCAAATGCCCCGCCCCGTCGATGACCACGTTCATGAAGACGTTGAAGGCGACCGGTATCCGGTCCGGAGAAATGCCGAAGGGCGCGAAGGCTTCCGCCAGATTGCCAAAGCATCCACGATGCGGGTGCTCGTCACCGTAGATGATCCGAAACGTGTCCGCCGAGCACGGCGTCAGCAGGAAGTCGTGACGCCCGACGGTGTCTTCGACGATGCGGAGCAGCACCCGGCTGCGGTTCGAGTAGATCGGATCGCCTGTCGTGAGATAGATCCGGCCCGCATAGTCAAGCGTGCGTCCTGACGAGATCACCTCGTCGAGATCGTCGGCGCGAAACGCGACCAAATCCGCCACCTGCTCGCCTTGCGGATCGATCACCGTCAGCCGCTCGCCCCGGCGCAGCAGGAAGGCGGTTCCGGATCGGGGCGGGATCTCAGTCGTCATTCTGCGCGTCAGGCCGGTGGAATGGACAGGACCAGTCAGCGTCCACGACACGACCGCTGTATTGACGCGCCTCGGACCCTTCGCCGTGCCGCCTGAGCATTGGGTTCATGCCGCCTGAGAAAACGTCGTCACGGGCCAGGATCGAGGATCTCAGCTTCTCGTAGCGACCCTCCGCCCGCAGGCGTGTGAACTGGTCGTGGAGGTTGAACACCAGTGTCGGGCACTCGAAACGCCGCGCCCGACGGCTCGCGTTCGGGTGCAGCCCAACGACGAAGAACCCTTGACCGCCGAAGCTGAGGGAGAAATCCGGCTCGTCCGGGTCGGGGCTGACACGCAGGTCGGACACCTGTCCGTGTTGCACGTCCTTATCCGTCAATGCCTGCACGCGACTCCAGAGATGCCGCTCAAACTCGGCTTCGGACAGTGTAACCGGTCCCTGGAAGATCACTGCGAAGCTCTGGAACAGCACCGGCTCATTTGCGTAGGCCTGCGCGAAGGCGAGCAGCGATGGATAGATCAGCAGGTCATCCCGGGGCGAGGCGACATCTTCTGCGACCATCACCTCCAGACGCGACGCCTGCAAGGCCGACTTGGCGCCGACGCACGGGAAGGCTTGTTCCTGGATGAAGCGTTTGAAGCGCGCGGTCAGACTGTCATTCTGGTCCCGCGATTGGCCGCTGGCCGACCTGCCGCAGGTCAGCGGTCTCACTGTGCTCATCATCATGTTCATGGCGACAGAGATGAGGAGCAAATTGCACAGCGTTATAGATGCTCTTTGTCACGTTCCGGAGACCGGACAGTCGCTATTGCTCTGGAACTAAGTCTAACGCTTCTTGACTCGCAGACTTTCGGTCATCTCTCGCGGGCTTCGATCTAGTTGAGCCGCGCCGGCCATAGGATCGTTCGGGCCGCCGATGCCGCGTGCCTTGCCGTCGTGTTTTTCGAGGCGGCGATGCGAAAGCAGCGCGTAGCCACCGAAGGCAGCCACGGCCAGAATGGTGAAACATGCCAGAAGCCAGATCACGTTCATTGGAGTAACCGATCACGTGTGAGACTGAATGTCGACGCTCGTTGGTGCCACGCAAGAGTGACGGGGAAGTCACTCCTGCGTGTGCCAGCGTCGCAGGCGTGCTTCGCGCGCCTCGCGGAGGCGCCGACTAGGCGGCTTGCTGCCTGAGGAAGGCGTGCACGAATTCCGGCAGGTGGCTGCCGAGCCAATCGCCCATCTCGACCTCTTCCTTCATCGATTGCTCCAGCACGGCGACGTCAGCCGTCTCGCCGGCAGCCTCGGCCAAGGTCAGCAGGACCTTGTATGAGCCGATCTCGTACGCCTTGAAGCCGACTGCCGCGAGGACGTTCTTCAGCACCTCGTCGGACGCGGCTGCGTGCGCAAAGCCCGACACGGTCGCAATCGTGCCGGCGGCCGCTTCCTTGGCGATCGAGGCGCGGGTGTCGTGCTTCGCCAGCAGACGGTCCAGACGCGCCGCCTGTTCGGTGGATCGTTCCCTATCCTGCTGCATTCTCGCATGGAGGTCGGGATACGGCTCCATCCGGCTCAGTTCGTTCTTGATCGTTCCGATTGCCTGCGTCTCGACGGCATGCTGGTTGCGAAGGCCGGTCAGATAGACGTCCAATGTGGTCTTTGAGTCACTCACGTCGTTCTCCGTCTCAACGATGTCGCCGAGACATGGCTCCGGAATAGAGACTGACTAGCCCGGAAGTGTCGGGATGAGCATCGCGCGGACGGCTTGACGAAAAAGAAATCGACCAGTCTGAAGCAACCAGAAACGTGCCGGAACTTCGCTCACCGGACGGTTTTCTTGCCGCATCGTCCGTCCCGGGCGTCAGATGAGGAAACAGAAAATGCCGCAGTTCGACGCGACCATCAAGCACATCAAGGACGGCGTGAAGGGCTTCACGGTGAGCGCTGCCGTCAAGAATATCGAGGGCTGGGAAGCGACGCTCGAGAAGCTGGACGCGCCGGGGGTGAAGGGGATCGTGCGCGATCTCGAGAGCCTCAAGAAGCACCTCCATGCCAAGGAGCTGGACGGCGACGCGATCCGCAAGCTCGTGGCCAAGCTCGGCAAGGAGACGGTGGCGATCTCGGGCAAGGCCGAGGGCAAGAACGCCGAAAAGGCCAAGCTTCTCGGCGAGACACTCTCACACGCGGCAGAAGAGGCCGAAGTCGAACCCGCCAAGTAGCGGTTTCCAAAGGCAAGCATTTGGTCGGGTCCAGGGGGAAACCCCTGGCCTTCCTTACACTCCCACCTGATGACCGATCTCGATCAGCCGGTTGCGAGGCAGCGCGAAGCGGTCCGACGCGCGGACCGCGTTGCGGTACATGAGGCCGAACAGCAGGCGCTGCCAGAACGCCATGCGCGGCCGCCGCTCGCGCGGCACGATGTCGTCGTGGCCGGCCAGGTAAAGGGTCTTGTCGAGGTCGATGTCGCAGCCGAGTTCCTTCGCTCCGGCCAGCGCCTGTGAGAGGTTTGGCACCTCGACGAAGCCAAAGCATACCGAAACCAGCCACACGCCGTCGGAGACGCGGCGTGTCTTGACCCGGTCGGACGCCGAGACACGCGCGTCCTCGGTGAACCTGACGTTGAGGACGACGACCTTCTCGGGAAGCGAGTGAAAGTCGGCGATGTGCCGCGCCATGATCGGGGGCACCTCGGAGTCGGAACGCGACAGGAACACCACGGAGCCGGGCAGGCGAGGAATGGTCTTGTCGCGGAGTTGGGCGAGCACCTCGTCGGACCGTTCGCCCAGGGGCGCCAGGCCGTCGCGGACCAAGCCGATTCCCTTGTGCCAGATCACCATGAGCGTAAAGAGTGCCACGCCGATCGCGAGCGGCACGTAGCCGCCCTGGATGATCTTGAGCAGGTTGGCGCTGAAAAAAGCGAGATCGACGATCAGGAAGAAGCCGGCGATCGGGGCCGCCACGGCGACGCTCCAGTTCCAGCGCACACGCATGACGTCGTAGATCAGGGCGGTCGTCATCAGCATGGTCGTCGAGACGGCGGTGCCGTAGGCGCCGGAGAGCCTGTCGGAGCTCTTGAAGCCGATGGCGATGGCGATGGTCGCCAACATCATGATCCAGTTCACCGCCGGCACGTAGATCTGGCCGTATTCGGTGTCCGAGGTCTGGCGGATGTTCAGACCCGGAAACCAGCCGAGCTGCATCGTCTGCCGCGTCAGGGTGAAGACGCCGGTGATGATGGCCTGGCTGGCAATGATGGTCGCGAAGGTGGCGAGCACGACGATGGGGATGACCAGGAGGTGCGGGATGGCGATGAAGAACGGATTGCCCTTCGCGTTCTGGTGCGCGTCCATGAACGCGACCTGACCGGCGTAGCTGAGCAGGAGGGCCGGAAAGACGGTCAGCAGCCAGGCGAGGCGGACCGGCCTGCGGCCGATATGGCCCATGTCGGCGTAGAGCGCCTCCGCGCCGGTCAGCGCGAGGAAGACGCCGCCGAGCACGACGAAGCTGCCGAGGCCATGCTGGCGGAGGAAGTGGAGTCCGAGCAGCGGATCGAGTGCCACCAGCACCGAGGGGTGGGCGGCGAGATCGAAGGCGCCCAGCGCTCCGATGACGACGAACCAGACCAGCATGACCGGGCCGAAGGCGGCTCCGATCGAGGCGGTTCCGAACGGTTGCGCCGCAAACAGTCCGGCCAGGATGATGACGGCGAGCGGCAGGATGAAGGGCTTGACCGCGTTGGTCACGGTCTCGGTGCCCTCGAGCGCGCTGAGGACGGAAATCGACGGCGTGATGACTCCGTCGCCGTAGAGGAGCGCCGCACCGAACAGTCCGGCACAGGTGAGCAGCGTCGCGCGCGACAACAGATGGCCGGTGAAGCGTGGCCCGATCAGCGAGAGCAGGGCGAGGATGCCGCCTTCGCCATGATTGTCGGCGCGCATCACCAGGGCGGCATATTTGAGGGTCACCACGATGACCAGCGACCAGACCAGGAGCGACAGGCTGCCGAGCAACGTCACGTGGTCGACCTTGCCGCCGGCGTCCTCGACGACGGTCTGCAAGGTGTAGAGCGGACTGGTGCCGAGGTCGCCGAAGACGATGCCAAGGGCCGCGAGGCCGCCGGCCGCCAAGCCGGTCGAGGATTTCCGCTCGTCGGGCATGCTGTCTTTCGCTGGCAACGTGAAGGCACAATGCCCGTGGCGGCGCACGGTTCACCCGGAGCGTTTTGGAGCTATCCTCGCTGCCGTGACAAGCCGTTCGAAGCCGCATGGCGCGCATGCCGAGCTCTTTCCCGCCCCCGACGTGCCGGCGGGCGCGCGGACGACGGGGCCGCGGCCGCTCGCCGATCGCCTGCGTCCGGGCTCGCTCGACGATGTGGTCGGCCAGGACCATCTGCTCGGCCCTGACGGGGCGATCAGGCGCATGCTCGCGCGCCGGTCGCTGGCGAGCCTGATCCTGTGGGGTGGCCCTGGCACCGGCAAGACGACGATCGCGCGCCTGCTCGCCGAGGCAGCCGGACTGCGTTTCGTGCAGCTCTCGGCGGTGTTTTCGGGGGTGGCCGATCTCAAGCGCGCGTTCGACGAGGCGGGGCGCCGGCTGGAGGCGGCCGGTGGCGGGACGCTGCTGTTCGTCGACGAAATCCATCGCTTCAACCGTGCGCAGCAGGACGGCTTCTTGCCTGTTGTCGAGAACGGGACGGTCGTGCTGATCGGGGCGACGACCGAGAATCCAAGCTTTGCGCTCAACGCCGCGCTGCTGTCGCGCTGCCAGGTGCTGGTGCTCAAGCGGCTGGACGATGCGGCGATGGAGCGATTGCTGGAGCGCGCGGAGGCTGCGGGCGGAGGCCGGTTGCCGCTCGACGAGCCTGGACGGTCGACGTTGCGCGCGATGGCCGATGGCGACGGACGGTATCTGCTGAACATGGTCGAGCAAGTCCAGGCACTGGACCAGGCGGCCGTCGAGCGGCTCGGGCCGGCGGAACTCGCGGGGCTGCTGGCTCGCCGGGCGGTGCTGTACGATCGCGACCGCGAGGAGCACTACAATCTGATCTCCGCGCTGCACAAGTCGCTGCGCGGGTCCGATCCGGATGCATCGCTCTACTGGTTCGCGCGCATGCTCACCGGCGGGGAGGACCCGCGTTATCTTGCGCGCCGGCTGACCCGGTTCGCGGCGGAGGATGTGGGCCTCGCCGACCCTTCGGCGCTGACGCTGGCGCTCGCGGCCTGGGAGGCGTACGAGCGGCTCGGCAGCCCCGAGGGCGAGCTGGCGCTGGCGGAGCTCGTGGTCCACCTCGCGGTCGCGCCGAAATCCAATGCGGTCTACAAGGCGTTCGGCGAGGCCATGCGGGCGGCCAAGACGACCGGAAGCCTGATGCCGCCTGCACACATTCGTAACGCGCCGACACGTCTGATGCGGGACCTGGGCTACGGGAAAGGCTATCAGTACGACCACGATGCCGAGGATGCCTTCTCGGGACAGCACTATTTCCCGGACGAGATGCAACGAGTGACCTTCTACATGCCGACCCATCGCGGCCAGGAGAATGCGATCAGGTCGCGGCTGGCCGAGTGGTCGCGGCTGCGTGATGTGCGCTCGTCCGGCGAGACGCGATGAGCGTGGCGGTGGAGACGGTGGCCGCCGACGAGGGCGGGCTGCGGCTGGACCGGTGGCTGCGCCGGCATCACCCGGGGCTGACCCAGGGCGTGCTGCAGCGGCTTTGCCGGACCGGCCAGATACGGATCGACGGCAGGCGGGTGGAGGCGGCGACCCGGATCGAGCCGGGTCAGTCGGTTCGCGTTCCGCCTTTGCCGCGATCCGACGGTGGGGAGGGAAGGGGGCGAGTGGATGCGCGCGCCGCCGCCGCACTGGCCTCGATGACGCTGTTCGAGGACGACCATCTGCTGGTGATCAACAAGCCGAGCGGCCTGGCGACGCAGGGTGGTCCGGGGATCGTCGATCATGTCGACGGCTTGGTGGCGTCGCTGCGCGACGCCTCCGGGCGGCGGCCGCTGCTGGTGCATCGGCTGGATCGGGATACGTCCGGGGTGCTGCTGCTGGCGAAGGGACCGTCGAACGCGGCCCGGCTGGCGGCCGGGTTCCGCTCGCGCGAGATGCGCAAGGTCTACTGGGCGGTAGTCGCCGGCAAGCCGGTTCCGTCCGAGGGGGTGATCGACGCGCCGCTGGCCAGACTGGGGGGTGGCGGGGGTGCGCTGTCGGTCATTGCCGAGCGGGATGACGAGGATGCGGCGGTCGCGCGCACCGAATATCGAACGCTGGATGCGGCGGCGCGACGGCTCGCCTGGCTCGAGCTGATCCCGCTGACCGGAAGGACGCACCAGCTCCGCGTGCACTGCGCGGCGATCGGCGTCCCGATCCTGGGCGATCCGAAATACGGCGAAGGCCGGGCACAGATGGACGGTTTTGCCGAGGGCCTGCACCTGCATGCGCGGTCGCTGCAATTTCCGCATCCGGGTGGTGGCCTGCTGACGGTCACGGCCGGGATGCCGGCGCACATGAAAGAGACGTTCAGGCAACTTGGCTTCACCGCGCCACGAGATCAGGCGGTCACGAGGTCCTGAATGGCGGCAGAGTTTCGATCCGGCGCCAGGGGTGCCCGCGGCGTCCTGGCTGTTCTGATCGCCGGCTTGTGCCTCCTGTTGGCGGCCGCCTTCGTCGTCGGGCATCTGGACGCGAGCCCGCTCAAGCCCAGGATCGAGGCCGCCTTCGAGCGGGCGACCGGCCATCGCTTGCGCATCGGCGGGAATTTGCGGCTCAGTCTGCTGCCTTCGCCCGGGTTCGTGGCCGACGATGTCAGGGTCGCGAACCTGCCTGGCGGAACGCGGCCGGACATGCTGGTCGCACGCGAGGTCAGCGCACGGCTTGACCTGCTTGGCTTGCTCGGCGGCCACCTGCACGTGCAGAGCGTGCTGCTGGACAGCGCGGACGTTCTGCTGGAGACCGTTGACGGAGAGCCAAATTGGCGACGAGTGCGTTCGACGGCGGGCAAGCCGGCGTTGTCGTCTCCGGTCGGCTCCAGAGCCGGGTTCAGTCTGGACGAGGTGGATGCCGATGGCGGCCGCCTCGCCTGGCACGGTCTCGGCCGCGCCGGTAGCGGTGCGTTGGCGCTCGACCACCTGCGCGCCCAACAGGATGGCCGCTCGTCGTTGACGCTGTTCGTGGCGGCCCGGCATGGCAACGCGTTTTTCACCGTCTCGCTGGCCTGCGCGCCGCCGGCCGGCTTCGCCGGCGGGCCAGTCCCGCTTCGCGTCAAGCTGACGTTGGGTCATGACGAGAACGGTGACCGTTTGGACTATGACGGCACCGTAACTGCTTCAGGCGGGCTGGACGGCCGAATGCGGGCCGCGCTGCCGCAGCTTGCCGACTTCAATGCGCTGTTTGCTCACGCGCACCTGCCCGCTGCCGCGAACGTGACGCTGGACGCCAGGATCAGCAGGAGTGAGGCGGGCCGATGGAGTGTGCTCTCGGTGGAGGCTGCCGGCGATAACGCCGATCTGGGCAGGTTTGCGCATGGATTGTCGCTGGGCCGGTTCTCCGCGTCGGCGGGAGCGCCGAACGCTCCGCTGTCGGTCGATGCGCAGGGGGTGTTTCGCCAGCAATCGTTCAGATTGAAAGGTCTGACCGGAACGCCTGATCTTTTTGTGGAAGCTGCGGGTCAGGGTCCGATCGATGCCGTGCTGTCGTCGGGGTCCGATACGGTCTCGTTTCGGGGGGCGTTAACGCGCCGGACCGGCTCGGCGGCCATGACGGGCCTGACGTCCATCGATGTCGCGGATCCGGCGCCGCTGGCTCACATCCTCCAGGCGGCAGCGTTGCCTCCGGTCGTGGCTCGAGGCGAGCTGAACCTGTCGATACGGAGAAACGCGGTCCAGGCGGCGTTCGACGCATCGAGGCTGTCGATCGGTTCGGCCGAACTCCCGCCGACGCGGGTCACAGCGCTGGTCAATCCCGGGCAGCTCCTGGTGCAGGCCTCCTTCGCCGGCGCGGCACCCTGGTTGACCTGGCGCGAAGACCTGGCCAGCACGCCCCGACGGGCGAGCGTGCTGCTCGATGGCCACGACCTGCCCGCCGCATCCTTGTCGACGCTGATGACGGGGCGGCCGGTGGTGAGTGGCCGGCTGAGCGTCCGCGCAGCGCTCGCGGGCGACGTCTCGGGGGTCACGCTGGATGAGCGGACGATCACCGGTCCGATCGCGGCGACCCTGCTGGATGCAGACCTTGATTCTGCGGTCGTGCGGGACCTGCTGGGACACATCCTGCATGCCGCGCGACTTCCGAAGCTGGGCGGGGCCGAACACCTGGACTGCGTTCAGGGCACCGGCGCGTTCAGCCGAGGCGCCCTCGCGCTGAGCCATCTTTCGCTGACCTCGCCGCTGCTGACCATGACCGGTTCGGGGGTCGTGTTGCTGCCTGGGGCATCGCTCGATCTGCGTGTCAGGCCGGTACTGCGCCTCGGGGCCGCCGACATCGCGACCGAGATTGCGCTGACCGGAACGTTCGCGACTCCGGTGGCCTCGTTGGCCCAGAGCAGCGGGCGTTACGGTTTGGAGATCGGACGGCTGCCGGATGCCGCGTCCTGCGGCGGCGCGCCGGCGGTCAAGCACAAGACGCCGAAGGCCGCCGACTTCCTGCGCGCGTTTGGTCTTTTGCATTGACATCGAACGACCTGCGACAGTCACGTCTTTGTGAATGAAAGGCGCCACTGGTGCACCGTCCCGCAAGTGCTTCACAGTAAAAATCCTGAGCCGACGCAAGCGGTCGCTGGTCGAATCATGTGCAGACGAACCGGCTGGGCAAAGGTGACGTACGGTTACATACCGGAAACTTCGCGGCTGCTAACCTGATCAGCGTCGACACACCGGGAGACGGGAATGACTGAGGACCATGAGTACGGCGCCAAGGCGCCGCATCGGATCGGGCGTCGCATCGCGGCAGCCGTTGCGATGCTGGCGATGGGGTCCTGGGTCGTGCTTGCCGTCATCCCGATGGTCGTGGCGATCATGGCTCTGACCTGAGCGGAAGCCATCCGGAATCGCCGGGTTCGGCGCGTCACCCGAGATTCTTCTCGCTCCCCGTTCTCCTGCTGGTCGGACCGCTCTGCGTCGCGGGCTCGATCATCGGCATTCAGATCCTGGTCCGGCTTGGGATCACCACCAACACCTCACTAATCGGCGCACTGGCGGGCATGGTGCTCGGACGCGCGCCGGTTGCCGGGTTGCGCGTGTTCCGTTCGCCGCACGTGCAGAACCTCGCGCAAAGCGCCATTTCGGCCAGCACTTTCGGGGCCGCCAACAGTCTGATGCTGCCGATCGGCATTCCGTTCCTGCTCGGCAGGGCGGATCTCGTCGGACCGATGCTGATCGGCGCGATCCTGGCGATGCTGCTCGATGCCACCCTGCTCTACAGGATGTTCGGATCGCGGGTGTTTCCCGCCGATGGCGCCTGGCCGCCCGGCGTCGCCGCAGCGGAGGCGATCGAAGCGGGCGACAAGGGCGGCAGACGCATCGTCATCCTGGGCGGTGGGCTGGCACTCGGTGTCGCGGGCTCGTTGGCCGGCGTGCCGATGGCCGGGTTCGGCGTCGCCTTCATCGGCAACGCGGCGGCGCTGTTCGCCTTCGGCACCGGACTTCTGCTGCGCGGCTATCCGCATGTCATCGCAACCCATCTGCCTGCGGTCTCGGCGGTGGCGCCGGGCGGCGACCTCAGCCGGACCCACATTCCGCAGGCAGTGATGCTCGGCGCCGGTCTGATGGCGCTGCTCCAGGTCTGTCACACCCTTCTGCGCGGAGGCCAAGGCAATGCGTCCGAAGCGAGTCGCGCCATCGACCGCAGGCTGCCGCAGACGCTCGGTCTCGGCGCGATCCTCTATCTCGCCATCGCCGTGCTCGTGGCAGTCGCCGCCGGGTTCGGGAACGCCCTGTCGACCGGCCAACTGGTCGTCTTTGTTGTCTATGCGGCGTTTGCCGCCCTGCTGCATGAGCTGATCATCGGGCTCGCGGGGATGCATTCCGGCTGGTTTCCCGCCTTTGCAGTGGCCGTGGTCAGTCTCGGCGTCGGACTGCTGATCGGATTGCCGGCCGCACCGCTCGCCCTGCTGACTGGTTTCACGGCGTCGACCGGGCCCGCGTTCGCCGACATGGGCTGTGACCTCAAGGCCGGATTCCTGCTGCGGGGCGAGGGCAGGGACGCCGCCTTCGAGCTCGACGGCAGACGCCAGCAATATCTGGCTGCGATGTTTGCGCTGGTCGTCGCGGCCGTGGTGGTGACGGTCACGTTCCACGGGTATTTCGGCCGCGGCCAGGTGGCGCCGGTCGACCACGTCTTTGTCGCTGCCATCAAGGCCGGATCCAATCCGGCCATCGCGAGGGAGCTTCTGCTCTGGGCGATACCAGGTGTGCTGCTTCAGCTCGCCGGCGGTTCGCGTCGCCAGCTCGGCGTGATGTTCGCGACTGGTCTTCTGCTGGCGTCGCCGCTCGCTGGCTGGGCCATCCTGGCGGGATTGGCGTGCAGGCTGGGATGGATGCGGCTGGCCGGGAGTTCATCGCGATCCGTGATGCAGGTCTTCGCCGCCGGCTGCATCGCCGGCGACGCGCTGCTGAGCTTTGGGCGGGCGGTCATGCGCTGAGCTGGCCGAGACCTCCGCGTCAAGGTGATGGGGGACGGGATTTCAGAGTTTGGGGCTCTGCCCC
>CAXTSH010000075.1:0-17142 GCA_964246925.1 uncultured Acetobacteraceae bacterium
CTCCGGTCCGGCTCTCCCCCGCCGCCCGCACCCACGACGACAGCAGCGCTCCCGACCGGTCCGACGCCAGCACGGCGAACACCGCCAGCACGGTCAGCACCACCCAGATCCCCTGCGTCGCCCGCTGGAACCGCCCGATGAACGCGATGCCGAGTGTCACCATCGGCACAATCGCCGCTGCCGCCAGCAGAGATCCCACCGAATGCGGCACCCCGAACGCCGCGGTCAGCGCGCCGGCTAGAATGCTCGCTTCCAGAGCGAAGAAGATGAAGGTGAAGGCCGCGTAGATCAGCGACGTCGCCGTCGACCCGAGATACCCGAACCCCGCGCCGCGCGTGAGCAGGTCGATGTCGATCCCCCGCCGCGCCGCCGCCACCGCGATCGGCGTCGCGGTGACGAAGATCACCAGGGCCGTCAACCCGATCGCCCACGCTGTCGTTGCGAAGCCGTAACGCAACGTCAGCAGACCGCCGATCGCCTCCAGCGCCATGAACGACGACGACCCCAGCGCCGTGTTCGCGATCGCCATTTCGCTCCACCGGCGGGCCGCCGGTGGCGTGAAGCGCAGCGCAAAATCCTCGAGCGTCTCGTCCGCGACCCAGCGGTTGTAGGCACGTCGCGACGGGATCGGCCGTTGCCTGGACATCGGAGCATCTTGGGGCCGCGCCCCAAACCCCGCCAGGGGCTCCGCCCCTCAGTCATGCGGGTCCGGGGCCGCTCGGCCCCGGCGGGGCTTGGGGCAGAGCCCCAACCTACGTCAAACAACGTATTTCCGCTCCGGCACCCGCATCCGACCCTAGAGACCCCGTCGGAGGACCTGCGAATGCCAGACACCCTGATCAAGATCGATCTCGGCCAATCGGCCTACGAGAACGACATGGTCCACAACCGCTGGCACCCCGACATTCCCATGGTCGCCACGGTCGAGCCCGGCGACGACTTCATCCTCGAGTGCTACGATTGGACTGGCGGCTTCATCAAGAACAACGACGACGCCTCCGACGTCCGCGACATCGACCTCTCGATCGTCCATTTCCTGTCCGGTCCGATCCGCGTCGCGGGCGCCGCGCCGGGCGATCTCCTGGTGGTCGACTTCCTCGACATCGGCGCCTTCCCGCACAATTCGTGGGGCTTCAACGGCTTCTTCTCCAAGAAGAACGGTGGCGGCTTCCTCACCGACCATTTCCCGCAGGCCCAGAAGTCGATCTGGGACATCACGGGCCTCTACACCAAGTCCCGCCACGTTCCTCGTGTCGAGTATGCGGGCCTCATCCATCCCGGTCTCATCGGCTGTCTCCCGTCCAAATCCCTGCTCGACACGTGGAACACGCGCGAACGCGCGCTGATCGCGACCGACCCCGACCGCGTGCCCGGCTTCGCCAACCCGCCGTTCGGCCCGACCGCCCACATGGGCCGCCTCGGAGGCGACGCGAAAGAGACCGCCGCGTCCGAAGGTGCGCGCACCGTCCCGCCTCGCGAGCACGGCGGTAACTGCGACATCAAGGACCTCTCCCGCGGTAGCCGTGTCTACTTTCCCGTCTATGTCGACGGCGCCGGCTTGTCCGTCGGCGACCTCCATTTCAGCCAGGGCGACGGCGAGATCACCTTCTGCGGCGCCATCGAGATGCCCGGGTGGATCCACCTGCGCATTCATTCCGTCATCAAGGACGGCATGAAGAAATACGGCATCCGCAACCCGATCTTCAAACCGAGCCCGATCACGCCCCGCTACGACGACCACCTGATCTTCGAAGGCATCTCCGTCGACGAGAGTGGTCATCAGCAATATCTCGACGTAACCGTGGCCTACCGTCAGGCCTGCCTCAACGCCATCGAGTATCTCAAGGCGTTCGGCTATTCCGGCGCCCAGGCCTACTCCATCCTCGGCACCGCCCCCGTCCAGGGTCATGTCAGCGGCGTCGTCGACGTGCCCAACGCTTGCGCCACCCTATGGCTGCCGACCGGCATCTTCGACTTCGACATCAACCCCGGTGCCGATGGTCCGCACGCCGCCATCACCGGCGGCATCGACGTCCCGCTCGCCCCCGATCTCTGAGCCAGAGTCCGGTCACATGCCCGTCTACGACTACGCCTGCGAAACCTGCGGCCGATTCGCGACCAACAGGTCGCTTGCCGATTTCGCCGCACCCTGCGCCTGTCCTGACTGCGGCGCCGACGCTCCGCGCGCCCTCGCCACACCCTTTTTCCCGACGATGGGCGCCGCCAATCGCATCGCCCACGCCACCAACGAGCGCAGCCGCCACGAACCACGCCGCCACAGCGCCGGTTGCGGCTGCTGCAAACCGAAATCAGATTCCGCCGCCAAGAGCTTCCCAGGCCAACGGCCCTGGATGATCAGTCACTAGACTCGAAGCTCCGGCCACGACCGGCTCGGTGCACGTCAGCGCCTCGACCTCCAGCTTGGTCGCCTCCGGATCCTGCACTCAACGCCCGTAGAATCGATACGGGCGTTTCGCCACTCTCGCCCCGGTTCTCCCGGGACGCGAAGGTGCTCGTGTAACCGCGATGCCGTTGCCACCGCTGCATACATGTTGTTGCATCAGGATCTGCTGTTCCGTGGCCGGATACATATGGCGTTGACAACGCACAAGCGGCTCCGCTCCCCGCATCGCGCGATCCCATCAGAGCGCCGAATAGTCCATCGTCGAAGATATCGGGCTGATCTTCAGGCGTTTCGACCGTCGGTCCAAGACATCGATGCGGTCTCCCGGATACGATTTCGCCGTGATCTTTCATCAGGATCAGGCTGCTATACGGCACCGCGTCCGGATGCCTTCATGCCGCTCGTCCGTCAGCGAGAACACGCCCCACACTTTCCACCGCCCGGGACGCCTCGGCGAAAATCTCGGCCTCCGCCCCGGGCACGACGGAGGCCGTCTGCATCCTCTCGTCCCGGTCGTACATGATCCCGTGGGTGCCGTATCCGGGGAAATGATCAGGTCGAGCCCCGGCAACCCCCGCCTGATCCCCCGATCACCTCGGAGACGGCCGCGCTTTCGCGCTAAGCCGCCGCCGCCGAGATCTTGCAGCAATCCCCGCATGCCGTCTCCAGCGAACAGCACAGCGAGCAGATGTTTCCGGTGTGGAACGGGCACGAAGTCATGTCCCGCTTCTCATAGTCGTAGGAGCACACCACGCATGTCATCTGATCCGCATGCCGCGAGTCGTCGAACGGCGCCCGCGCCAGGTAGTAGCGTCCCTTGGTGATGATCGCCACGATCGGCGCCGACACGAACGCAAGCCCCAGCGCGATGAACGCGGAGAATGCCTGCGCACCCGGCCCCAGCAGCCCGAAGAACGCCACGATCGAGACCGCGGACGCGAACAGCATCGACCCGAACCCCACCGGGTTGAAGTCGAACAGATGCCCGCGCTTGAACTCGATGTAGGCCGGGCTGAGCTTGAGGATCGGTTTGATGATGATCAGGTCGGCTACCACCGCACCGATCCAGGCCACCGCCACGTTCGAGTAAAATCCAAGAATACTGCCGAGGAAGCTGAACATGTTCAGCTCCATCATCGTCAGCGAGATCCCCACGTTGAGAAAGATGTAGACCACGCGTCCTGGATGCACGTGCAGCAGCCGCGAGAAGAAGTTCGACCAGCTCAGCGAACCCGAATAGGCGTTCGTCACGTTGATCTTGATCTGCGACAGGATGACGAAGAACGTCGCCACCCCGAGCGTCACCGCCATCGGGAACAGGTAGTGGTAGCTCGCGATATACATCTGAATCGGCTCGTTGGCCTGGGCCGCCGGCGTTCCGTGCGTCACCGCGACGGACGCGAAGAACGATCCCATCAGCTGCTTTGCCGCCCCCAGGATCACCCATCCCGGCCCCGCGCAGATCACCGCCGCCCACCACTTCCAGCGGTTCGATCGCACCTCGTCGGGCATGAACCGCAGATAATCCGCCTGTTCGCCGATCTGCGCGATCAACGACAGCGCGATCCCGGCCGCACTGCCGAACAGCAGCCAATTGAACTTCGCGCCCGATGGCGACGTCCCCGCGAACCCGAACCAGTTTGTCAGCGCGTGCGGATCGCCCACAACCACCGCGATCGGCGGCACAATCAGCATCGTCAGCCACAGCGGCTGCGTCCAGACCTGCAGCTTGGCCAGCAGCGTCATCCCGAACACCACCAGCGGAATGATGATCAGCGACCCCAGCGCATAGCCCACCGGCAGCGGTATGCCGAAATAGAGTTTGAAGGCCTGCGCCATGATCGAGCCTTCGAGCGCGAAGAAGATGAAGGTGAACGACGCGTAGATCACCGACGTCAGCGTCGATCCCAGATATCCGAACCCGGCACCCCGCGTCAGCAGATCCACGTCGACATTGTATCGCGCGCAGTAGATCGCGATCGGTATGCCCGTCAGGAAGATCACCACAGCCGCCGCCAGGATGCCCCAGAACGCGTTGGTGAACCCGAACTGCACCGCCAGCGACCCGCCGATCGCCTGGTCCGCCATGTAGGCGATCCCGCCCAGTGCCGCCGTCGCCACCGCATATTCCGACCACGTGCGAAAGCTCTTCGGCGCATAGCGAAGCGAGTAGTCCTCCAGGACCGGATTGCTCACCAGCTTGTTGAACGAGCGATGCTTCGGCGCGCCGCGTTCAATCGCAATGTCGGACATGTGGTCCTCCGCCTACCTGTGAGATTGGAGAACGTTAGCGAACCCAATACCCTCGCCCGTATGCGTCAAATGCCGTATGCAACGCCCCGGCGCGCCGAGGGCAGACTAACCCTCCATCTCGCCGACGAGATCGATCCGTCAGTGGGGCGAGTCCGGTTGCCTCAAGGCCCGCTTTCCCCGCCCGCTTCCGAACCGTCCGCGCCAGGCCATCCTCATCAACACGGCCGGCGGCATCACCGGCGGCGACGTGTTGCGCACCCACATCGAGATTGGCGGCGCCGCTCACCTCACCATCGAGCAGGCGGCGTTCGAGCCCGAGCGACTCGTGCGCTTCTGGTCCGCTCTGGCTGACGTGCTACGCGCGCTGGGCGTCACGGCGCTGCACACCCTTGAATTGGCTGAGCTCGTAGGCTCCGAAATTCGCGTGCCGGCCGGAGGTCTCTCAGCGCTCAGCGAAGTTATGGTCGTGCTGCGCTATGTGGAGCTGCGCTCGCGGCTGTTTCGGCTCATTTCTCTCTTCAAGGTGCGCGATGTCGCGTTCGATCCCACCATTCGCGAGTTCAACATCAGCAATGTCAGCATCGTCGTGGGCAAGCCCTTCGAAGGCTTTGAGGCCGTGCTAAGCGGGATCGGGCGAGAGGTCACGACAGGTTTGGTGGCCGCGACGGCTCGGGACAGCGACCAGGGAGCGACCGGCGGAAGCGGCCAGTCCGGGTGAGCGGCGTGACTACGGTGCTGGTCGTGGAGGACGAGTTCGCAATCGCGGATTTCCTGGAGATAGCATTCACCGACGCGGGCTACCGCGTGCTTACCGCGGCCAACAGACGACAAGGGCTGGAGCGTCTGGCCGAGGGACCTCTCCCGGACTTGATCATATCCGACTACATGATGCCGGTGCTTGACGGCGCCGGCGGGAGAGCGAATTGCAGCGCGATATCCCTGCATCATCATGAGCTCGATGCCCGAGGCGAACGTGCGCGCACCGACGCCGCTCGCGGCACTCTCGGCCAGGAGCAACTCGAACGTATCAAGGTCACCGTCAAAGCGCTCGTTCGAGGGCTGGCACGGCATGATGACGGCCAACCTTTAAACTCAAGAGCGGATGACCGGGTTGTCGGGCTGGCTGAGACGGAGAAAGGCATCAGCCGGCAGCCCGACCCGGCCAGCGTTTCGGACAGCGAGCTGCCCGAGACATGGAAGAGTCCGTCGGCCGTGCTTTGTGTCGCGGGTAAAGGACCTCTGGATGAGGCCGCCTCCGCAATGTTGGCGCAGCTGCTGGGCAAGCACGGCATGGGCGCCCGCGTGGTGAGCTACGAAGAGGTTTCGCGCGAAAAGATCGGCAGTCTGGATGTCAGCGGCGTGGTCATGGTCTGCATCTCCTATCTCGACATCACCGGCAGCCCCGCTCACCTCCGCTACCTTATTGAACGACTCCGGCAGCATCTCCCGAGCGGCGCGCAGGTCCTGGTCGGTGTCTGGCCCGCCGGGGATGCGACGCTGACCGACAAGGCCGCACAGCACGCGATCGGGGCGGACCACTATACCGGTTCGTTGGAGAAGGCGGTGACGTCATGTGCCGAAGCCGCGCTGCGCGCCCGGCGTCAAGATGGCCGTCGCTCTGTCGCCTGAGCTGAAGCGTCCAAGTTTGGACCACGACCAGACGCGATGTCAAGCTGCGGGTAAAGGGCCTCTTGATGAGGCCGCTTCCGCGATGCTCGCGCAATTATTCAGCAAGCACGGCGTGGGCGCTCGCGTGGTGAGCTACGAGGAGGTTTCGCGGGAAGAGATCGGCAATCTGGATGTCACTGGTGTGGTAATGGTCTGCGTCTCATACCTCGACATTACGGGAAGTCCCGCTCACCTCCGCTACTCATCGAACGCCTCCGGCAGCATGTTCCGAAAGGCGCGCAGGTTTTGGTCGGTGTCTGGCCAGCCAAGGACGCTACGCTGACCGACAAGGCCGCACGAAGCGCGATCGGAGCGGATTACTTCACCGGTTCACTGGAGCAAGCTGTGACGACGTGCGCGGAGGCCGCTCTGCGCGCTCGACATCAAGAAGGCCAGCGCTTCGTCGCCTAATACTCATCAACTCCCAATCACGGAACGCGACATCGTCCTACAACTTTACGATCATGGCTTGAGAGGTCGGCAACTCAATGACAGCCTCAGCCTCTTCGGCCAGGAACTCGTCGAAAGCTTCGCGAACTCCGTCGAAATAGGAATAATCGTGCGTCAGAATGATCCCGCCTCTTACTAGACGAGGATAGAAGAAGCGGAGGCAGTCCAGCGTGCTGGACTTAAGGTCGACGTCAAGATGGACGAACGAGAAACCTCGATCCAGAACAGGTCGTGCGACGTCGGGAGAAAACAGCCCAGGGTAGATACTTATGTTCTTGTGACTGGCGAGGAAGGCGTCGACGGACTTCAGCGACGATGCGTAGTCACCAGTCCTCATCCATTTGCGCTCTTGCCGGCCCGGGTCTGGCAGGCCCTCGAATGTGTCGAATAGATGCAGCGGTGTTCCGCCGCTGCCCATGCTGATGATCTTGGCTGAGCAGCCTTGATAGACGCCGACCTCCGCCATATCGCCTGCCAACCGACTCTGTGCACGAGCAACCCTTTGAGGAGAATTCAGTCGGCGTTGACAAATGGCAGCCGGTGGGATTGCACGCTGGAGCCGCGCCGCGACGGCCGAGCGGGCCTGGCGGTCCGGATGGGCTTGCGAATGACCAAGGGCCTCTCCAACCACCACGGGGCGCAGCTGGTCGCGCACCGTGGTGACGAGCGATACCGCAGCGTCGAGGAGATCTCGCGTCGTTCGAACATCCCGGCCGCCCCGCTGGAGCGGCTCGCGGAGGCGGACGCCTTCCGCGATCTCGGGCTGGATCGCCGACAGGCGTTATGGGCGGTGAAGGGTTTGGCTGACACCGTGCTGCCGCTGTTCGCCGCGGCCGACGCCAATCGACATCCGTTACCCGAGCTGGTCGAGCCCTCCATGCCACTCGTGCCGATGAAAGACGGTCGCGAGGTGGTTGAGGACTACCGCAGTTTCGGGCTTAGCCTGCGCCGACACCCCGTGGCCTTCTTGCGAGAGACGCTGCGTGCGCAGCGGATGATCGCGTGCGCCGACCTCTCGGCTATGCGTGACGGTCGGAAAGTGATCGTGCCTGGCATCGTGCTGGTGCGCCAGAAGCCGGGCTCGGCCAAGGGCGTGATGTTCATCACGATCGAGGACGAGACCGGCGTCGCCAACCTGATCCTTTGGCCGGATCGCTTCGAGAAGCAGCGCCGTCTCGTGCTGTCGGCCGGTATGATCGCCTGCCACGGTCGCTTGCAACGCGAGGGCGAGGTCATTCACGTGATCACCGACCGGCTCGAAGACCTCTCCGGACTGCTGCGAAGCGTGGGCGAGCGCGACGAGGCACTTCCGCTTCGGCATGGGCGCGGCGACGGTGCGACTAACCCGGGAATGCGCAATTCGCGCGACGGTCCAGGCGCGGGTCCCGGCGGGAGAAAGATACGCGATATCTACATTCCCGACCTTCGGATTGGCTCCGGGATCAAGGTGCCCACGCGCGATTTCCGGTGACTGCCTCCACGTCGGTATTCACAAGGTAAGGCGTCTACCACGAACAACCTGCGCACGCGATCAGGTTTGTCCTGCGAGAAGAAGTCAGGTCCGAGCGGGTCGCATGCATGGCGCTCCGTACACAAGGACCTGCAACGATCGTCGATTTTGGACGTGGACAGCCATAGTGGCGATTTAGACCGCTTCCAACCCGCCTCCGGACGGATCGGGACGACAACATGCAGGCCGTTGCCTCCCGTCGTCCGGCAGAAGCTGGCCAGTCCGATCCGCTTAAGCCGATTCCTGACTTCGAGAGCAGCCGCGACAATGTCCGCGAATGCCACACCCTCTCCGGGGTCAAGGTCAAACACGATGCGGTCCGGGCGCCGAGCATCCGCTTCGGCCGCTCCCCATGGATGGAGCTCGATGGCGGCTATCTGCGCCAGCGCGACGACCCGCTCATATCATCATTAGCGAGATAGGGCTGATCCCCGGGCGGGCCCTCCCGGATCTGCCGCGGAATGTGGCCATGGCCGCCCGATCACCTCGCTGGTCACGGGAAGCGACACGGTCCAGCTTCCCGGATCGTGGCTGATCGCGAAGCCGCCCAACACGTCCGGCAGCGCGATGGACGTGACCTGGTCGGTGAACTCCGCACCGACGGCCGGGATCAGAATGCCAAGCAAGCCGAACAGGGGCTTGATCGTGTTCTTGTGCCGCATCCCAAAATCCCGGCCTGCCCGTCTCGGCAGCGCCGAAGGGACTAGGGTCGACAAACCGGTGGGATCGACGATAAACGTACCGTACGGTGCTGCTTTGGAGCACGATTTGACATGCGGGTGAAAACGGATGATCGGCGCCGCGCCATCGTGGATGCTGCCAAAGGAGTGTTTCAGAAGTTCGGCTTCGACGGAGCCAGCATGTCTGCCATCTCGGATGCGCTGGGTGGCTCCAAAACGACGCTCTACAGCTACTTCGAATCCAAGGAGGAACTCTTCGAGGCGGTCATGATGGAAGCCGTGGAGGCCCAGGTCGACAGTTTCCTGGTGATCCTGGATCATCCATCGGGGGACCTCCGGCAATCTCTACTCAAGTTCGGTACTGCTTACCTGAAGTGGGTGCTTTCCCCGGAGGTCGTCACGGTCGTACGCAGCGGCATCGAGATGCGCGACGACGACCTGGGCCCACGCCTGTTCGCGCGTGGTCCCAAACGATGCTGGGATCACGTCGCCGTCTTCCTGAAGAAGTCGATGGATGACGGATGGCTGCAGCCCGCCGAGCCGGTCGTGGCCGCTCTGCACCTCAAGGGTCTGCTGCAGGCAGGATTGTTCGAGCCGTTCCTGTTCGGGGCGCCTGTGATCATTCCGCGTTCGCGGGCCGTCGAACTCGCAGTCGACGCGTTCCTGCGAGCCTACCGATCGGAACGTTCGTCGACCTCGACGCGATCACGATCCAGACATGATGGTGCGCAACGATCATGACCGGAAGACCATGCAGCGGACGGAGGCTGCGTTTCGCCGCCCGCAGGCTGGCATGGGCGGCCTGCCGATGAGCTCGGCGGTCCAATGGAGATGCGGTCGGATGGTGTCGGGTCCGGCGGCCGATATCGAGGCGCGAGGTCATGATGATGCACCGCTTATCGATTGTGGCTCACGATAACGGCAATCCTTTTAACAGGAGCACGAACAGCATGGGTTCAATCGACGTCCACACGCATTTCATTCCGGACAGCTACCTCAAGGCTCTTGCCGACGTCGGGATCACGCCAAAGGAAATCGGCTTTCCCATGGCCCGCTGGGATGTCCAGGAGAGGCTTGCACTCATGGAGGACAACGACATCCAGACGGAAGTCCTGTCGTTGTCCTCACCCGGCTTGAGATTTTGGACCGGCGCGGCTGCCGCAGGGTTGGCCAACTCGCTGAATGTCGAGCTCGCTGACATCGTCCGGGACCGACCGTCCAAATTCGGCGGGTTCGGCACCATTCCCCTGCCCGACGTCGACGCCTGCCTGAAGGAGATCGCCCACATTTACGATGACCTGAAGCTGGACGGGATCGTCGTGATGACGAACTACGACGGCGTCTACCTCGGTGATTCTCGGTTCGCTCCAGTCATCGACGAGTTGAACCGCCGGAAGGCGATCGTGTTCGTGCATCCGACCGAGGGTCCGTCCAACGACATTGTCGTGCAGGGTTATCCCGCACCGGCATTCGAGTATCCCGCCGAAACGACTCGGATGGTCGTCAGCCTTATCGACTCCGACGCCGTTACGCGATGCCCAGACATCAAGTTTATCGCTTCACACGGCGGAGGAACCCTGCCGCTGATCCAGCCCCGTCTCGCCGTCCTAGTGCCATGGAAGAGAAAGGAAGATCCGGAGCAGGGCGCCGAACGGGTCAACCGGACAATTGATTCGCTGTTCTTCGACACGGCTATCGTCAGCTATCCGGCCTCGCTGGCGGCTCTTCACGCGATCCACAGCACGTCCAAAATGCTGACCGGCTACGACCTGCCGTTCTTCCCTGCAGACAAAATTAAGGTTTCCCTGAACAACCTGCAGCAGTTCCAGGGCTATTCGGACGCTGACCGAAATCTGATCATTTCAGGAAACGCGCTCAGGATCCTGCCTCGAATCGCAACAATGAATGGAAGCTAACCGTCTGGTTCCACAGCGTGATGGTCCGCTGTAGAAAGCCAGTTGCTTCTCGGGCTCCGCTGCCGACCCTGCCAGGGCAACAAGCCGATTCTCCACCTCCATACGGTGTGCCGCGCAGGCCCAAACCTCTCCTCTCGGGACCGTCGGCGGCACAAGCCCGAAACCGGGATAGCGAGCACCCCAGACGGCGCAACGCCGCGCATGGTATGCCTGAGCCACCGCGCTCCGCGGGACGACGTCGGCCAGCGGACGCGCGCCTTCCCGCTCGTCGAGCGTGTCCTCAATCAGGAGCACTTCGACCAGGCGCAGCTGTGGCAGACGAGGCAGGCACCTTCCTTTGCGACGTTGGGCTGGCTGCATTGTGGGCAGAGCATGCCGAGCCCGCCGACCATCGCCGCGGGTGCGTGCTCGCCACGGACCAGGCGCTCCGGCACGGCCAGGAACCCGGTGGCGATCATATGCCGCTCGATGATGCCGCCGATCGCCGCGATCAGCGACGGCACGTATTTACCCTCGAGCCACTGGCCGCCGCGCGGATCAAAGATCGCCTTGAGCTCCTCGGCCACGAAGGCCACGTCCCCGCCCCGGCGGAACACCGCCGAGATCATCCGGGTCAGCGCCACCACCCAGGCGAAGTGCTCCATGTTGGCCGAGCTGATGAACACCTCGAACGGCCGCAGCCGGCCTTCCTCCTCGAAATCGTTGATCGTGACGTAGAGCGCGTGCGGCGAGTCGACCCACTTCAGCTTGTAGGTGCGCCCGGCCAGCTCCTGCGGCCGCGTGAGCACGCTGCTCCGACCGGCGGCAGAGGACGTATTGCGGAGCTGGCCGGTCAGCCGGGACGTGAACTCCCCGAAGCACAACAGGCCGGACCTTCTTAATCGGACCGAGTTGCCGAATACGCCACGCGACGAGGTCGAAGCGGGACCAGACTCAGCCTAACCGGTCGCGAGGTTACGCGTGGAGCGCCGCCGAACCTCGTGCCGAGACAAACTTACTTCGAGGACGAATTCGTCCGAGTGTGCTGCTGCTCGTCTGCTAGCAAAACTAAATCTTCGCTAGCTCGCATGATGAGTGCTGCGCCCTGCTCCGCTTGGCCGATGAGTTCAAGCAATGCTTCGTCCAATGCATGTCGTCGAAGCCGTTCGAAGCTGCTGACCAAAATTGTCAATCCGTCGATTACACGGTCGAAAACCTCCGTCAAGGGCGGTGACGGGTCCAAGCGGCTGGCCCAGCTTTCTGCCGTATGCTCGGCCGGACCGGATGGCATCATCGGTCTTTTTGAGTTCGCGATATCACGTTCCGTCATTTCTCGGCTTTTCCAAGACGCGCGACGAAGCCAGACCTTACCTGCCGCGTAGACCAGGATTGAAGACCGGCTTCCCTGTCGGACCGTAGGCAATGTGTATCCTGTTCGCTGAAGATGATCCTCTCATCCGAATGATCATGGCCGAAGAGCTCATGGAGGCTGGTTTCGACGTGTGCGTTGCCGGGAGCGGGGAAGCGGCGTTGAACCTACTTAAGGATGTTCTTTCTAAAATGCGCCTCCTGGTGACCGACGTCCACATGCCAGGCCCGACAAACGGAATAGATGTTGCGAGGGCTGTGCATAGGCTCCGCCCCGACGTTCCCGTAGTCTACATGACTGGTCGGCCAGATGTGCTGAGGGTTGAGGAGAACCGCCTTCGCTATGGAGACGTCCTTCTCTCCAAACCATTCACTCCTTCGCGCTTGATCGCCGTTGTCCGGCAGGTTCTCCGGTCAGCATAAGCGACTGACCGTAGCGAGTCGGTCACCCCCGCTGCCTCGGACGCCCCGGCTGAAACAAGCACCATCGCCAGGTCGACCGGCATCAGCTCGCCGGGGCGCTCGGTGAGGCGGTCCGTCCTGGTGAACGGACCGGCTTTCGTTGCGCCCGACGCACAGGGCTTCCTTCCGAGCCTGAAGCTCCTCGCCGCTACAACCGATACCGGCCAGGCCTGGAAACGCGTACTGTCCTGGCTCCTGCGAGGCGTGGTGCAGCTGGCCTCGTCCGCGGGTCTCCAGGCCGGCCCGCTGAAGGCACTCGGTGGCCAGCCGATGACGCATCCGCTTGGCGAGACCTTCCACACCCAGACTCCGTTCCGCTATGGCGATCACATCGCCAAGCTGTCTGTCGCCCCCGTGACGATCGAGCTTACAGCCCTCAAGAACGCATCCGTCGACCTGTCGGGCAAGCCCAACGGCTTGCGTCAATCCGTAATTGATTTCTTCGCTGAGCACGGCGGCGTTTGGGAACTGCGCGTGCAGCTCTGCACCAACCCGGACACCATGCCGGTAGAGGATGCTTCCGTGTCTTGGCTGGAAAGTGAGAGCCCTTACGTCGCCGTCGCCCGCATTGATCTCGTGAAGCTGAAACGGCGGACAGGCGCCCTGGCCGGCCTGCCGCAGAAACCCGAACGATCGCGGCCAGACGCCGGCGAGCAGGTCGTCTCGCATGGCGGGCACTTGGCGCTTTCGGCCGCTGCGGGGCTCGCCTACGCCGCGGCCAAGCCGGATTCCGTGCCGCCGGTCGTGGCGGGCACGGCCTTCGGCGCCGCGTTCTACGGCTTGGCCTACGGCGTGCTCGGCCCGGCCCTGGGCGTCACACCTAGGCTCAGCCGGGACACCATCGATAGCGTCGTCCAGCACGGCCTGTTCCATGTGCTGTTCGGCGTCACCACGGCTGTGGCCACGGAACGCATCGCGCGGCGGATCTGAACGGAAGAAACAGCAAGTCGGCTCGAGCGAGGGGACATCCTGCGCAAGGCTGCCGCGCGAACTCTCGCCGATCTCTGGGACGCTGTCCGGAATGCGCTTTCCAGCTTCCCGACAGCCGAATGCGCGAACCACTCCACCGCAGCAGGCTACGAACCCGAATGAACTTAATCTGCTCTAGTTGTTTGTGGCCGCTACGGACCATGCATCCGCAATACCGAGGCTTCCAGGCTGATCGGCATGATAGCGGGCAAATTCGATGCTGGCCGCCACATAGCCCGTGACAACCTGACTCCCGCAACCATGCCGGGTCAGTGTCTGCATGTCGCTGATGGCGTCGCCGGAGGTGAGGATGGCCTCATTGACCTCATTCTGTTCCTCCGCCGTCGTGCAGCTCGTAATGGCGCCATAAGCAGTCACATGGCAGCCCGGCCGGTTCATGATGCCGTTCAGCGCCAGCAGAACGAAGCGCTGTCCTTCGGCCTGGTTCTGCACCCGGCCGCTCATGATGCGCTGTGTAGCGCGGAACGACCGATCCAACACGTATTGGGCGAGCGCGCCACTCTCGGGCGTTCCGTCGGCAGGCAGGCTGCCCGGGCACAACTCATTGACCTGATGCAAGGCGGTAGCAAAGTAGGACAAATCCTCCAGTCCCTCGGTCGGCACCTCCGGCCAAAGGTGGCGGCCGAGCGACATGACGATGTCCGGCCGGCTGTAGTGCTCCGGGTTATACGCCGCGAGCTTGGCCGCGATGGCGGTGCGTAGCTCGGCAAACCGGTCCGGTGCGCCGGCGCTGCCGAACGTAACGCTGGTGAACGCCGTGAGCTTCTTGTTGGCGGCCGCCGAAGGCGGCATTGCTGCGACCCAGGCGAGCAGGCGGGGCATCGAGCGCTCCACCATGGCTTCCGTCGTCGCGGCGACGCTCGCGAGATAGGCGCGGTAGGCATCGGCGTTGGGAGCGGGCGCCGCAGCGATCAGCGCCTTCTCGCCGTCCCGTAGCGCGATCAGATCGGAGAAACGGTGATAATCCTCCGGCGACAGCGTCCTGATCGTTGCCGCCGCCGAGTTCAGGAACAGCGGCCAGATCGACTGCGCTTTGGCCGCCGCGGCGGCTGCAGAGCGGGTCTCGGCGTCATCGGCCGCGTCCGGCTCGTGCGCACGACGGAGCGCCTCCGCAGTGTCGCCTGCAGTGGCCTTCATCGCCGACAAACTCTCGACCGTCGGCGGGAGCTGGTCGAAGCCGTGGAGCATGGCGGTGACGACGGCATGGGCGAGCACGGTCCGCTGCGCTGCGATTTGCTTCTGGTAGGCGGCGCGGTCGCCATCCTCCAGGTAGCGAAGTTCATCCAAGCGGCCCCGGAGAGCCTCCGCCTCCCGATCGATCAGAACGAAGCTCCCCGGCACGGGCGGCAGGGCTGCAAGCCGCGCCAGACGGTCTGCCGCGCGCTGTCGAGCTTCCGTGCTGAGCAGTCCGGCAAGCTCGGCCCGATCCCAGTTCGGCGATAGCCAATTGAACGGGGTGTCGCCCAACGGCTCCGGGATGTAGAGCGTGATCCGGCGAACCAGGTCCGCGTCGGACAGGGCGGCGGACTTTCCAAGCTGGTCCTGGCAGGTGTGGGCAATCTTGTTGAGGCGGCGGTAATCACCGGTGTGCCAGCTGTCCACGGTGCGGCCCAGCACGCGTTGCTGCCCCGCGATGTCATAGAACAGCGACGACACGTAATACGAGGCGATGTGAAGCTCGTGGCCGGAGACCAGCCAATTGGCATAGTTGCGACAGTCGGCGAGGGAAAGCTCATCGGGGATCGGTTCCGCGAGCGGAACGCGAGGAAGCAGCCCCTCCGGGTTGTCTGGCAATGGGTCGTGGGCAACATGCCAGGCGCGGAAGCCCTTGCATTCCGGACCTCCAAGAACCGTCCCCATGATCCGGCCGTCGGGTTGGCGAACGCCCTGCAGTCCGAAGGCGGCGACCTGCCCCAACTCCTGTGGACGATGGAGCCACGCATCGGGCTCCAGGTGTATCGGGCCGGCCCCGGCTGTCACGGAACCGACGACGCTGAATGAGCCGCGAGAGGCGGCCCCATCCGGGCCGGGGCCAAACTCCAGCACCGCGTGAACGTGGCCCGTCCCATCGGGCGGCTGGGGCATTACCAGCCGCAGGAAATGGTCGTCGTCGCATCGATAGACGCCGCGCCATTCCTCCCCGGACGGTGTGCTGTCAGGGGGAAGCGGCGGGTCCACGTTTTGGGACCCGAACAGTCGCAGCATTGCCTGCTGTCTTTCCTCCGGCGTGCGCTGCGCCAGGCGACCGTCTCGGCGTTCCAGGCGTTGCTGAATCAGCGCCGCTCGCCGCTGCTCCATCAATTCAAACCGCTGCCGGCGCGCCGCCTCGGCCGCGGCTGCCATCCTATCCAGCGGGGGCCCCGAAGGTTGCACAAGCGTGGCTGCGGCTGGCCCATTGAAATTGCCCGTTTGAAGTTGCGTCAGCCGGGTCTGCATTACTCCGCGCAAACAGGCCTCGTCGGCCTGGCAGGCGTCTCGCAGGCGCAGGAACGTCAGTTGCGCCAAGCGCAGACTGCCGTAGCTGGCACCGCCCGATGTCGCGCGCTGCGCCTCGAACGCGCGGGCCAGTTCCACATCGAGCCCGGCGAGTCCGGGCACCATGCAAATCCGCAACTCACTGGGCTTCTTTGCCGCGCGGCAGTCAAATGACGGGCTGGTTGGGGCGCTCGGAGCTCCTTGCGCATAAACCTGCGCAAGCGAGGACGCCGCCCAGAGACAACAAACAGCAAGGAATCCAAGCAACAGTCGACGGGAGCACGCAGAGCCAGTGACCATCTACCGGCCTCACAAAACGATAGGTCTCTACCTTACACTATCCGTTGCCAACCTGTGATAACTGGTTCAACGAAAAAAGCGATCCCAGCCTGCTTGGGACAGTGCTGTAGCCGCCGTCGCAGCCCACCAGCCAGCGCGCGGTGATCGTCTCGACCTTGCCGATCTTGACGACCACCGCCGAGACGCCTGCGTTCAGCTGCGCGAAGCTGGCGAGCGCGGTGCCGTATTGGCTGGCAGCGAGCGACCAATACCTGCAGACGCAACCAAGTCAGAGCTGAGGTATCGGCTGAATGGGCCACCATAGAATTAACGCTCAGGCCCGTGCGATCGAATTGTGCGGCGCCTTAAGCAATTGCAAGCAGCCGATATCCGGCCGGGTCGCGGCCAACCATTGCAGCATCACCGGCAGGCGACGGTTCACGCCATCGAGGTTGTAGGTTGCGATCTTCATCGGCTTCGATCGTCAATAGTAGCGCGGGATTGGTCCGAGCTGCGGAGTGGTGTCCTCGCCCAGATCGATCATCACCTCGTCGGGGAAGCAGCAGCCCCAGCCTTCCGGCGGATCGTAGCCCTCGATAATCGGATGTCCGGATGCATGGAAGTGCGCGGTCCCATGCTTGCCCGGTGACTGATCGCAGCAGCCGACGTGACCGCAGATCCGGCAGACGCGCAGGTGAAACCAGGCCT
>CAXTSH010000076.1:0-17141 GCA_964246925.1 uncultured Acetobacteraceae bacterium
AGATCGCGACCGGGCTGACGGCGGTGACGATCGTGGCTGGCGGCTTCGTGGCCGGGACCCACGCCGGCTTCGTCTACAACAGCTTTCCGTTGATGGGCGGCCATGTGGTTCCGCTGGCGTACGCGTCGCTGGACCCATGGTGGCGCAACCTGTTTGAGAACACGGCCGCGGTGCAGTTCGACCATCGGGTGCTGGCGACGCTGACGGCGGTTGCGGTGACGGCGACGGTGGTTGCCGGCTGGCGAGCCGGCCTGCCGAGAACGATGTTGGTGCTGTTGCTCGGGGCAGTGGTGTGCCAGTACACGCTCGGCGTGACGACGCTGCTGACGCATGTGCCGGTGGTTCTGGGAACGCTGCATCAAGGTGTAGCGGTGTTGCTGCTGAGCGCGCTGATCGTTACGCTTCACGGTTTACGCGGCGTCATGGTTTCCAAAGGCGAGCCTTTGGCGGGGTTCGGGGCGGAGCCCCGAGGAAGGATGACATGAGCGCGCTGTTGGAAACGGACCGGCTGTTCTTCGAGCGCGCGGAGCTCGGTCGCGACGATGCGGAGCGAGTTTTGGGCGAAACGCTGGCCGGCGTCGACGACGGCGAGCTGTTCCTGGAGTATCGCGAGAGCGAGGTGATCGCGCTCGACGAGGGCGTGATCAGGAGTGCCAACTTCGACACGTCCTCGGGCTTCGGGCTGCGCGCGGTGCTGGGCGGGGAGCAGGGCTACGCGCATTCGGGCGAGCTGTCGCGGGCGGCGCTGCGGCGTGCGGCGGACGCGGTGGTGGGTGTCAAGCGCGGCCAGTCGGGTAGTTGGGCGGACCCGCCGAGGGCGACCAATCGGCACCTCTACTCGGACCGGAACCCGGTGGCGGAGGGAAGTTTCGCGCGGCGTGCGGCGCTGCTCGGCGAACTCGACGCCTATGCGCGCGGGCTGGATCCCAAGGTGGTGCAGGTCTCGGCGTCGTTGGCGGCGGAGTGGCAGGCGGTGCAGATCATGCGCGCCGACGGCACCAGGGTCGCCGACCTGCGTCCGCTGGTGCGGCTGAACGTCTCGGTGGTGGTGGACCGGGACGGCAAGCGGGAAAGCGGCAGCCACGGCCTGGGCGGCCGCACCGACTACGGCTCCGTGCTCGGCGAGGCGGTCTGGCAGCATGCCGCGCGCGAGGCGTTGCGGCAGGCGCTGGTCAAGCTTGACGCGGTGCCGGCGCCGGCGGGGGAGATGGAAGTGGTGCTCGGCAACGGCTGGCCCGGGATCCTGCTGCACGAGGCGATCGGGCATGGGCTGGAGGGCGACTTCAACCGCAAAGGCACGTCGGCCTTCGCCGGTTTGCGAGGCAAGCGGATCGCGTCACAAGGGGTGACGGTGGTCGACGACGGCACGATCGCCGACCGGCGCGGTAGCCTGAGCGTCGACGACGAGGGCACGCCGACGTCGCGCACGGTGCTGATCGAGGACGGCATTCTGGTCGGTTACATGCAGGACCGGCTCAATGCGCGGCTGATGGGCGAGGCGGCGACCGGGAATGGACGCCGGCAGTCGTATGCGCACACGCCGATGCCGCGGATGACGAACACGATCATGCTCGACGGGATGCACACGCGCGACGAGATGATCGGGTCGGTCAAGCGTGGGCTTTATGCGGTCAATTTCGGCGGTGGGCAGGTGGACATCACGTCGGGCAAGTTCGTCTTCGCGGCGAGTGAGGCCTACCTGATCGAGGACGGTCGGGTGACGGCGCCGGTCAAGGGTGCGACGCTGATCGGCAACGGTCCGGACGCGCTGACCAGGATCAGCATGGTAGGCGACGACCTCGCACTCGATCCGGGGATCGGCACCTGCGGCAAGCAGGGACAGGGCGTGCCGGTGGGCGTCGGGCAGCCGACGCTGAAGATGACGGGGCTGACGGTCGGGGGCACCGCCGGCTGACGGTCGCCGGGGTCGATATCCTCTCGCAACGGGTTTCGTTTTGCTTTACAGTCGTTGTTGGAACGGTTTGATCGTGGTGCACTCGTTGTGACCAGGCCCCAAACAGTTCGGCCGATCGTTGCGATCGCCGATGCCAGGCCGACGATGATGGCATTCTGGCGCAAGGATCTGACGTGCGCGTTCGCCAATGGCCCATACGGCCACTGGTTCGGGCGAACTGTCGAGACGATGATCGACATGCGGATGCAGGACCTGCTGGGTGCGGACCTGTTTGCGCTGAACGAGCCGTTGATCAGGGCCGCTCTGGCCGGCGAGGAGCAGCGGTTCGAGCGCGAGCTGGTCAGGGCCGACGGGAGCGTTGGGCATCTGCTGACCAACTACGTTCCGCAATGCGATTGCGAGGGCGTGATCGCCGGCTTCGCCGCCTTCCTGACCGATGTGACGGCGTCCCGGGAGGCCGAGGGCGAACTGCGGATGGCGGCGAGCGCGCTCGCGAGCATGGTCCAGGGGATCACGATCAGCGGCATGGACGGCGTCATCCTGTCGGTCAATCCGGCGTTTACCGACATCACGGGTTACTCGTCGGGCGAGGCGGTCGGGCGTTCCAGCCGGTTCCTGGGAATTGACCGCCAGGACGAGCAGCTCCGCGCGGCGGTGGCGCAGGAGATCGAGGCAAAGGGATGCTGGCGCGGCGAGTTGTGGAGCCGGCGCAAGAATGGGGAGGCGTTCCTCGGCCAGCAGACGACGACGCTGGTGCGCGGTCCCGACGGCGAGCCGATCCACACCGTTTCGGTGTTCATCGACGTCACCGACGTCTGGCAACGGAACGAGCTTTTGCGACATCAGGCGCTGCACGACGCGTTGACCGACCTGCCGAACCGGTCGGTCCTGATGGAACGGCTCGATCTGCTCGCCAGCAGGGCGCCCGGGCCGGATGGAGGCTTCGCGGTGGTGTTCATCGACCTGGACGAGTTCAAGTCGGTCAACGACCGGCACGGACACTTCATTGGTGACCGCGTCCTGACCACCGTCGCGCGGCGTTTGCGAAGCGCTGTGCGCGGGTCAGACCTGGTGTCCCGGCTGGCCGGCGACGAATTCGTTGTCGTGCTCGACGGCGCCGTCCGGAGCGGCGACATCGAGGCGACCGCCGAACGCATTCTCGCAAGCCTGGGTGAGCCGATGCCGTTCGCCGACGCGTTGGTCCGGATCACCGCGTCCCTGGGGGTGGCTCGCTATCCGGCCGACGGACAGGATGGGGCCGGGTTGCTGGCGTGCGCGGACGCCGCGATGTATGCGGCCAAGCAGAGCAAGGGTGGCGTCTGCCTCTACGACGTGTCGTCTCGGCTGATGCCGGCACGCTGAGGGCAGAACCTACACCAGCCCTGCGGCGATCTGCAGGGCGCCCTGGGTGCGGATGGCCGTACGCATCTGTGCGAAGCGGCCGGCGAAGGCCGGATGGTCATCAAGTTGCCATTCGCGGAACGGCGACAGGCGCAGGCCGTCCGCGTCGTCCGGCGAGGCGGCAAGCCGGTGGTCCTCCTCGGTCAGGTTCGGTTCGGCCGGAGCGAAGCCGGCTCCGCTGTCGTCGCGGCCGCCGAGGTGATTGACGTAGCAGGCGAGGACGAACGCGAGCCGGCTCGCGTCGCCGCCCTGCGCCAGCGTCTCGCGCAGTGTGGGCCAGATGAAGACCGGGAGTTTGGCCGCGCCATCCGAACACAGGCGCAGGATCTGGTCGGCGATGTTCGGGTTGGTGAAGCGGCGCAGCACCGCGTCGCGGTAATCGGCGAGCGTCAGGCCGGCGGGTGCCGCGAGGTGCGGCATCGCATCTGCGGTCATGAAGGTCTGCAGCAGGCGATGCAGGTGCGGGTTCGCCATCGCCTCGTGCACCAGCCGGTAACCGGCCAGTGCTGCGGGATAGGCGAGCATGCTGTGCGAGGCGTTGAGCAGGCGGAGCTTGACCTGCTCGTAGGGGGCGACGTCGCCGGTGAACTGCACGCCGACGTCGTCGAGCGCCGGGCGGCCGTTGCGGAAACGATCCTCGATCACCCACTGCAGGAAGTCCTCGCTGAACAGCGGCCAGCCATCGTCGACTCCGGAGCCGGCGTTGAGGCGATGCTGGTCGTCGGGCGTGACGGCGGGGGTGATGCGGTCGACCATGCAGCTCGGAAAGTCGATCTCGGCGTCGATGTAGGCGGCGAGATCCGGGTCGAGGGCTCGGGCGAACTCGGCGAAGGCAGCACGGGCAACGCTGCCGTTATGCTGGAGATTGTCGCAGGACAGGATTGTGAAGGGTGCTGTGCCGTCGCGTCGCCGCCGCGCGATCGCGGCCGCGACCAGGCCGAACACGCTGCGCGGCGCTTCAGGATTGGCGAGGTCGTGCGCGATGGCCGGCGTGCCGGACTTGTAGCCGCCCTCGGTGATCGTCATCGACACGATCCGGATCGCCGGGTCGGCAAGCCGCGCGATCGCGGCGGCGGGATCGGCGGGGGCGTGCAGGTAGTCGACGATGGAGCCCACGACGCGCCGGTCCGGGTCGCCCTGCGGCGGGCACTGGGCGAGAGTGTAGAGGCCGCGCTGCGCCGGGAACAGGGCGGCCTTGGCGCGCTCGCGCTCGTCGTCGACGACGCCGATGCCGAGGATGCCCCAGCCGGACTGATCCTGCCGGTGCAGGCAGCGGTCGACATAGAGCGCCATGTGGGCGCGGTGGAAATTGCCGACGCCGAGATGGGCGATGCCGGGGCGGACGGTGGCGCGATCGTAGGCGGGCACGGCGATGCCTGGCGGCAGCGCCGCCAGCGTGGCGTCGGAGAGTGCGATGGCCAACGGAACCTCCGGCTCAGACGAGCTTGAAGATGACGACCATGACCAGAGTGTAGACCATCAGCGCGCCGATCAGGATCGGGATCTGCGCCGACGGGCTTCGCAGCGTCTCGGCGGCCTTTTCCTTCACCGTGCCGAGCAGTTGCGGCCAGGTGTAGGAGACGAAGTCGCCCTGGCTGAGAACGTTGATCAGCCGTCCGTCGGCGTCGACCACGGGCAGATGGCGGAAGCGCTCGTTGGACATCAGGCGCATCCAGTCGACGATCTCGTCGTCTGCCTTCGCGGTTCTGACCTCGGTGGTCATGATCGACCCCAACGTCGTGGTCTGCTGGTCGAGGTGCTCGCCGAGGACGCGGCGCAGCATGTCGCGCTCAGTGACGATGCCGGCGACCCTGCGATCATCATCGACGATGATCACCGAGCCGATGTTGCGCTTGGACATGACGGTGATCGCGGTCGCGGCAAGCTCGCCCGCATGGAGCACGAATGGCTCCGGTTTGCTCTTGAACTCCGGCCGATCCTTGATTTTCATTGTCCGGTCTCCCTCGGAATAAACCGGTGGTCATCCGATCATTTCCGTCAAGCATTGCCTGGAAACCACCGCGCGGCGATCGGCTTTTGGCGTTGGGCCAGGGATTGAGGGCGATGCCGGCGAAATCGAAGGCGCAGCAGATGGCGGCCGGGGCGGCCCTGGCGGCCAAACGCGGCAAGACGGGAAAGAGCAAGCTGAAGGGCGCGTCCAAGTCGATGGTCGAGACAATGGACGAGGGGCAACTCCACGATCTCGCCTCGACCGGGCGCAAGGGGAAGCCCAAGCGCGTGACCTGAAGATCGGAGCTCTGAGGCTGTGAATCCATCGCGAGGTAGGCCAGGGCGCTGCCCTGGACCCGCAAACTGAAGAAGTCATGATTCCAAAGGCGACCGCCTTTGGTGGGGTTCGGGGCAAAGCTTCGATCTCACCTTGTTGCGCCTTCGACAGTTGCCGCCACTCGTCGCACCAGGTCCGGGTCACGCAGCCGGCTCGGCCATTCGAGCAGATGCTGGACCTGCAGGACCAGCCTGTGAACGTCCGGGTCATGGACGGCGAGGCGATTGAGGGCCAACGAGTAGTTCAGAAGGTCATTGAGATCGTCCGGTCGCTCCTCGGGGTTGTCCGAGAACACGAGGTCCGGAACGGCCGACATCCGCCACGGTCTTTCAACCAATGGAGGGACCTCGGCGAGAAATGTGTGTCCCAGCTCGGCCAGCTTCTCGCCGCGCGCCTCGCTGGCCCGCAGCAGCCTGCCGAGCAGGGCCGCTTCCTGGGCCGCGACACTCATGCCCTGACCGTAGATCGGGTTGAAGCGGCAGATGGCGTCGCCGATCGGCAGCAGCCCTCGCGGAAAGAAGTCGAGCCGGTCGAAATGTCGCCACACGCTCTCGGCGATGCCGAACCGCGCGATCTCCCCTGACAGCTGCGCCCGTTGGATCGCCTGGCTGATCGTCGGTGTCGGGAGATGTCGCGCAAAGGCCCGAAATCCTTCCCAGTCGCCTGGTGGGCGATCCGTGCCGCGGCCGCCAAACGCCACATGAAAGCGGCCATCCTCGATCGGCACGATCATCCCCGCCCGGGTGCTGTTGGGCGCGTCGGGAAACGTCACGACGGCTCGGCAGTCGGGCAGGACATCCTGGGGAAGCATCACGGTCGCGGTTGCATAACCGAAATCGATCCGGATGCTGGTCGCTTCGGGCGGTGGCAGATCCATCGCCTGCAGCAGGTCGATGGTGAGCGCGCCGCGCCCGGTAGCATCGACCACGAGATCCGCCGTGAGCGTCTCGCTGTCGCCGCTTTCGCTCTCGATGGTGACGCCGGCCACCGGTGCGCCGTACGTCGAGAGGATCGACGTGGCGCGGCAGCCGGAGCGCATGGCGACGTTGTCCAGTCGTTCCACACGCCGTCGGAGCGCGAGTTCGATGGCCGGTCGGGACATCGCGTAGGTCTGCCAGCCAAGATCACGCTGCGGCATCGGCCCGACGCCCGGACGCTCGTAGCGCATGTCGAGACCGACGCGAAGCGGGACGGCGCCAGCCCCGATGAGGTCCTGCTCAAAGCCGGGAAAAAGCTCCTCGAGCGCGCGCAGGCCTCCTGCCAGGAGGCCGTGCACCTGTGTGGCCTGCGGCGTTCCAGGCCGAGACGCCGCCTCGGCCGGCAGCGTGTCGCGCTCGATCACGATCACCTGCCCGACATGCCGGGCGAGCGCGCCGGATGCTGCAAGGCCGGCTATGCCGGCGCCGATCACCAATGCCCGGCGGCTCTTGAGGGGAACCACGACTGCGCTCATGCCCATCTCCCTGCGGCTCGGCCGGGAATGTCGGCAGGTCGGGTTTCACCGCGATGTCAGGCCCGCACACCTCTGGTTACTGCTGTCATGAGCCCCGATCTGTCGCCGGCGCGGCCAGGACCAGCCGGTTGGCGGACTGCAGGGCGGCGAAGGTCTCCGGCCAGATGCGATCGAAGATGCGCGGTGCGATGCCGTTGTTGGCCGCCGCCGCGGCGATCGCCGAGACGCTGCGTCGGCCATCAATCAGCCGAAGCAGCGCGGCGGCCTCGCGCGGCAGAGGCAGCGGGACGGTGAGCGGGCCGAACCGGAGCGGTAGCACTCCACCGCTGACCCGTGCGGCAAGCTGCGGCGCCGGCGTCTCGCGGCCGATCGGGACCGCGCGCGGGTCGGTGGGATCGGCGGCGAGGGCTGGCGCGTCGGCGCGGACGGCGTAGGCGATGTGGGTGGCCATGTTGCCGGCGAGGCGTTCGGCCAGCGCGGCACGCTCCACCGGGATGAGTGAAGCGGTTCGGGCGCGCAGGCGTGGATCGGGGAGCAGGAGGTCGGGATCGTAGCGTGCCGGCTCGATGAGCGCGTTGACGCGAAGTCCGGCGGCCTCGATCAGGGCGACGAAGCTGCGGACATCGTAGGCGCGGTCACGCGGATTGAGCAGGAGGTCGTAGAGGCCGGCATCGCCGCCGGTCAGATGGTCCTCGAAATTGCGGTTCTGACGCAGCCAGGCGGTCGCAGGCAGGTGGCGCATGACGCGACGCGCGACGTCGAGCCGGTTGGCGGGTGCTTCACTCAAGGGGGCGAGGGTGCGCAGCGCATCCTGGAGTTCGTAAATTCCGGTCCGCCCGTGGGGTGCGTAGACCATCAGGCCCAGGCCGCCCTCGGGTGCGAGCGCGCGGACCAGGGCAGCCAGTCCCGCCTCAGGGTCCGGCATGTGGTGCAGGACACCGCAGCAATCGATGTAGTCGAAGGGTCCGCGCGCGGCGGCCGGAAGATCGGGGATCGCGCCGTGTATGAACTCGATGTTGCGCAGGTCCCTGATCTCGGCGCGGGCGGCCGCGATGCGCGATGCGGCCTGCGAGCGGTCCAGGTGCAGGACGTGGCCGGGGCGGCCGGCTTGCTGAAGCTGTGCGGCGAGCATGATCGCACCGTCGCCGGTGCCCGCGCCGGCAAAGAGCGCGCGGAGGGGAACGCCGGCCGGGCGGCGGGCGGCGAACACCCAGTGGTCGATCTCGCGCAGATGGCTCGGGCTGCCGACGACCAGGCGAGTACGTTCGTCACGCGGGTCTCTGGACGGATAGGGGTAGGCTTCGTACTGCGCGGCCAGCGCCGCGTCGGCATCCAAACCCGCTGGATTTAGCTGTCTTCCTCAAGCAGCAGGGCGTTGTCGGCGTTGGCCGACAGGCGGACCGTGCCGTCCTCAATCTCGGCGATCAGACCGGTCGAGATGAAATGGTGCTGGGCGTCCGGAGAATCGGTCTTGGTCAGCTTGATGCGATCACCCTGGACGTGATCGACGGTGCCGACATGAACGCCGTCCGCGCCGATGACCGCGGCATGTTCCTTGATCTGAGTAAGGTCGACCATCTGGCACTCCTTCGGTGAGCAATGTGCAACGCGCGAGCCATGGGTCGGTGGCTTACCTTCCGACCATCAGGCGGACGATCTCGTCGGGGTCGACCGCGTCGGTCTGGCGCTCGCCCGCGACGATGCCGCGGCGGAGCACGACGATGCGGTCGGAGACGGCGAACATGTCTGCCAGATTGTGCGAGATGAAGATGATGCCGATGCCCTTGCCCTTCAGCGTGCGGATCAGCTCCATCACCTTGCGCTGTTCGGGGACGCCCAAGGCCGCGGTCGGCTCGTCCATGATCACGACGCGTGCGTCCCAGTAGATCGCGCGGCCGATGGCGACCGCCTGGCGCTGCCCGCCGGACAGCGCACGGACTGGGCGGTCCAGCCGGTCGAGATGCACGTCGAGAACTTCGAGGGCGCGGGCGGCTTCGGCTCGCATGCGGGCGCGGTCGACGCGCGGCAGGAACAGGAAACGCGTCAGGAGTTCGCGGCCGAGGAACAGGTTGCCGCCGATGTCGAGATTGTCGGCCAGCGCCAGGTCCTGGTAGATCGTTTCGATGCCGCGTGCCCGCGCCGCCTGCGGGCCGTCGAACTCGACCGGCTCGCCGCAATAGCGCAGCTCGCCCGCACTGGGCCGGAAGACGCCGGAGATGATCTTGGTCAGCGTCGACTTGCCGGCGCCGTTGTCGCCGGCCAGTGCGAGCACCTCCCCGGCCTGAAGCGTCAGGTCGACGTTCTCCAGCGCGTGGACGCCGCCGAAGCGCTTGGAAATCGCTCGCGCCTCAAGGACCGTCTCACTCGTCGATGCCTCCGGCATGGCCCTACTCATCGACGCGGCCGCCGCCGAGACGACGCTGGGTCTGATCGACCAGAACCGAGATGATGATGACCAGGCCCACCGCCACGAACTGCCAGAACGGTTCGACGTCGAGGAACACCAGGCCGTACTGGATCACGGCGATGATGAGCGCACCGATGATGGTGCCGACGATCGTGCCGGAGCCGCCGAACAGGCTGGCGCCGCCGATGACGACGGCGGCGATGGAGTCGAGCAGCAGCGGTTCGCCGGCCTGCGGACTGCCGGCCGAGAAACGGCCGGTGTAGAGCACGCCGTCGAGGCCGGCGCAGAGTGCGGACAGCATGTAGAGGCGGATCGTGAGACGGTTCACCCCGACGCCGGCGCGGGCGGCGGCCTGCCGGTTGCCGCCGACGGCGTAGGTGTATTGGCCGAAGGGAGACTCGGCGAGCAGGTAGTGGATCGCGGCGATGACGAGCAACGTGACGATGACCACCACCGGGATGCCGGCGACGCGGCCATTGCCGAGATACGAGAGATAGGGGTTCTCGACCGGGACGGTGCCGCCGCCCGAACACAGGTAGGCGGCGCCGCGTGCGACGCCATACATGCCCAGCGTGCCGATGAAGGGCGGGACCCGCAGGCGTGCGACCAAAAGGCCGTTGATCCAGCCGGGGATGAGAGAGGCGGCGCAGGCGGCGACCAATGCGGCGGCGAGGCCGATCGGCGCGCCCAGCGAAGCGCCGGCGATGTTGGCGACCTCGGCGGCAAGGACCGAGGCGAGGCCCATGGTGAAGGCGACCGAGAGGTCGATGCCGCCGGAGATGATGACCAGGGTCTGGCCCAGGCCGAGAAGGACGGGTGCGACGGCAAAGATCGCGATCGAGCGGACGTTCAGCGTGCTGAAGATGAAGCTCGCGCCGTAGGCGATCCTCGACCAGATTTCGAACGTGACGAGCAGCCCGGCCAGGAACAGCCAGGCTCGGAAGGTTGCAAGGAGTGCCAAAAGGCCAGGGGCTCTGCCCCTGGACCCCGCTGGGGCTGGCAGCCCCAGACCCGCGTCAATCACGCCGCGTAGATGAATCTCTTCACCGCGGGGTCGTCTACGTTGGTCTTGTCGATGACGGTGAAGCCGGTGGCGATGGCAGGCGGGATCGACTGGCCGGTCAGGTGGGCGTAGGCGGCGGCGACGCCGAACCAGCCGATCTCGGCGGGGTGCTGCGCGATCGCGATCGACAGCAGGCCGCTTTTGAGGCTGTCCACCACCGACGTGGGGGCGTCGAAGCCTACGACCTTGACCTTGCCCTGCGCGCCGGCCTGGACGACGCCGTTGGCGGCGCCCGTCGCGGAGAACAGGTTGGCGCCGAAGATGCCGGCGAGATCCGGGTTGCGCGAGATCACCGACTGCGCCTGCGACGCGGCCTTGTTGGCGTCGTCATCGTTGAACTGGGTGGAGAGCACAGTCACGCCGGGGTGGTTGCGCATCTCGTCCTTGAAGCCTTCCTCGCGCTGGTCGGTGGTCGAGACGCCGGCCTCTACGTTGGCGACATACACGCGGCCCTTCCCGCCAATCGCTCGTACCAGCGCGCGGGCGGCGATCTGGCCGCCGAGCGTGTTGCTCGACGCGATGTAGGACAGCGGGAAATCGGCCGGCCCGGCGCCGGTCTGGTAGATGCCGGTGCCGATGAAGGTGTCGACGGTGATGATCGGCACGCCGGCCGCGAACGCGCTCCGCAGCGGGTCGATCAGTTGCGTCTTGTCGGTCGGCGCGATGAGGATCAGGTCGGGGTGACGCGCCACCACCGCGTCCAGCACAGGAACCTGCTGCACCGGATTGAAGGCGGTCGAGCCCTGGAACACCAGGTCTACGCCGAGCGCTTCGGCGGCCGCGGCCGCACCGCGATGCATGGTGATGTAGAACGCGTCGGTGGTCAGGCCGGGGATCAGGGCGACCGTCGGGCGCTTGCCGGCAGCGCGCGAACCGGACGTCGTCGCCGCGGCCAGTGCCAGACCGGCGGTCAGACCGCCGAGGATCGCACGCCGTTCCATGCTCGTCTCCTGTCGTTTCTTGTTCTGGGCGCGAGCATGGCGCACCGACCGGGATCGGGGAAGCTACTGCTTGAGAGCGAGGACGACATAGGGCGCGATCTTCTCGGCCATCAGGTGTGCGCCGCGCGCGTTGGGGTGCAGGCCGTCCGCCTGCTTGAGGCTTGGGTGATCCTGCACGCCGGCCAGGAAGTCAGGGTCGAGCGTGACGCGTTCCGTGCGCGCGATGTCCGGGAAGATGGCGTCGAAGGCGGGACCGTAGCCGCCGGCGCTGCGGCCTGGCACCAGTCCGCCCAGAAGCAAGACGCGGATGTGGCGGGCCTTGAGAGCCCTCACGATGCCGTTGAGGCTCTGCCTGGTCTCAGCCGGTGGAACCGATTGGAGATAGTCGTTGGCGCCGAGCTCGACGATGCAGAGCTGCGTGTCGGGTTGCACGCTGAAGCCGACGCGCGCGAGGCCGCCGGCGGCCGTGTCGCCGGAGACGCCGGCGGCCCTGACCTGGATGTGAACACCCAAACCTGCGACCGCTTTCTCTACCTGGGCGGGCAGCGCCTCGTCGGCCGGGAGGCCGTAGCCGGCGGTGATCGAGTCGCCGAGCATCGTCACGACGGGAGCAGCGGCGACGGCCCTGGTCGCGAAGAGGCACAGGAGGAGGCAGGGCAGTCGGCAGAACCGTCTCGGCGCACCATGTGTCGTCATCCCGCGGCCAACGCCTGGACTGGTTTGCAGATGCCTGATGTGCCTGTGCTGGAGATGCCCGTCCTTGAGATGAGCAACGTCAGCCTGCGGTTCCGGTCGGCCGGCGGGACGGTGGAGATCCTTCGCGGTGCGGACTTCTCGGTTGCGGGGGGAGAGCGGGTCGCGGTCGTCGGGCCTTCTGGATCCGGCAAGTCGTCGCTGATCGCGGTCGCGGCCGGGCTCGAGCGGCCGACGGGCGGGCAGGTCCGACTGCTCGGAATTGACCTCTCGACAGCGGACGAGGATGGAAGGGCCTTGCTTCGGCGTGGCCAGGTCGGGCTGGTGTTCCAGAACTTTCATCTGCTGGCGAACATGACGGCGCTGGAGAACGTCTCCGCTCCGCTGGAGATCGACGGACGCCTGGGCGCGACGCGCACCGCGCTCGATTGGCTGGGCCGGGTGGGCCTGGCGGCTCGCCGGGCGCACTACCCGCACCAGCTCTCGGGGGGCGAGCAGCAGCGGGTGGCGATTGCGCGTGCGCTCGCGATCGGACCCAGGCTGCTGTTCGCCGACGAGCCGACAGGCAATCTCGACGTGGCGACGGCCGGGCAGGTTACGGACCTCATGCTAGGACTGGTTCTCGAAAGCGGGGCGGCGCTGGTGCTGGTCACGCACGATGCGTCCCTGGCGGCGCGCCTCGACCGGCGCATGGCGATGCAGGATGGCAGGCTGGTTCGGCAGGCTTGATGGTCGCATTCCGGTTTGCCGCCCGCGAACTCCGTTCCGGAATCAGCGGCTTTCGCATCTTTCTCGCATGCCTGGCCGTCGGCGTGGCGGCGCTCGCGGCGTCGGGGTCGACCGCGGAGGCGTTCCGTCGCGGCCTGGCGTCGCAGTCGCGCGCCATCCTGGGCGGCGACATCTCGGCATCCGTGGTGTCGCGCCGGTTCACGGGAGGCGAGATGGCCGCCTTCACCCGGCTCGGGCGTACGACGGATGCGCTGCAGATACGCGCCATGGCCGAGGGACCGGACGGCGACCGTCGGCTCGCGGAGGTGCGCGGCGTGGACGATGCGTTTCCGCTCGCGGGGACCGTCACGCTGCAGGGTGCCCCCGACCTGGCGACGGCGCTGGCGCCGGCCGGCGCAGTGCCGGGGGCAGCGGTCGACCCGCGGCTGCTCGACCGGCTGCACCTGCGGCTCGGCCAGACATTCCTGATCGGGGATGTCCATTTCGCGGTTCGGGCAGCGCTCAAATCCGAGCCGGACGTGCTCAGCCGCGGGTTCGCGCTCGGCGGTGCCGTGCTGGTGCGCCGGACGGTGCTGGACCGGTCCGGCCTGATCGGGGCCGGCGACCTGTTCGGCGAGACGGTCCGCATCGCGCTCAGGCCAGGCCTGACGCTGTCGGGGGCGCTGGACAGCCTGCGGCCGGTCGCGGCCGACGGCGTTCGCCTGCGCGACCGCACCGATGCGGCGGGCGGTCTGCGCCGGCTGATCGGACAGGTGCAGTTCTTCCTCGGCTTCATCGGTCTCGCCGCCCTGCTCGCCGGTGGCCTCGGCGTTTCGACGGCGGTGACGGCGTATCTGGAGACGCGCCGGCCCTCGATCGCAATCCTCAAGGTGCTCGGCGCGCCGGGTGCCATGGTGCGCAACATCTATGGGCTGCAGGTCGGCGCGCTGGCACTCCTCGGGATCGCGATCGGGCTTGCGATCGGGGCCGCGAGCCCGTTTGTTCTCGGCGCGATCGCGGGTCATCGGCTGCCGATCCCAATCCTGTTCGCACTCTACCCGGCGCCGCTGCTCCAGGCGGGTGCGTTCGGATTGCTGGCCGCCGCCGCTTTCGGGCTTGGTCCGCTCGCGCGTGCCCGGGCGACGCCGCCGGCGGCGCTGTTCCGCCGGGATCTCTCCGGCGCCGCAGGGTTTGTCCTCGAGCGTGCCGGTCAGGTGCTGTCGGCCTGCGGGCTCATCGGCCTCGCCGTGGTCACTGCGCCGACCCTGGCCGTCGCCGCCGGCATGGTGGGCGCGGTGGTGTTGTCATTCGCGCTGCTGCTCGGGGTGGGTCGGGCGGCAGTGCAAGCGGCCGGGCGCGCGCGGGTGTTCACACGCGGCGCGGTGCGGCTCGGGCTCGGCAATCTCAGCGGACCCGGCTCGGCAGCGCGGGTGGCGACGCCCGCGATCGGGCTCGGCGTCGGGCTGCTCGCTTGCCTGCTGCTGGTGCAGTCGAGCCTGCTGGCCGCCGTGCGCGAGGCCGCACCCCGGGCGGCGCCCTCGCTGGTGCTGACCGGCATCCCGGCCGACAGCGTCCACGCGCTCGACGGGCTGATGGCCTCCGCCATGGGACCGCTCGGTTCCGATCGCTACCGGCGCACACCGTTCGTCACCGGGCGGATCGTGCGGGTGCGCGGGACGGATATCGATCTCAAAGGCATCTCGCCGCGCCAGCGCTGGGCGTTTGACGAAGATATCGGCATGACCGCGCTCGCCGCACCACCGCCCGATGCCGACCTGGTGTCCGGGCGCTGGTGGCCAGCCGACTACGCCGGCGCTCCCGAGGTCGTTCTCGAACAGAATGTCGCGCGGGCGGCGCGCCTGACGGTGGGAGACGCGATCACGGTGTCGATCCTGGGCCGGGATCTCGAGGCGCATATCGCCGGTTTGCGGAAGGTGGAGTTCGGCCGCTTCGGGGCGAGCTTCCCCGTGGTGCTCGATCCCGCCTCGCTCGCGGGTGCGAACCTGCGCGAGATCGTGCTGGCGCGGACGACGCCGCGCCAGGACGACGTGATCGTGCGCACGCTCGGCCGCGTTCTGCCGGACGTGACCATCATCAGCGTGCGCGAGCAGCTCCAGGCGATCGCCGGCGTTTTCGGGCAGCTCGCCTGGGCAACGCGCGGTGCGGCCGGCGTGACGGCGCTGGCGGGCCTGCTGGTGCTGATGGGTGCGATCTCGTCGACGAGCCGGGCGCGGGCGCGCGAGGCCGCGATCCTCAAGGTGCTGGGCGCCAGCCGGGCGCAGGTCCTGGGCGCCTACCTGGTGGAGTATGGCGCGGTGGGTCTGATCGCGGCGTCGTCGGGGGTGTTCGCGGGAGTGGCGTGCGCGTGGCCCCTGGTGACGCTGGTGCTGCACGCGCCCTGGCGGTCGGATTTGGGCTCGTTGGCGCTGCTGCTCGTTACTTGCAGCGGGCTGTGTGCGGCGGCGGGGCTGACGGGAGCGGCGACCGCGATCACGCGACGGCCGGCGCCGATCCTGCGCGGCGAATGAGGGTCGGGGCGTCGTGCCAGGCATGCTCTCGCATGACGCCCCAAACCCCGCCAAAGGCTTCGCCTCTGGGCACCGTTGTTGGTGCCTAGCTTTGCCCTCGGATCAGAAAACGCAAAGAAGCGGACCGGCTCTCGCGGCTAGCCTAAGCGGAAGCGGCGAGGATTGCCGCCATGAGGACGAGGCCGCAAACCAGATAGGTGACGAGCTGCTGCGGAGCGAGCCCAAGCGGACGCGCGGTCGTGGCCGCGAACTCGGGGTCGGTCCAACCTGTGCCGGGAAACGCCCGCGCCAAAGCCATGGCAACGAAGTAGTTCGCCGCGACGGCAGCAGCGATGAAGAACAACGGACGCGTCAGCGGCCGCGAGGCGAACAGGATGACAAGCGACAGAGAACCACCGATCATTCCCATGAGCATCGTCTGCCCATTGTGAAACTTTGCGTGCTGAGGCCAGAGTGGATTCCATAGATGCTGCCTGGCAGTTGCCGGAACAATTGCATCCGCAACGAAGCCGCCAAAGTTGAGCATCGCCACGAGTGCGATGATCCATTTCGAGATTTCCATCAAACACACCTTTCCCGTTATCTGGAAAGGACGTGCCGGAGGCCGGCCCGCACACGCGGGCGGCTCGTACGAGCGTAAATGCCACCCGGACTACCGACCGGGCTGTGACTTTTACACGTCCGATCGCGTTATGATCGCGAGCGTCCGTTCATGTCAATCCAGTCTCCATCGCCCTTCAGGGGCTGCGGGCCACCCGTGGACCGGGGGCAAGAGCATCATGGTCGTAGCAGGTGATCTCGAACGGATTGCCAAACGGATCATCGAAATACATCGACCATGCGACATCGTGGTCCCAAAGTTTCGGCGGTGTTCCGAGCAGGCGATCAAGACGCGCAAGCCAGTCAGCAAATCCGACTGCTTCCACCCGAAACGCGATGGTGGACCTGCATGGCTCGCTCTCGCCTTCAAAGAGCGCAAGCATGATGGTGCCCGTTGAGCTTTTCAGCATCAGCGGACCGCGTTCGGACCAGAACTCCAGAGCCTTGTCGCGATGCAGATCAAGGACGTCGCGATACCAGACTTCAGCGCGTGCTCGATCCGCCACATACACGTGTACATGATCAACTGCGTCAAGCGCGGGGGCCACCGTTGTCTGCTCCGGTCGGGCGGGTCTGGGGCCGTGGGCCCCTGGCCTCCCTTTCCTACATCTCGATCTGCACCTTGACGACATCCGGGCGCGCTTCGGCGGCAAACTCGAAGGCTGCGATAGACTGCTTGAAGGGGTAGGTGCGCGAGATCAGCGGCTTGAGGTCGATCTTGCCTGACGAGAGCAGCGCGATCGTGCGCGGATACACGTTGGCGTAACGAAAGACGTGCTCGATGCGGAGTTCCTTGACGAGTGCCGCCAGGACGTCGACCATGACCGGTCCTGGAACATTGCCGATCAGCACGACGGCACCGCCGGGACACGCGAGGTCGTACATCCCGTCATAGGCGCGCGGGCTGCCGCTCGCCTCGAAGACCACGTCCGCACCCCAGCCGTCGGTCATCGCCATGATCCGGTCAACCGGCTTTTCACGCGCGACATTGACGGTCTCGATGCCGTCGTAGCGGCCGGCGACCGCGAGCTTCTCGTCAACCACGTCGGTGACCAGCACGCGCGAGCAGCCGGCGGCGAGTGCTGCAAGGGCGGTCATGATGCCGATGGTGCCGGCGCCCAGCACGACGGCGACCTGGCCTGGCT
>CAXTSH010000077.1:0-16772 GCA_964246925.1 uncultured Acetobacteraceae bacterium
CCAGCGGCATCAGCATCGGCATCCGCGCCGCCAGGTTCTGGATCACCAGCCCCATTGCCAGCAGTCCCACCACCACCCCGATCGCCACCAGCGGCCGCACCACGTTGCCGTGCCGCGAGAACGCCCCCGACAGCACCGAAACCAGTGCGACCATCGCGAAGCTCAGCGCGGTGAAGGGCGCCGTCAGCCGCCGGTTCGCCTCCACGAGGAACTTGCCGCGATCACGCGCCAGCATCGTGTGCGGATCGGGATGCAGCAGCTCGGGCAGCGACATCTCGGTCGCGTCCCGGAATTCCTCGGTGTCGGTCTGGTTCTTGGGCGTCAGCGAAATCGTGTTCTGCGCAAACGTCAGCACGTTCAGCCGTCCCGTCTGCCTGTCGAGCTCCTCGCGCGAGCCGTTCTGCAGCAGCACGTCCGGCTCGCCGTCGGCGCCCTCGACGATATGGCCCCGCTCGGCCAGGATCGTCGCCCTGCTGTTCGCCTCCCGGTCATCCTCGACCAGGATGCCGTGCAGCGTCCCGTCCTGCTCGCGCGACCGCACATAGACCGTCATCTGGTCCGACACCGGCGTGAACACGCCCTCCTGCAGCAGGAAGGCGGCCATGCGGTTGCGTATCTCGAACTCGAACGTCCGGAACTGGTGATAGCTCGCCGGCACCACCCACAGATCGAGCACCAGGCAGGCCGCGAACGCCAGCACGGCGGTGGCGAGCGCCGGCCGCGACAGCGTCAGCGGCGACAGCCCGGCCGCCCGCATCACCGTCAGTTCGCGATCCGTCGTCAGCCGCTGATAGATGAACTGCACCACCACGAACGTGGTGATCGGCAGGATGACCGCGACGAAGCCCGGTATCAGCAGGCCGGTCAGCTCCAGGAACACGCGCAGCGACAGGCCGCGATTGACCACCAGCTCGACGAACCGCAGCGATTGCGTCAACCAGATCAGGGCCGCGAGCCCGCCCGCGGTCGCCACCAGTGCCACGAGCAACTGCCGGAACACGTAGCGGTCGATCCTCGAGGCCCTGAGCACGGACATCCACCGCAGACACCATGCCGGTCACGTCGAAGTCAACGCGCCCCTGCGAAACTTAAGTAAGGCCAGGGCGCCGCCCTGGACCCGCTGGGGCGTCACGCCGAAGGCGTGCAGACGCACGACGGCCCCAGACCCCATTCTTACTGGCCGGCGCAGAGGGCGGCGGCGGTAGACTGGTCGGCCGACGACGGAGAGAACGGGGTCAGCACGTTGCTCCCCTGAGCGTCGGCGATGAGCGTTGTTGCGGCCGGCGGCAACAGGAAGCCGTGCGAGACGGCGCCGTTCGCGGCCTTCGTCACGGCGCAGACATAGCCGTCGTGCGTGCCGTAGCGCTCCTCCAGCGACGGTCGAGGATCGCCGGCGGCTTGCCGCCCTGCCAGCGTCTCCTGCAAGCTCCAGGCGGAGCCGGTGAGGCTGCACTGCTGACCCTGGAAGGGGCCGCCGCTATAGAGGTTCCAGCCGCTGTAGGTGGCGAGCGGGACCTGCAGCGTCACCGACGGCACGCCAACCACCTCATTGCCGTCCGCGTTCACGGGCGGCACGCGCGCGGGCTCCACGTCATAGGTGAACGGCGGCTCCAGATCGATGACACCGGTCTGGTCGCGGGTGTTCACGCGCGGTCCGAAAAAGAACGCTTCGGCCAGGTTGATCCCCTCGCCGCCGTAGGGATAGCCGGGAATGGACGGAAACCGCACGGCTTGCGGGATCGGCGGCACCAGGGTGCCGTCGGCGATGCGAGGATAGGCGTTCGGCGGCATCGGCGTGCCGTTTGAGAGGAACGAGACGAAGTCGGCCTGCAGGGCCGCGAGCTGGTCGCTCTCCGGGTTCGGGTTTGGCGGATACGAACAGACGGTCGGCGACGGCGCCGCGGCGGAGGATGGCGGTGGCGACCATGTGAACGCGGCACTGTCGCTGCCGCCGCCGTGCGTCGTTGACGGGAAATAGTAGCGATGAACGTTGGACGGCAGCGCGATGTCGCTCTGCGCCGTGTCCCCGACGAGGTCGCGGGACATCTTCTCCTCGTACAGTTCGTCCGAGCCGAAGGTCTCCAGGATCTGCGGGCAGGTGCCCGACAGACGGCAGCGGTCAAGCATGCTCTCCGGCCCGATCAGGTGAACGATGTCTGGGCTCTCGCCCCACCAGACGGGCGCCTCGTCGGCCATCATGTAGAGGTTCGTGATGACGTCGGGCAGCGCGAAGCGGACGTTCATGTAAAGCTGGCGGCCGTCGATGTCGGGCCAGGAGCCGTCGGCGACCTGGCGCCCCTGCTCGTCTTCGTTGAAGCCGAGATGGATCGACGAGCGCAGGAACGCGCCCGACTGCGAAACCCCGTAGGCGATGACCTTGTGCACGATGCCGGCGACGGGGTTGGCGTCGCCATTGTCGTCATGCGTCGCATGCCGGAAGAAGGCGATGATGTCTCGGGTGGCGGCGTAGCCGACACCGAGCACCAGGGGGTCCTTCGCCTGGTAGACCATCTGATAGAGACGGTTCGGATCGAAGCCCGCTTTGCTGCAGACGGTGAACGGGGTCTGGCCGGCGGCGGGTGGGCCGGCGCAGTCGAACGACCACTGGTCGGGCTGGATGATCTGGACGTCCGACTGCTGCAGGCCAGTGATCGACTGCCGGCTGACGCTCCAGAAGAACGCCTTCGTCGTGTCGAAGGTCGCCGGCAGGTAAGGTGCGGGGTTGGCGAAGATCACGAGCTGGCCGGTCGTGCCGCTCTGGCCGAGGCTGATATGGCTGTAGACGGGGCCGGTGATCGTGCCGCCGTTCGACTGGTGCGCCACGGGCACCTCGAGAAGTTGCTGACTCCCCTTGTAGGGTTGCGAGAGGTCGGTGCAGGGGTAGGGCCCGGCGCAGGAGAGGGCGAGAATGTCGCCCTGCCAGCCGCTCTGCAGGTAGACGGCGCCGGGATCGAAGGCGGCGCCCGGGATCGCATTCCCGCCGCGGTTCGGCACGTCATAGAACATCAGCCCGCTCGGCGACGCGGGGACGAGCAACTGGAAGGTCGCGATGTAGTCGACCAACCCGTTCGCGTCGCGCGGCGCGAGCTCGATATCCTGGATGATCTTGTTGTGCGGATCCTTCGGGTCGAGCGTGCCGAAGACGCGGCCCTGCAGGCTGGTGTAGGCGACGCTGCCGGAGGGCGGCGTGTAGGGTGTCGACGAGTCGACCACGATGCGGCTGACGCGCGCCTGAGCCGCGGTGGCGGCGAGTCCGGCCGTCAGCGCCACGGCCGAGGCCGCAACCAGAGAAAGCGCACGGCGCCGGCCGCGCATGTCGCGTGATCGCATCCGAAACCTCCCTGGACAGCCGGTTGTTTTGCCAAACCGTATACCGGCGTATGCCGGCTGGCCACACCAGGCGGCTGGTCAGTCGTTGCCGGCGTCTCAGGCGTCGAAACGCATCTGTTGCAGGTCCGCGATCAACCCAGGGCCGGTCGGCCGCCATCCCAGCCGCTCCCGCGTCTGCGCACTGGACGCCGGCATGTCCAGACCGACGAATGCCCCCAACCATCCGAAATGACCTGCCGCCTCCTCCGGGGCCAGTGACACCACCGGCAGCTTCAGTCCTTGGCCAAGGACTTCCGCGACGTCGCGAACCGGGATGCCTTCCTCCGCGACCGCGTGATACCTCGCACCCGCTTCGCGCTTCTCCAGTGCCAGCCTGTAAAGACGGGCGACATCGAGCACGTGCGCCGCCGGCCAGCGGTTCAGTCCGTCGCCGACATACGCCGAGACGCCCTTCTCGCGGGCGATCGCCACCAGGGGTGTGATGAGGCCCTGCCTGACGGGATCGTGGACCTGGGGAAGACGCACCACCACGACGTTGACGCCGGCCGCCAGCATCGACGCGCCCGCAATTTCCGAAGCGATTCGCGGAAGCGGATGATCGGCATTGAAGAGGTCCTCGGTCGCCGGCCGGCCCGGCACCAGATTCCCGATCCCGGTCCCGGACGTGATCACCAGCGGCCGGTCCGATCCGGCGAGCGCGCCGCCGAGCGCCTCGATGGCACGCTTGTCCTTCTCGCAATTGGCGACGAAATTCGAAAAATCGTGGTCGAACGCCAGATGGATCACCCCGTCCGACCGGGCCGCCCCGTCGCGCAGACTTCCGAGGTCTTCGAGATCTCCCCGATGCACCTGCGCACCCGCGTCGGTCAGAGACCGCGCTCCCGCGTCCGACCGCGACAGTCCAATGACTTGATGGCCGGCATCGATGAGTTCGGAAACCACGGCCGAACCGATGAAGCCGGTGGCGCCGGTGACGAAAACGCGCATGTGTCATTCCTCCGTTGGCCTGGAATTGTGGACACGGAGCGCAGGCTGTTAAAGATGGGACATTATCCGGGTATAACCCCCACCAGGATGCATGACCTTGTCTGACGCCAGCCCACTCGGCGCCTATCTCAGGAACCGGCGCACCAAGCTCGATCCCGCCTCGTTCGGCGTCTCCGGCCGGAGGCGAACCTCCGGTCTGCGTCGCGAGGAGGTGGCGCAGCGCGCCAACATCAGCGCGACCTGGTATACCTGGCTCGAGCAGGGGCGCGGCGGCAATCCGTCCGCGGATGTGCTCGACCGGATCGCACGCGCGCTCACGCTGACTGAAGTCGAGCGCGAGCATCTCTTCCTGCTCGGTCTCGGCCGGCCGCCCGAGGTTCGCTACCGCGGCAGCGATCCGATCACGCCGAGACTGCAGCGTCTGCTCGACGTGCTGACCTGCAGCCCCGCCATCGTCAGGACCGCGACCTGGGACGTCGTGGCCTGGAACCGTGCCGCCGCCTGCGTGCTCACTGACTACGGCGCCCTGCCGCCCGATGGGCGCAACATCCTGCGCATGATGTTCGGCGATCCCCGCATCCGTGCCGCCCAGCCTAAATGGGAGTCGGTCGCCCGCTTCGTCGTGGCTGCCTTCCGGATCGATGCCGCGCGTGCGGGCGCCGACAACGAGGTTGCGCCCCTGGTCGAAGAGCTGTGCCGATCGAGCCCCGAGTTCGCCTCCATGTGGCACGACCACGACGTCCAGACGCATGGCGACTGCGTCAAGCATCTGCACCATCCGCAGGTGGGACCGCTCGCCCTGGAATACTCCGCCTTCGCCGTGGATGGCCGGCCGGACCTCAGCCTGATCGTCTACAATCCGGCGACGGTGGCCGACCGCAGGCTTATCGAATCCCTGCTCGAGGCAACGCCGGCTCTGGCCGCGGAGTGACGGCGCGGTCCGGGCCTTCATTTCGACCGGTGCAAAACCCCGAGGAAAGCGCATAACCGTTCATCATGGGCGCCGCGATCGGCCCATGCCCTGCGCGGCGCCTGGAGTTTTCGAATGGTGGACAGTCCGGACGCGGTGCCAGCAGCCGCGCCAGGTGCGAGCGAGCGGGCCTCGACCGGCGTCGGTGGTCTCGACGACATCCTGGCCGGAGGCCTGCCTCGCGACGGCCTCTATCTGATCGAGGGCACGCCCGGCACCGGCAAGACGACGCTCGCCTTGCAGTTCCTGCTGGAGGGAAGGCGTCTTGGCGAGCAGGGCATGTATGTGACGCTCGCCGAAACCGCCGGCGAGTTGCGGACGTCGGCGGCGTCGCATGGCTGGTCGCTCGACGGCATCCCCATCCTCGAGCTGGTGCCCGATCAGATTGTCGGCGCCGACCAGGAGCAGACCCTGCTGCATCCGGCCGAGTTCGAGCTGGGGGAAACCACCGGACGCATCCTGGAGCGGCTCGAGCGCGAGCAGCCGTCGCGACTGGTCCTCGACAGCCTCTCCGAGCTGCGCCTGCTGGCGCAGACCCCGTTGCGCTACCGCCGGCAGATCCTCTCACTCAAGCAGCACTTCACCAACCGCCACTGCACCGTGCTGATGCTCGACGACCAGACCGCCTCGCCGGACGACCGGCAGTTGCACAGCATCGCCCACGGCGTGATCTCGCTCGAGCAGAGCAGCAGCGTCTACGGGGCCGAACGGCGATCGCTCCGTGTGGTCAAGATCCGTGGCGTCCGTTTCCGGGGCGGCTTGCACGACTACGTCATCGAGACCGGCGGCCTGGTTGCCTATCCTCGCCTCGTCGCAACCGAATACGGCGACGGGTTCTCCCCGGTCCCGGTCGGCACCGGTGTCGGCCGACTGGACCTGCTGCTGGGCGGCGGACTGGTGCCCGGCACCAGCACGCTGCTGATGGGGCCGACCGGCACCGGCAAGACCTCGACCGCCACCCGTTGCATCCTGGCGGCACTCGAGCGCGGCGAGCCGGTCGCGGTGTTCATGTTCGACGAGGAGCTCGGCACGTTCTTCGCCCGCTCCGCCGGGCTCGGCATGGATCTCGGCCCGCACGTGGAGAACGGGCGGCTCCAGGTGCGGCAGGTCACGCCGGCCGAGCTGTCGCCGGGTGAGTTCGTGCACTACGTCCGGCGTGCGGTCGAGGTCGATGGCGCGCGCGCGGTCCTGATCGACAGCCTGAACGGCTACATCCACGCCATGCCCAACGAGCAATACCTGCTTCTGCAGATGCACGAGCTGCTCAGCTATCTCAGCCGGCAAGGCGTCGTGACGCTGCTGATTCTCGGCCAGCACGGCCTGGTCGGTGAAGTGCGCTCCGACGTCGACCTCAGCTACCTCAGCGACACCATCATCCTGATGCGTTTCTTCGAGGCGGCAGGCGCCGTGCGCCGGGGCCTGTCGGTGGTCAAGACGCGGACCTCCGACCACGAACCCACCATCCGCGAGTTCAGCCTGAGTGCCGATGGCCTGACGATCGGAGCCGTCCTCGAGAACTTCGACGGCGTCCTGAGCGGCATGCCCGTCTATCGCGGCAAGACCGGCGCCCTGATGGAGACGCACGCTCCATCAGCCACGCTCCCGCAACACGGCTGAGCCCCGGGTCGCCGGCCTTGAACGATCGCGTTCTCATCCTGGCCCCGCGCGGCCGGGACGCCCAGCTCGCGGCGGGGATACTGACCCGGACCGGGATCGCCTGCCGCATCTGCGCCGATCTTGCGGAACTGGTGCGGCTGGTCGGCGAGGACGCCGGGGCCGCCCTGGTGGCCGAGGAAGCGTTCGCCGGTGAGGACAGCGAAGCGCTGCTGCTGCGCTGGGTGGCCATGCAGCCGCCCTGGTCCGACTTTCCCTTCGTCGTGCTGGCAGCGCCCCGCGGGGACATCGCGCAAGGCGCACGGGCCCCGCTCTGGTTCGACCGGATCGGCAATGCCGTGCTGCTCGAACGGCCACTCGGGGCCGCCGCGCTGACCAGCGCGGTGCGCACGGCACTGCGCACCCGCCGCAGGCAGTACGAGACCCGGGCCTATCTCGCCGAGCGCGAGCAGGCGGCCGCCGGGATGGCGGCGCTGAACGCCTCGCTGGAAACGCGGGTCGCGCAACGGACGGCGGAGCTGCAGGCCGCCTACGACCGGCTCCGGATCGAGGCGAGAGAGCGGGAGCAGGCGGAAGCCCGGCTCGCACAGGCACAGCGCATGGAGGCGCTCGGGCAGCTCGCCGGCGGCATCGCGCACGACTTCAACAACGTGCTGCAGGCCATCAATGGCGGGTTGAGCCTCATCCGGCGCCGGTCGGGCGATCCAGACGCGGTGCAGCGCCTCGCCTGCATGGCCGCCAACGCGGCTGACCGGGGTGCCGCCATCACCGGGCGGCTGCTGACGTTCGCGCGGCGCGGCGCGCTGCGGGCCGAGCCGGTAGCGCCCAGGCTCCTGCTGGAAGGACTGCGCGAAATGCTGGCGCACACGCTCGGGGCCGGCATCGCGACGCGCGTGGACGCCGACAGGAGCCTGCCGATGCTGCTGGCCGACAAAGGGCAACTGGAGACGGTGCTGGTGAACCTGGCCGTCAACGGCCGTGACGCCATGCCGCAGGGCGGCACGCTGTCGCTGACCGCCGCATCCGAACAGGTCCTGGCCCCGTCGGCGCATCCGGCCGGCCTTCCGAGGGGCAACTACCTGCGCCTTGCGGTCTCCGACAACGGCACCGGCATGGGTGCGGCCACGCTCGCGCGCGCCAGCGAGCCGTTCTTCACCACCAAACCGCTCGGCAAAGGCACCGGGCTCGGCCTGGCGATGGCCCGCGGCTTCGCCGACCAGTCCGGCGGCGGCATGGCCATCGAGAGCGCGCCCGGACGGGGCACGACGGTGACGCTGTGGTTTCCTCAGGCCGCTGCCCTGATCGCGGGCGAACTGGTGCTGCCCGGAGCCACGACGCCAACCGCGTTCCGGGCCAGCGTCCTGGTCGTGGACGATGACGACATGGTTCGCGAGATGGTCGCGGGCGAACTGGCCGACGAAGGCTACCTCGTGGTCGAGGCCAACGACGGGCTGAAGGCGCTGGCACAGCTCGACGAGGGCGCCGCGGTGGACCTGCTGATCTCCGACTTCTCCATGCCCGGCATGGACGGGCTCATCCTGATCGAGGAGGCGCGGCGGCGGCGGCCTGATCTCCCGGCGCTGCTGCTGACCGGCTTCGCGGACGCGGCCGTGCGGCTTGCGGTCGATGGTGCCGAGACGGCGCTGACGGCCTTGCTGCGCAAACCGGTGTCCGGTCTCGTCTTGGCCGAACACGCGGCGGCACTGCTGACGACCGCGTCGACGCGCCCGGGCTCGGCGGGCAAGGGCGGGGTTCCGCTCCGCACCCAGCCCGATGCGGAGCGTTTGGATCCCGCTCCGAGCTAATCACCGGCCCCACGAGCTCGTCCTTCTGCCAACAGCCAGTCGAGGAAGGCTTCGAGCGACGCCGACTTGTCCGCGTCGAACGGAACCAGCGCGGTGTAGCCGGGACGCTGGACCGTGATCGCCGGCAAGGGTGCGACCAGCCGTCCGCGGACCAGCTCACGCTCCAGGATCGGCAACGGGCCGATCCCGAAGCCCATCCCGTCCGTGACCGCCTGCAGGGTGATGAAGAAGTGGTCGAACACGCGACGCGGCCCGCGTGGATGCCGCAGGCCGGCCGCATGAAGCCAGTCGGCCCAGTCCCGCGGCCTGGTTTCGCTCGCCAGCAGCGTCCCGCTCTGGATGTCTTCCGGCCCGGCAACAGGGTGCTCCCGCAGCAGCGACGGGCTCGCGATCAGCACGTCGAACTCGTCGAGGAAGTGAACCGCGCTGTGCTGCGGCCACGCCTGGCCGTCGCCCAGACCACGCCGGATGGCGACATCGAAACCGCCGCGCAACTCGTCATGCAGGGTGGTGACCGTCGTGACGCTGACCTCGACTTCGGGTCGCGACGACTCGAAATCCGCCAGCCGGGGGATCAGCCAGCGCATCGCGAACGTCGTCGGAGCGCTCACCCGCAGCACCCGGCGAGCCGCCGGCTTGCCGCACGCGTCCGCGGCCGTGGTGACGCTGTCGAACGCACGGCTCACCTCGGCTGCGAACGCGCGCGCCGCCTGCGTCGCCACCATGCGCCGGCCAACCCGCACGAACAGACGCTGGCCAAGCCAGCTCTCCAGGCTCGCGATCTGCCGGCTGACCGCGCCGTGTGTCAGCCCAAGCTCCCGTCCCGCATCGACGTAGCTGTTCGTCCGGGCCGCGACCTCGAAGACGCGCAGAGTGGCAAGGGGAGGCAGGCGCCGCATGATGTGTGAGCAAACCTGGCGATACCCGTGAGAAGCAAGCGTCTCAACACGCTCCGCTCACGCTTTTAGAACAGGCACCCTCAAGGGCGGAGGGATGATGAGCCTCGCACAGACCCACACCACCGAGGCGGACGCCAACGCTCCCGTCTCGAACCCGCGGCGCACCCTCCTCGGCGCCTGCCTCGCCCATCTCGTCCACGACGGCTACACCGACCTGATCTACGTCCTGCTCCCGGTCTGGCAGAAGCAGTTCGGGCTCAGCTACGCGGCCCTCGCGGTGCTCCGCTGCCTGTATTCGGGCACCATGGGCGGCCTTCAGGTGCCCGGCGACCGCTGGACCCGGCGCGCAGGCGGCAGGCGGGCGCTGGTCGGAGCGACACTGATCGCGGCCGCCGGCTACCTCGTGCTGAGCCTGCCGGGCGGCCTCGCCCCGCTCTGCGCCGGCCTGGTCGTCGCCGGAGTCGGATCGAGCGTGCAGCATCCCCGCGCCTCGCTGCTCGTTTCGGAAGCGTTCGGCAACGACTCTCGCCGTCCGCTCGGCATCTACAACTTCGCCGGCGACCTCGGTAAATCGGCCTTCCCCGCCAGCGTGGCGCTGCTGCTCCTCGTGGTTCCCTGGCGCGCCGCCACCGTCATCGTCGCAATCGTCGGCCTGGGCGGCGCGGTGGCGCTGTCCGCCGTGCTGCCCCGGCATCCCGTCGCCGGCGCGGCCCCCACCAACGATCGCGCAGCGTCGGGTACACGCGCCGGCTTCCGCCTGCTCGTGATCGTCGGCGTGCTCGACACCGCGACACGCATGGGCTTCCTGCTGTTTCTGCCCTTCCTGCTTCGGGCCAAAGGCGGCCAGGAGACGGCGATCGGCTTGGCCTTCGCCGTCCTGTTCGCCGGCGGCGCGTTCGGCAAGGCGGTATGCGGCTTCATCGGCGAGCGCTTCGGCGTGGCGCCCAGCGTGATCGCGACCGAGTCCGCGACCACCCTGCTCATCGTCGCTGTGCTGCTGCTTCCTCTCTGGCCCGCGCTCGCCGTGCTGCCGTTCCTGGGGGTGGTGCTCAACGGCACCGCGTCGGGGCTCTACGGCACCGGGCCGGACCGGGCGCCGACCGACGATGTCGGCCGGGCTTTTGCCATCTTCTACCCCGGCGGCATCGGCGCCGGCGCGCTCGCGCCGATCGCATTCGGCACGATCGGCGATCATGCCGGACGCACGTCCGGCGTGCTCGCCGCCGCCTCCGCGGCGCTTGCGACGATCCCGGTCGTGCTCCTGATGCGACATCATCTGACGGATCAGGCGCCACGCACCTAGAAAGCAAGCAGCGGGGTTTCCACCCCGCACCCCGCCAAACGAAGGCCGTTTGATGCCGACAGGGTCAATGCGGATGTGCCGCCGCGACGGCGTCCGCACCGGCGGGGAGCCGCATCGGGCAAAACGGATCCGTCGCCGCCCGCCACACCGCTTCCGCCACGTCCACCGCGCGCGTGATCTCGGCCGTCCGCTGCTGCAAGCCGGCGAAGAGCTGCGCTGCCAGATCGGCATAGGCGTCGGGGACCTTCATCCCCATGCGGGCGCGGGCATTATCGCCGAACGCGGTGTCCGGCGCGCGGCCCGGAATGACCAGGCGCATACGCACGCCGAAGGGCTCCAACTCCAGTGCCAGAGACTCGGTGAAAGCGTTCACTGCCGCCTTGCTGGCCGTGTAGACCGAGAGCAGGAGGAGCGGTCGCTGCGTCACGCTCGAGGTCACGTTGACGACGACGCCCGAGCGCCGCTCCCGAAACTGCGGTACCAAGGCCTTGGTCATGGCGATGGTTCCGAGCGTGTTGGTCTCGAAAATCTCGCGGACCATGTCCATCGACACGCCTTCCAGAGCGTTGAGCAGGCCCACGCCCGCATTGTTGACAAGGACGTCGATCGGCCCCGCCGCGTCGACTGCACGAGCGATGCTGTCTGTGTCGGTGACGTCCAGCGGCAGCATCCGAAGCCGGTCGGAACGGGGCAGGACGTCCTCGCCAGGCGCGCGCATCGTGGCAATCACCCGCCAGCCGCGGGCGAGGAAATGGCGCGCCGTCTCGAGGCCGAAACCGGACGAGCAGCCGGTGATGAGTACAGTGTTCATGAGAGCTCCTCTTGATGTGGAGCAGGGTAGGCGGCCCCGTTCGGACCTACTACGATCAAAAATCCAGTTTTCCTTGGCGAAAGTCCGATTTGTCCGATCCGCTCACCCAGGTCGTCGGCCTGCTCCAGCCGAGCGTCTCGTTTTCCAAGCTCGTCGTCGCATCGGGCGCCTGGGCCGTGCGGCGATCCGATGAGGCGGGCCCTTTCTACTGCGTGATCCTCGACGGCCTGTGTCTCCTGTCGTTGGCCGGACAGGAGCCGGTGACGCTCGCACGAGGCGATTTCGTCCTCGTGCCCGCGGCTCATGATTTCGCAGCTTCCAGCCTCGATCCGCCGCCGGACGGCATCGACCCTGAAAGCGCCGAGATCAGCCCGGGCACGTTCCGGCTCGGCAGACCCGAAGAGCCGCCCAATGTCCGGATGCTCGTGGGTCACTGCGCGTTCGGCTCGCAGGACGCCAATCTGCTGGTATCGCTGCTGCCGCAACTCGTGCATGTCCGCGGACAGGGACGACTGACCACGCTCGTCGAACTTCTCAACGAGGAGCAGCGCAGTGATCGGCCCGGTCGGGACGTCGTGGTTTCGCGCCTGCTGGAAGTCCTGCTGATCGAGGCACTCCGCTCGACCGCAGGACCTGCTGCTCCCCCAGGCTTGCTGCGCGGGCTTGCCGACGATCGGCTGGCCATCGCACTGCGGCAGATGCATGACCATCCGCGCAAGGCTTGGACGGTGGCCGAGCTGGCAAGGAGTGCCGCGCTCTCGCGATCCACTTTTTTTGAACGGTTCAGACGCGAGGTCGGTGTCGCGCCGAAGGAATACCTTCTGGGCTGGCGCATGGCCTTGGCGAGGGACTTGTTGCGCCGAGAGCGAGCTGCTGTGACCCAAGTCGCGCAACGAGTGGGCTACAGCTCGGCGAGCACGTTCAGCGCTGCCTTCGCTCGCCAAGTTGGAGTGCCGCCAATGCTGTATGCGCGCGGGCGGCGATCGGCATGACGGAGTGTGAATGAAAGGCTGCTCTAAATCTCGAAGTCCGGGATCCGGCGATGGATGTCCAATGCGTTCAATCGTCGACGCGGCAGGACTCCAGAGCTTCCCAAACACGCCCGATACGCGCTTGGCGGTGTTCGAACGCCACGCCAGCAGCGCATCCGCTGTCGTAACACCGGAGAGTCCCGGCAAGCGGGCGGCCCTCGCATCCGGCGTCAATTCGTTACCAAGTCGAGGCAGATCGGTTCGATCCCGTCATGTATGGTTCGCGGGTCGGCGCCACGAACGCCGCCCATCGCCGAGCGGGGACATCGGAGTGCATGGTCGCGAGTTGGGTGGCATCGATCGTGTTGCCGCAGGAGAGGCAAGTCTGCAGCAAGGCGACATGCAGGCGGCACGGGAACATTTCGAAGCGGCCCTCCCGTTGCTCCGCGACACGGGCGGCGGTCTGCTCGTGCGGGCGCTGGCAGGGTCGAGTTGGGCATTGTGCCGCTCGGGCGACCTCCCGGCGGGGCTGGCACGTCAGGACGAAGCGCTCGCCGAGCAGTTGCGATCCAACCCGGGCGACCGCAACGCGATCGCCGTCCTGCGTCGCGGCCGGGGCATGGCGCTGCTGGAACTCTCGTCGCACACCGACGCGCTCGAACAATTCGCCTGGTCGATCGACGTCGAGCGGACGCTGCAGGAGCCTGCGCGGCTCTGCAAGACCCTGAACCTGGCGATCGAGGCCGCGGGAAAGGGCGGCCACTGGACGGCGGCGCAGGCCTACCAGGAAGAGCTCGTCGCGCTGATGCGCGAGCATCTCGGCGCGAACCATCGCGACCTGGCATCTCCACTCGTCAATCTGGCCTACTTCGCCCACCGGCTCGACAGGACGGACGAGGCGGAACAGGCGCTGCGCGAGGCGATCAGGCTCAATCCCGAGCTGCAGCTCGCCACCACCAGCCTCATCGACATGCTGTTCAGACAAGGGCGCGATCAGGAGGCGCTGGCGCTCGGGGAGGCGAGCTATCGGCATCGCGGCCCGGCGACGGAAGTGCGCTCCGATGGCAGCACGGGTACGCTGTTGGTGCTGCGCGCGCTGCGCGGCAACGTGCCTGAACGCCACCTGCTGGCGCGACTGCCGGTGACGTTGATGTCCTGGCAGATCGCCTACGCCGGGGAGGACGACGAAGCGCGCATGGCGCCGTACGATGCGGTCTTCAACCTGGTCGGCGACGCCGACGTGGGAGGCGAAGCGCTGGCGCGTGCGATCGGCTTCGCGTCGCGCTGTACCGTGCCGCTCCTCAACAGTCCGTCAAAGGTCCGGCTGACGCAGCGGGACGCGATCGCGAACCTGCTCGGCGGGATCGAAGGCCTGACCATTCCGCGTGTGATCCGTGCGGCGCCGCATGCGTGCGGGATCGGACGGCTCGACGCGCATGGTCTGCGGTTGCCGGTGATCGTGCGTACGGCGGGGCGGCATGGCGGCGAGAGCGTGACGCTGTGCGAAACCGGTGCGATGTTGCGCGCCGCCACCGAAACCCTGCGCCCAAACGACTCAGTCTACGTCACCGCCTATCACCACTATGCGTCTCCCGACGGCTACTTCCGCAAGTATCGGGCAATCTTTGTCGACCGCCGGCCGTTTGCGTATCATCTTGCGATATCCCAAAACTGGCTGGTCCACTACTTCTCCGCCGATATGGTCGAGAGCGGCTGGAAGCTTGAGGAGGAGCTCCGCTTTCTCGCCGACATGGAAGCGGCGATCGGCCAACGCGCGGTGGCGGTGCTCGGCGAGATCGCGCGCCGCCTGGACCTCGACTACGCCGGTGCCGACTTCGCGCTCACGCCGGATGGCGGGGTGCTGCTGTTCGAGGCAAACGCGACCATGCTCACCCATCCCGAGGACGAGACCGGACCGCTTGCGCGCAAGAACCCCTTCATCACAAAGATCCTGTCAGCGTTCGACACGATGGTCATGAACAGCCTGTCGTCGGCGCCAGTTCCTGAGATCAGGGCTCTGCCCCGAACCCCGCCAGGGGCCGGGCCCCTGGACCGCCAACCGTTCTGATGGTTTGCGGGTCTGGGGCCGCCAGCCCCAGCGGGTCCAGGGCAGAGCCCTGGCTGTGGCTTCACCCCCCACCCTTCGTAACCGCACCCTCCATCGAAGCCGCCATCGCCGCCGTGGCGCAATCGCTCGCCTGCGTCTCCACCTCCAGCACGTTGGCCGCCGACGCGAGCAGCCGTCCGGCGCAGGCGCCAGCCCCCGACGACCCGTAGAACGCCGCACTCGCAGCCTCCGAATTGGCCCCGAGCGTGACCGTCCCGGTCGACGGATCGATCACGAACGGCACCGTGTCCTGCGACAGGATGCCTTCGGCGAGCGACGTGCCCGCCGACCCGATCAGCAGGCCTTGCCCGACCTTGGTCGTCTGCAGGATGGTGTCGGTATTCGTCCCCGTCTGCCCGACGTCGACCGCCAGCGGGTAGGAGAAGTGGCTGCTCGCGACCGAGACGCCGCCCGCGCTCCTCGTCGTCACCACCGTGCCCGTCTCCGTGTCCTGCACCACGTCCTGCACATAGGTCGACGGTGTGATCGCGTACGTCTGCGTGTTCTTGAACACCGACGCCACGTCGACCGTCGTCGCCACCGTGCCATGCGACGTCGAAAGCGTGCCTGCGATCCGGTAGGCATGCGTGGACGCCGTCACCAGCGCACCCGTGATGTCCGTCGTTCCGGTCAGACTGTTGAACACGGTCGGCGCCGGCGTCGCCAGCGTGTCCTCCGTCAGCGCGCCGGTATCGGCCGCCGCCTTCGCGTCCAGATACAGGTAGAGCGCACCCTCGACCGAGAAATAATCCGACGCACCAAACACCGACAGCGAGACGGTATGCGGACCCGGCTTGTCGAGCTCGCCCGCGAACGGCGTCAGCTCGATGGGGAACGGCTTGAGGTCGAGCGTGGTCACCCCCGGCACCGGCTCCCACAGGAACGGATCGATGCCGCCGGTGAAGATCGCCGGATACACCGGCGCCAGCCCCGCGTTCCTGCCGTCGATGGTGAGCTCGCCCTCGCGGAAAGCGCCGCCGCCATACTCCTCGAGCTCGGTCGCGAGCGCATCGGGCACGTTGCTGTACCAGAACTCGTCGTCGTACTGCCCCTGCAGGACGGTCTCCAACACCGCGCCCTCGATGTTGGACGGCAGCGTCAGCGTCCGGCTCAGCGTGTCGCTGCCGGTGGCGAGCGCCGTCGTCGCACTCGACGTCGCCAGCGGAATGATGATGTCGGCGGTGCGCGGCGCCGGATCGGCGGCATCCGCCGGGTAGAACAGCAGGCTGGCGCTCGAGGTGATCGTGCTCGTGTCCGCGCTGTCGAAATAGTTCGCGATCAGCACGTTTCCGGTGTTCGCGGTCTTCAGCAGCGCGGTGTCCTCGGTCACGTCCCGCTCGACGTGCCAGCTCGGCCCGAGCGTGGCCCGCGGCTCGGCCGTCGTTCCGAACCAGAGATTGATCCCGCCCAGCCAGATCGTTCCGGTCCGGTCATACTGGTTGCCGGCGTTGAGCGAGATGTCGACCGCGAGCACGATTTTCGCCCACGGACCCGGGCACCCGGCAGGAGGCTTGTAGCCAAAGCCGACCGGGTTGCCGCCGAACGTCGCCCCTCGATACAGCGCCACGATGCACGGCGTGCTCGCCGGATGCGCGATCGAAGGCGGCTCGATGGACGCGACGTTGCTGGTCCCCAACTGCGCGTGCGCGGCGCCTGGCCAGAACTGCGCGCCCAGCGCGATGGCGGCGGCGAAGACAGAGCGTTCGAGCATGGCGATCCGGACCTCGATCGAGACAAGCCTACACTACGCCCGCTCCACGCCCGGGAAGCAAGGCGGCGACCACCGCGAATTTCAAGTCGCCGGACCCGCGTCGGCATGCCGCCCCCGGGTGCCGTGACACCACGAATTTCAAGTTCGGTAGATCGACGCCTCCGCAACATTCTCCTTACGCCACGGTAAGGACAGCGCAACTCTCGCCGCATGCAGATGCACGAACCGCACGAAGACTACCTGATCGAGGAGATGCGCAATCTC
>CAXTSH010000078.1:0-11306 GCA_964246925.1 uncultured Acetobacteraceae bacterium
AATGGCAGCCGCCCAACGCTCAGACCGTTTGACTATCAACACAGTTGCCGCTGGGGGCGGCGCCCCCAGACCCGCCCGGCTGTCGCGATGCGCGCGCGGCGCCCAGCGGGGTTTTGACCCACTTCGACACAAACACAAGTCGGTGAACCGACCTGACGATCTGCGTCTGTGGAGTTGCGCGCTTCTGTCGTCCGCGCAACAGCTTCGCGCCGGCGCGAAGACGCCGGACAAAACGGACGGGAGGAACCATGACGGACATCGAACGCAGAACGTTGCTTGCCGCATCGGCAGGAGCGGCAATCGCCTCGCAGATCGGCGTCGCACACGCCGCAGCATCGACCGCTCGTTGGACGGCAGCACGCGCCAGGCAATGGTACGACAAGCAGCCCTGGCTGGTCGGAGCGAACTTCGTGCCCTCGACCGCCGCCAATCAGCTTGAGATGTTCCAGGCCGACACGTTCGACACCACCACCATCGATCGCGAGCTTGGCTACGCCGCCGCCACCGGCATGAACATCATGCGCGTCTTCCTGCACGACCTGCTCTGGCAGCAGGACAGCGCCGGGTTTCTGAGCCGTCTCGACACCTATCTGTCGATCTCGTCCTCGCACAACATCGGAACGATGTTCGTCCTGTTCGACAGTTGCTGGAACCCGTTCCCCAAGCTCGGCACCCAGCCCGCGCCCGTGCCCGGGATCCACAATTCGCAATGGGTCCAGGCGCCGGGTGCGGACGCGCTCACCGACAGTGCAACCTATCCACGGCTGCTCGACTACGTCACCGGCATCGTCACCGCGTTCGCCAACGATCCGCGTGTCGTTCTCTGGGACGTCTGGAACGAACCCGACAACACCAACGCCAACAGCTACGGCTTTCTCGAGCCCGCCAACAAGGTGGCGCTCGTCACCGCGCTGCTGCCGCAGGTCTTCGCCACCGCGCGCGCCGCCTCGCCAAGCCAGCCGCTGACCAGCCCGCTCTGGGCCGGCGACTGGTCGTCGCCCGATCTGCTGAACCCGACCCAGACGGTCCAGTTCAACGAGTCTGACGTCTTCACCTTCCACGATTACGGCCTTCCGGAGGTCTTCAGAACCTGCATCCAGCAGCTCAAGCAATACGGCCGGCCCGTGTTGTGTTCGGAATACATGGCCCGCGACGTCGGCAGCCTGATCGATCTCTCCTTGCCGATCGCCTACGACCACGACGTCATGGCGATCAACTGGGGACTGGTCAGCGGCAAGACCCAGACCATCATTACCTGGGACTCCTGGCAGCACCCGTATGCGGCCGCCTCCGATTACGCCGGCCTGAATGCCAAGGACTACCAGGTCGTGCTGCTGCCCAGCGGGAATCCGCCTCCGGCCGGTGGTGGCACGGAGGTGCAACCCTACACGTCCGAACCACCGCCGATTTGGCATCACGACCTGTTCCAGCCAGACGGCACCCCGTATCGAACGACAGAGACCGACCTGATCTACAAGCTCACCTCCAGCGGCAAGAAATAGACGGCGGCGGTTCGCCGGCCGGTCAACCGGCCGGTCTGGCGAATTGCGCGAAGCTCTGCGCCAGGACGGCATAGATGTCGTGCTTGAACCCGACCCGGAGCGTTGTCAGCCGGTCGAGTGCCACCCACCGCCAAGCGTCAAACTCGGCAGGCTTGTGCCGGTCGAGCTCGATCTCGTCGTCCTTGCCCAGGAACCGCAGCGCGAACCAGCGCTGCCGCTGGCCGCGGTAGCGGCCGCCAAGCGCGCGCCCGACCAGTTCCGGCGGCAGGTCATAGCTGAGCCAGTCCGGATGCTGGCCGATGATCTCCGCATTCGCCGTGCCGATCTCCTCGGCCAGTTCGCGCATCACCGCGTCCGCCGGCTGCTCGCCCTCGTCGATCCCGCCCTGCGGCAACTGCCAGACCTCCGAGTCCGCCGGCAGGTCCGCACGGCGCCCGATCAGCACCCGCCCGTCGCGTGCGAACAGCGCCGCCCCGACATTCGGCCGATATGGCAGGTCAGCGCTACTCGTCATGGGCGCGAGACATCATCAGCAATCCAACAGCGGTCAGCACCGCGGATCCAACGAGATAAGTGCCGACGCGGTCTAGTCCGTAGGTTCGGGCCAGTGATGTCGCGATGTAAGGCGCCGAGGACGCGCCGAGCACGCCCGCCAGGCTGAGGCACAACGAGCTGCCGGTGTATCGGACCGCTGTCGGAAACAGCTCGGAGACCGCGGTGCCGAGCGGTGCCCAGGTCAGACCCATGATCATCATCCCGAGCGCCACCATCGCGATCGCGCCGGACGTCCCGGCGCTGAACAACGGGCCGAAAATCAGGCCACAGACACCGATCGCTGCCGTCGCCCAGAGGAGGACTGAACGACGCCCGTGCCGCGCATAGTGCGCGCTGACTGGGATGGTCGCTGCAAACAGCGGCGTGCAAAGCAACTCGATCAGCAGGAACCCGCCCCGTGTGAAGCCGAGCCTGGTGGTACCCCAGGAGAGAGCGAACACGGTGATGAGGTAGAACAGCACGAACGTCGAGAGGCACGCGAGGACACCCGCGACAACTTGTCTTGGGTGCTTGAACAGCACCGTCAGCATCGGCGACCGCACGCGTTCTCCGCGCGCGCTGGCATCCCGAAACGATGGTGTCTCCGCCAGCGCGAGGCGGACGTAGAGGCCGACGAGCACCAGCACCGAGCTGGCCAGAAACGGAAGCCGCCAGCCGAACGACACGAACTGAGCGTCGGTCAGCGAACGCGTCAGGACCAGAAAGACGCCGCCCGAGAGGAAAAAGCCCAATGGTGCGCCGAGTTGCGGAAACATGCCGTAGAACGCTCGCCGCTCCGGCTGCGCGTTCTCGACCGCGATCAGAACGGCGCCGCCCCATTCGCCGCCTAGTCCAAGCCCTTGGCTGAAGCGGCAGAGTGACAGGAGCAGCGGCGCGAGCAGACCGATCGTGGCGTAGGTCGGCAACAGGCCGATCACGACGGTGGGGATTCCCATCATCAGCAAAGCGACCACCAGGGAGGACTTCCGGCCGATCCGGTCGCCGAAATGCCCGAAGAAGGCGGCGCCGAAGGGGCGCGCGACAAAGGCGATCCCGAACGTCGCGAGCGACGCCAGGGTCGCCGCTGCCGGATCGGATGGTGGAAAGAACAGGCGGGGAAAGACCAGAACCGCGGCCGTCGCATAGATGTAGAAGTCGAAGAACTCGATCGTCGTACCGACCAGGCTGGCCACCAGGACTTGTGGAAGCGTGTTGCCTGTCTGGACCGACCTGACAGGCATCCGCACCGGATCAGCGCGGTACGGCAGCTCGCTCACTGACCCCCACTGAGCCCAGCGCCCGCTGCCGTCTCGCTCAGGGCCGTCGCCGGCCGCGCCGCCAGACTGCTCGCCGGCACCAATACGACACCCTGCGCCGGCAGCGTCCGCACCCAGGCCACCAGCCGCGCCAGCGTCACCGGCCGCAACGGTCCCACGATCCCGAGCGCCCGCCCGTCGCGCTGGGCGAGTGCCACCAGCGCTGCCAGTTGCGCCTCCTGGTCAACCAGCTCCGCCTCGCCGTCAACCACCGTTCCAGCCACCACCGACGACAGGCCGGACGCCATCGACGCCCCTGGTCTCGGATCGACGAAGATCAGGCCGCGCGACGCCAGTTCATGCATCACGCTCGCATACATCGACGGGTCCCCGAGCACGTGCTCGCCCGCCTGCCCGGTCTCCGCCGCCGTCGCCCCGACAAAGCCCTGCAGCGACGACAGCGCCCACAGCAGGTTGCGTTCGTTCGCCGCGTCGTCCCGGGCTGCCGACAACTGCCGGTTGCCCTCCTCGTTCTGCGGGCTGCCCTGCGGCTCCATCGGAATCGATACCAGCATCTCGTGCCCGCGCGCGCGCGCCGCCGCTGCCAGCTTCCCGTTCTCGTCCGCATACGGCGAGAACGCCACATCCACTGGCGCCGGCAGTTCCGTGATCGCGGCAGCGCTCGTCGCCTCGTCGAGCCCGATCCCGTCGACGAGCAGGGCGAGCCGCGCCTGGTTGGGCAGCACCGGCGGCGGCATCGCCGCATAGGCCGCGAGCGGCAGCCGCCCGTCCGACCCGATGACCGGCAGCATCCGCCCCGGCTGGTCCGGGATGGCGGCGAGCAGCGCCAGGTCTGGCGGCGCGATCGTGCCCGGCTTATGGACCGGAGCCGGCGCTGGCGCCGGTGTCCCGATCGGTGGCATGCCGGCCGCGATCCGCTGGCGAAGATCGAGGCCTGCGCCCGATCGAACCGGCGGTCCCAAAATCTCGAGGGTCACCGCGACGACGGCCGCACAGGCGGCAAGCGCCCCCCAGGTGCCGAACAGGCCCCGGACGCCGAACAGCGTGCGAACGTTCAATGCGAGGCGGTCGCCGTCGAAGCCATCGCATCGACCACACGCAGCGCCTGTTGCAACTGGAAGTCCGTCCCGGGATTGCTCAGGTCGAACTTCGGCCAGTTCGCCGGCGGCTCCCTGGGAACCGACTGCGCGATCGGCGGCAGCGATCCGTGGCTGCTCGGCGGCGGCGGCGGCGTCCCGCCCTGGTTCTTCAACGCGTGGATCAGGTCACCTTCCCGGTCGGGCAGCAGGTCCTGCTCGCCATGCTCCTCCTTGACCGGAATGTCCGGGCTGATCCCCAACCCCTGGATCGAACGGCCCGATGGCGTGTAGTAGCGCGCCGTCGTCAGGCGCAGCGCCCCATCGTCGTTGATCGGCATCAGCGTCTGCACCGATCCTTTGCCGAACGACCGCGTGCCGAGCATCAGCGCCCGATGGTGGTCCTGCAGCGCGCCTTCCACGATCTCGCTCGCCGAAGCCGAGCCGCCATTGAGCAGCACCACCATCGGCAAGCCGCCGGTGATGTCCGATCCCTTCGCGTCCCAGCGCTGGCTGTCCTCCGGATGACGCGCCCGGGTCGACACCACCTCGCCGCTGGAGATGAAGTCGTCGCAGACATCGATCGCCTGGTCGAGCAGCCCACCCGGGTTGTTGCGCAGGTCGAGCACCAGCCCGTCGAGATGCCCTCCCGCCTTGGCCCGCAGCTTGTTCCAGGCCGCATGCAGCCCGTCATCGGTGTCGTCGTTGAACTGTGCCAGCCGGATGTAGGCGGTGTGCCCATAGAGTGCCGACTTGACCACCTGGATGTGGATGATCTCGCGCTTGAGATGCAGCTCGAGCGGATGGTCGATCCCGATCCGCTTGACCGTGAGCTGGATCGGGCTGTCTGGCGCTCCCCGCATCCGGTCGACCGCATCGTCCAGCGTCATGCCATCGACGCTTTTGCCATCGATGCCGAGGATCAGGTCGCCCGCCTTCATGCCAGCGCGCGCCGCCGGCGTGTCGTCGATCGGCGAGACCACCTTGATCAGCCCGTCGCTTTCCTGGACTTCCAGCCCGAGCCCGCCGAACTGGCCGCGGGTCTGGATCTGCATCGCGGCGAACTCTTTCTTGTCCATATACGAACTGTGCGGATCGAGCCCGCTCAGCATCCCGTTCAGCGCGTTGTCGATCAGCTCCCGGTCCGACACCGGCTGCACATAGTCGGCACGCACCTTCTCGAACACGTAGCCGAACAGGTCGAGCAGATGGTACGTCTCGGCGTGCCCGCCCGACGATTGCTCGTCGACGTCCTGGGCCAGCGCGCGCCCGGCGAAACCGTAGGGAGAGGTCAGACCGAGCATGCGCTCGATCGGTCCGCTGGCAGGTCCCGCCGCGAGGCCGGCGGCAAACGCGCCCCCGAGCAACAGGCCGTTACGAAACCTCATTGTCGTCTCCGATCAGGCATGAACTTCCATTGATAGCAGACCGGCTCCGGCGCAAGACCGATCCGACGCATGACAATGGGGTTATGTCCTCAAGAACCGCTGCAGCGTCTCAATGCCGGAGATACGCGCCCGGATCGGCCGTCTCCGCACCTCGCCGCAACTGCACATAGAGCGTCGGCCTGCCGTCGGTGCCCGCCATGGCGCCCGGCATCCGCCCGATCGGCTGGCCCGCCCGCACCGCGACGCCCGGCGCCACGGCGAGTCGGTCGAGCCCGGCCAGCACGAAGCGGACGCTCCTGCCGCAATCGACGATCACCATCTTGCCGTAGGAGCGGAACGGTCCGGCAAAGTCGACCTGCCCGCGGCAGGGCGCACTGACGGGCGCAGACGGTGCCGCTGCGTAGGTCAGACCGGAGGCGGCGCCGGCGTCCGTCATCGCCCCGTAGCGTTGCACGACCGGTCCCACGACCGGGGCCAGCACTCCGCCGGCGGCAATGCCAGGACCAGGCCTCGGTCCGGCCCGCTGTGACTGCAACGAGGCGATCGCATCCTTCAGCGACGCCGTCCGGGAGGCCGCCGTCGCGGCTCGTCCGGCGATGTCGCGGGCGCGGGCCTCCGCCGCGTCGGCCGTCCGCCGCGCCACCACGAGACCCTGCTCGATCGCCTTCGCCTGCCGCACCTGGTCGGTGTGGAGGGAGGCCGCGGGCGCGCGCGCGGCCGCAAGCGACCCAGCCAGCCCGTCGGCCGCCCGTTCGCTGGCCCGCAGCGCCACCAGCTTGCGCGCGGTGTCCGCTGCCATGCCGCGCAGCACCCACGCCTCCGTCGCTGCATCCGCGGACGTTCCAGGCGCCAGCAGCAGCGTCAGCAGGGGCGCCGCCTCCACGCCGCGCAGCGGCGCCGCCAACGCCGCGAACTGCGCCGTCAGGACGGCGATCATCCGCTCCTGCCGATCATGCTGGGCACCAAGCGCCTCGATCCTCCCAGCCTGCGCGGACGCTTGCTGCTCGGTCTGTCGTAGCCGCCGCGCCGCCGCCACGTCGCGCGCCTGCAGACGTGCCGCGACAACCTTCGCCTGCAAAGCCGCACGACGCGCCTGCGACGCTTCATCCGCCCGAGCCGGCGACGGATCGGCCGCCAACAGCGCGAGCGCCAGCAGCCCGACCGCCCACCGCCTCAGGCGAGCAGCGAACCTCCTGTCATCGCATCCGGCTTGGCCACCCCGAGCAGCGCGAGCAGCGTCGGCGCAAGGTCGGCGAGCCGCCCGTCCCGAAGTCCCGCCTTCCGTCCCGACGCCAACAGCACGGGAACCGGGTTGAGTGTATGCGCCGTGTGCGCGCCGCCCGACTCCGGATCGCGCATCGTCTCGCAATTGCCATGGTCGGCAGTCACCAGCAACGCGCCGCCAGCCGACCGGACCGCCGCCTCGATCCGTCCAAGCTGCTCGTCCACCGCTTCGCACGCCCGAATCGCCGCCTGCAGGTCGCCTGTGTGACCGACCATGTCAGGATTGGCGAAGTTCAGCACGAGGAGGTCATGGCTTCCGCTCTCGATCGCGGCGACCGCGCGCGCACCCAATTCCGGCGCCGACATTTCAGGCTGCATGTCGTAGGTCGCGACCTTGGGGGAGGGGACCATGATCCGGTCCTCTCCCGGCAGCTCCACCTCGACACCCCCGTTCAGGAAATAGGTGACGTGCGGATATTTCTCCGTCTCCGCCATGCGGAGCTGACGCAGCCCGGCCCTCGACACCACTTCGCCGAGCAGATCGTTCATCGGCAGCTTCTCGAACAGCACGCTAATCCGCCCGGCCAGGGCATCGCTGTAACGCGTCATCCCGACCGCGCCCGCGAACCGCACCACCCGCACCCTCGCGAAGCCGTCGAACGACGGCTCCAACAGAGCCGACAGGATCTCCCTGACCCGATCGGCCCGGAAATTGAAGCACAGGATACCGTCGCCGTCCCGCATCCCCCCATAATCGCCGATCACCGACGGTTCGACGAACTCGTCGGTCTTGCCGCTCGCCCCCAGCGCCGCCCCGGCACTCGCGAAGCGCTCGCCTGCCCCGTCGACCAGCAGGTCGTAGGCCCGCTGCACCCGCTCCCACCGCTCGTCGCGATCCATCGCGTAATACCGTCCGCACAGCGTCGCCACCGGAATATCCTCCGGCAGCGAACCCGCAAGTGCGGCCACAAACTTGCGCGCGCCGTCCGGCGCCGTGTCGCGCCCATCCGTCCACGCATGCACCACGCACGGCACCCCCGCCGCACGGACCATCTGCGCCAGCGCCGCTGCATGGTCCTGGTGCGAGTGCACCCCGCCGTCGGACACCAGGCCCACCAGGTGGCACGTCCCGCCGGTCTCGCGCAGCCGCTCGCACAACCGCGCCAGCACCGGCGACCGCGCCAGGCTGCCATCCTCGATGGCAGCCCCGATCCTGGGCAGCTCCTGCATCACCACCCGGCCGGCGCCGATATTGAGGTGACCAACCTCGGAATTGCCCATCTGCCCGTCAGGCAGACCGACGTCTCGGCCACAGGTCCGCAGGAACGCATGTGGACTGGCCGCCCACAGCCGGTCGAAGTTTGGGGTGTCCGCCAGGCGCACGGCGTTGTCCGCCGCATCCTCTCGCCAGCCGAAGCCGTCCAGGATCATCAGCATGACAGGGCGAAGCATGGGGACTCCGCCCCCAACCCCGCCAGAGGTTTCACCTCTGGACACCGCCACTCAGTCCTTCTTTCCGTCTCCAGGGCCGGTCGTGCCGGTGTGGGAAGGTGGATCACTCGCCGGAAACGTGCCGTCCATCGCTTCGTCGATCTTGTCCTCGTCGAGGTCGCCGTCAGCCGGAGGATCCGGTGCCTTGTTCGTCTCGCTCATCGTCGTCTCCAAATGCGAACGCCGTCGAACCGACGCGCGCCAGCCCTTGGGGGTTTCGGCGCGCCGCCTGATTTCCCACATCGCTCTCACCACAGACAGGAGGCGGGCATGGCGGACGCGGCGACACTCAAGGAGGGCACCATCCATCTCACGGACGCGGAGTGGCGCGCCCGGCTCACGCCCGAGCAGTATCGCGTGCTGCGTGAACACGGCACCGAACGCGCCGGCACCAGCCCGCTCAACCGCGAGAAGCGCGACGGCATCTTCCTCTGCGCCGGGTGCGGCGCCGCGCTGTTCGACTCCGACACCAAATACGAGAGCGGCAGCGGCTGGCCGAGCTTCTACCAGCCCAAGCCGGGCGCGGTCGCAACCACGGAGGACAATAGCCTCGGCATGCGCCGCGTCGAAGTCACCTGCGCCAGGTGCGGCGGCCATCTCGGCCACGTCTTCGCCGACGGCCCCAAGCCGACCGGGGAACGTTTCTGCATGAACGGCGCCGCACTCGACTTCAAGCCGGCGTGAACGACCTCGTCGAGCAGGTCGCCTCGCTCCTCGAAGGCGAGGACGACCTGATCGCCAACGCCGCCAACGCAGCCTCCGTCCTCTATCACGGCCTCGACCGCGTGAACTGGGCCGGCTTCTACTTCAACCGCGCCGGCACCCTTGTCCTCGGTCCGTTCCAGGGCAAGCCCGCCTGCGTCCGCATTCCGTTCGGCCGCGGCGTCTGCGGCGCAGCGGCCGTTAGGCGTGAGACGCTCGTCGTCCCCGACGTTCACGCCTTCCCCGGCCACATCGCCTGCGACGACGCCTCCCGCTCCGAGATCGTCGTTCCGCTCGTCCGCGGCCGCGACCTCCTGGGCGTGCTCGACGTCGACAGCCCCGACCTCGACCGCTTCGACGATGACGACCGATCGACCCTGGAGCGCGTCGCCGCCCTGCTGATGTCCCAGCCCGAAAGGATCACCCGATGACCGACCATGTCTACCGCGTCATCGAAGTCGTCGGCTCATCGACCAACGGGATCGACGACGCCATCAAGTCGGCGATCGCCAAGGCATCGACCACCATCCGCCATCTCCGCTGGTTCGAGGTCGTCGAGACCCGCGGCCAGATCGAGAACGGCGCGGCCCAGTATTTCCAGGTCAAGCTCAAGATCGGCTTCGCCCTCGAAGACGAGAACGTCAACCTCCAACCCTGATGATTGCGCTCGGCCCCGACCTCCGTCGCGCGTTACCCCTGGGTCGAAGCCGGATCGTCGAGAACGAAGAGTGTCTCGACATTGGTGTTGAGAACGCGCGCGAGTTTAAGCGCCAGCACCACGGACGGTACAAACACCCCGTTCTCAACGGTATTCACTGTTTTCCGCGTCACGCCAACCTGTTCCGCGAGCGCAGCCTGTGTGAGGCCGAGCGCCGCCCGTGCTTCGTGAAGCCGATTGCGAAGATCCACCTCAGGCCGCTCGTTCAGCCCGTCGGTCGATCACCATGATGCGTGCCCGCCTGACCGCTATCGCGACGCAAAGCAGACAGACGAAATACAACGGGACAGAGACCGAACGCCAGTAGTGGTCAATGAGCAGGAGTGCAGCGCCGGCCAGGAAGACGCTGGCCGCGGCGCAGGCGACCGCGTCAAGTTCACTCGATCGTTCAAAATCCGAAAGTGACTTTCGTCCGACGCGCACACACTCGAGCGTGTCCCAGGCCTCTGCAAACGCCATGAGCGCCAACGATGGTGTGAAGAACCAGGACGCCATCCCGTGGTAGTTCGAACCGGCGCTGCTGCTGAGTAATGAAAGCAGCATCAGGGGAAGAACAACGACGCTGGACTTGAGCCCATGTCGCCTTCTTTGTGCTTTGAGATCGCGCTTGGCCCAGTCTCGGGAGGACAAGGGCCATTCACGCAGCGATCGAATTAAACGAAATTGACGCCAAAAGACCGGCACGCTTGGCGTAAGGATTGACGCTGCGACGACAACTGCAACGGCGATGTGTGTCGAAATCAGGCCAGCGAGATGAAGCCCGATTCCAATCGGCGCTAACAGCAGAAGCGCCGGAATGGCGAGCAGTCCGGCCTTGAGCGGCATCCAGACCGAGCCGAGATCCGGCGCCGCCGGCTCCGGAGGTGGCATCGGATCGCTCGCGGCTGCTGCCATCTCCACACCTCACTCGGTTTCCTCACGAATATGACAAATAGTAACCTCAAGGTGACAGGCGGGCAAGTCTGATAGGCCGCACCCGCTGCCGGCTCGTCTCGCTTCGTCAAGGACCTGAACGCTGACCCGGCGTGACCATTCGCACCACACCGGGCGCCAAGGCGAGCGACAGCGCCGCCACGATCACCAGGAGGGTGACGCCAGGGACGAGCGCGCTTCCGAGACCGGCCGGCCCTACGACCCCGGAACACGCGAGACGTTTCCTGCCGGCGCTCCTCGACAGAAGCCGAGAAGTATCTTCGCTCGGCTCGCCGGCTGTCCCATCGTCCGCTATCGGTTCGGCGACATAGAACAAGAGATTTGGACGTGCCCTGCTCATCGATCCCGCAACGTTTACGGTCGCGTGCATCCCGATCTCGCCGTCGTGCCTCGCTCCTCGTTGCGCTGGGCCTCGCCGCCACTCTCGCCGCCTCGCCCGCCGCCCCCCGCGCGGCCACCCA
>CAXTSH010000078.1:11316-16726 GCA_964246925.1 uncultured Acetobacteraceae bacterium
CACCACGGATGCGGCGATCCACGCCTTCGCGGCGCGCGGGCGCCGGGGTGCGGCTCGCCCCCGCGCGGGCGGCCGCCGGCGAGCGAACCATCGCCTATCCCATGAGCCCTGACGCGTGGACGCTCGCAGCACCGATCGGCTGGGTCGGCCAAGCGTCCGGCGCACTGCATTTCGCGCGTTACGAGGGCATGCCCATGGGCACCATGACGATCAACGAGGCCGTCGCCGTCTCGAACGTCGCGCGCTTCTCCAACGGCACGATCGACTTCGACATCAAGCCGCTCGCCTACAGCGATACCGGCATCATCTTTCGTCGCCACGGCAACGAAGCAGGCGAGATCGTCTACCTGCGTGCGAACCCCGACTGCCCGGCCGCCGACGACTGCATCCAGTACGCCCCGATCACCCACGGGCTGATGCAGTGGGACATCTACGCCGACGAGGAGAGCCCCGCGCCCATCACGCCGACAGGCTGGAATCATGTCCGCCTGGTCGTCGCCGGCGACAAGATGCTCGTCTATGTCAATCGCGCGGCCGAGCCATCGCTCGCCGTGCCGAAGCTACAGGGCGTAACGGCCGACGGAGGCATCGCGTTGAAGGGCCCTGCGATCTACGCCAACCTTGTCATCCATCCCGGTAGCCCGTTCGGACTCCCGTCGCTGCACCCGGCGCGTCCCGATCCCGGCACCATCACCGCTTGGCTGGTGGCGCCCCCCACCGCGCTCGCCGTGGATCATCCTGCGCCGGCGGCGGCCATTCCGCCGCCCGGCGCGTGGCGCCCGATCGCGGCCGAGCCGACGGGTCTGGTCAACCTGAGCCGCGCGTTCGACGTCCGTCAGGCACACTCGCCCTCCGTCGGGTGGTTGAAAACCGTCGTGACCGCCGCCGCGCCGATACGCCGGACCATCCGGATCGGCTGGGCGCGGCAGGTGTCGATGTTCCTCAATGGCGCGCTCGTGTTCTCCGGCGAAAACCCCTATTATCCAGCCGAGCGTCGCCTGTCGCCGAACGGCCGCCTCGAACCCGACAACGCCTCGGTCGTCCTCGAACTGCGACGGGGACGCAACGAGATCGTCCTCGCCGTCGGCAACGGCTGGCGGACAAGCGCAGGCGTCCAGAAGGCGGGCCTCTATGGCTGGGCTGCCGAAGCCCATCTCGACGACCTCTCCGATCTCAAGCTTCGCTGAGGCCACCGCTTGAAGAACCGCTCCACGGCCGGACATGCAAGCGGATGAACAACAACTCCATCCGGCCCGCGACCGACCAGCTCCCGAGCCTGCCGCCAGGCGCCTTCCGCAAGGCCGATCCCTCGCCTGATGCGGCGTTCTACCTCCAGCCGCGTTTCGTCACCCATATCGACGACGTCGCCATCGCCGCCGTCACCACCCTTTATCGGGAGGTCCTCCCGGCGGGCGGCGACATCCTCGACCTGATGAGCAGTTGGGTCAGCCACCTGCCACCCGAGACGGTCTACAACAGCGTCACCGGTCACGGCATGAACGCGGCCGAGCTGGCTGCCAACCCACGCCTGACGGCTCGCTTCACGCAGGACCTGAACGCTGACCCGGCGCTGCCTTTCGCCGGCGACACATTCGACGGCGCCGCCCTGTGCGTGTCCGTGCAGTACCTGCAGCGCCCGGTGGAGGTGTTTAAAGAAGTGCGCCGGGTCCTGCGCCCCCGAGCGCCGTTCGTAGTCTCGTTCTCCAACCGCTGCTTCCCGACCAAGGCGGTCGCGATCTGGCAGGCCCTGGACGGCATCGGCCAGCAACGGCTGGTCGCGACCTATATGCAGGCGGCCGGCTTCGGCGACGTGTCCGTTTGCACGGTCACGCCGCCCCTCGGTGACCCGCTATGGGCCGTCATTGGGCAGGTTCCTTCCATCGCCCAGCATCTGTCATAGAAGCTTGTGTTCGCCGACGTGACGCCGGTCACCGGATCGGGCGATGAGACGCGGTTGCGCCACGAATACAAACCTCTCCTTCGCCTCGCCATTCCCGTCATCATCGGCCAGCTCGCTCAGATCGGGATGACCCTCGTCGACAACATCCTGGCCGGACATCTCGGCGCGCGTGTTCTGGGCGCCGTCGCCGTCGGCGGCAGCCTCTACGTCCTGATGCTCATGGCCGTCATCGGGACCATGCTGTCGCTGCAGCCAACCGTCTCCTTCCTCGACGGCGCCGGCCGCCGCGGCCAGGTCTCGCCACTGTTCCGCCAGGCTGTCCTGCTCGGCCTCGTCGTCGGTGCCGCCGCCGGGCTCGCTCTCGGCCTGCTCGGCCCAACCATCCTGCGCGCGGCCGGCATCGCACCCGGCCTGCTGCCCGGCGCCACCGCGTTTCTCCGCGCGATCGCCGCTGCCGGCCCGGCTCTCGGCCTGTTTGCCGCCGCCCGCGGCCTCTCCGAAGGCCTGTCGCGCACCACACCGACCCTGGTCGTGCAGTTCGCCGGTCTCCTCGTCCTCGCCCCGCTCGGCTGGGCGCTGATGTATGGCAGGCTCGGCGCGCCGCCGCTCGGCCCGCTCGGCAGCGGCCTCGCGACTGCGATCGCGACCTGGGTGCAGAGCCTGCTCTACATCCTCTACGTCCGCTTCTCCCGCGCCTACCCCGGCATCGACTGGACCTCCGGACGCTGGCGTCCCGACCCTCGGGTGCTCGCCTCCCTATTGCGCGTCGGTCTGCCGATCGCGGTCTCGCTGCTGCTCGAGGCCGGCATGTTCAGCGCCGCCGGCCTCATCGTCGGCTCCCTCGGCGAGCGGCAGGTCGCCGCCAACCAGGTTGCCCTCAGCCTGGTGACCGTCACCTTCATGGTCCCGCTCGGCCTGGCGCTCGCGACCACCGTCCGGGTCGGCCGCGCCGCCGGTGCCGGCGACCTCAGCGCCATCAAGCGCGCCGCTACCGCCGCCTTTACCCTCGTGCTGGCGACGCAATTCGTCTCCGCGGCCCTTCTGCTCTCCGTCCCCCGCCTACTGGTCTCTCTCTACGCCACCGACCCCGCGATCATCGCCATCGCCGCCTCCCTTCTCGGCTTCGGCGCCCTGTTCCAGTTCTCCGACGGCATCCAGGTGCTCGCCAACGGCGCGCTCCGCGGCCTGAAGGACACCCGCGTGCCGATGTTCATCACCGGCTTCAGCTACTGGGTCGTCGGCGTCCCGGTCGGCTCACTGCTGGCGCTGCGTTTCCGGATGGGCGCTTCCGGCATGTGGCTCGGCATGCTCGCCGGCCTCACCCCGGCCGCCCTACTGCTCACGGGACGTTTCGTGGCCCTGACGCAAACGCGCCACCGCGTTCCGTTTTTCAAGTCTTCTTCAACGCCTCTCGCGCCGCCTTGAGCTGCACCTCGGTGTACGCCCGTGCATGTGCCGCCAGGTCGCGGCCGTCGTCCCAGAGGTTGCGCCAGATCCCCAGTATCCCCTCCAGCGGCTGCCCAACCACGGTCGACGAGAACGATTCGAACGTGATCGGCCCATCATACCCGGACGCCACCAGCGCCCTGAACACCGGGGTAAAATCGATCGATCCCGACCCGAGATAGCCGCGATGCGAATCGCCGGTATGGAAATACCCGAGATGCTCGCCCGTCCCGACGATGGCCGCAGCAACGTCGGCCTCCTCGATATTCATGTGGTAGCAGTCGAGATGCACCTTCACGTTCGCCATCCCGACTCGCTTGACATACTCCACCGCCTGGGCCGCCGTGTTCAGCATGTTCGTCTCGTAACGATTGACCACCTCCATGCCCAGCACGACGCCGCTCTCGGCCGCTTTCTCCGCTACCCGGCGCACGACTTCGATCGATCGCGACACCCCGTCCGCCGTCGTCGGCACCGCATATTTCTGAAACGCCGAATAGAGGATCCCGCACACATGCGTCGCCCCGACGTCACGCGCGATCGTGACCCCGCGCAGCAACTGCTGCTCGCCCGCCCGCACCCGCTCCGGATCATCCGATGACACGTCCTGCGACGCATCCAGCCCGAACGACATCGTCGCACCCAGGCCGGCCCGCTCCAGCTCTCGCCTGGTGAAATCCGTATCGATCCGGCCCAGATCCATCGACGAGAGTTCGATCAGGTCGAACCCCGTCTCCTTGGTCAGCGCGATCGCCCGCGCCGCGTTCTCGTTGGTCCACTCCGCAGTCCACACGAAGGCATGCACGCCGAGCTTGTTCATCGCCTCTCTCCAGCCGCCCGGCCGTTATCCGCGCCGCACCACGTAGCTTTCCGACAACGCCGTCGTGATCTCGGTCGCATGCGCCGGGTCGCGCGCTTCCACCATAACCTCGAGTTCGGCGTTCTGCACGCTGGGTGACGCGAACAGCCGCTGGTGCGACACCTCGATGATGTTGCCGCCCGACCCGCCGATCCTGGTCGCGATGTCGGCCAGCACACCTGGGCGGTCCGGGATTTCCATGCGCAGCCGCAGCAGCCTCCCGTCGCGAAGCAGGCGGCGCAGCAGCACGTTGGCCAGGATCCGGCTGTCGATGTTCGCACCGCAGACCGGCACCACCACCCGCTTGCCGTCGAACCGCTCACGATCCGCCAGCACACCGGCCAGCGCGGCCGCCCCGGCACCCTCCGACACCTGCTTGGCCCCTTCGGCGAGCAAGGCGATCGCATCCTCGATCACCAGTTCCGGAACCGTCAGCACCGTGTCCACATGCGCCCGGATCAGGGCCAGCGGCGCTCGTCCGACCGACGCGACCGCGATCCCTTCCGCGATCGTGGCACCACCGAGCGGCACAGTCTCCTCGCCCGGATGCAGCCCAAGCGAGTCATGTCCCGCGACCTGAACCCCGATGATGTCCGCCTTCGGACACAGCGCGGCGACCACCGCCGCACACCCGGCGATGACACCGCCGCCCCCGATCGGCACCACGATCGCGTCGATCTCGCCGCAATCCTCCAGCACTTCGAGCGCCATCGTGCCCTGGCCGGCAATGATCGCCGGGTCGTCGAACGGATGGATGAACACCAGACCGTCACGTTCGGCCAGCATCGTCGCGTGTGCCATCGCCTCGGCCAGCGTGTCGCCATGCAGCACCACCCGGGCACCCCAGAACGCCGTCCGCGTGATCTTCGACACCGGCGTCGAGCGAGGCATCACGATGACCGACGCGATCCCCATCAAGCTCGCGTGCCGGGCGACACCTTGGGCATGGTTGCCGGCCGACATCGCGACCACCCCGCGTTCTCGCTCGGCCGCCGTCAGCAGCGCCAGCTTGTTGGCCGCGCCGCGTTCCTTGAACGAGCCCACCGCCTGCAGATTGTCGAGCTTGAGCAGCACCTCGCAGCCGCACGCCGCCGACACCGCCGCACTTCCGACGGTGGGCGTGCGAAGCACCTTGCCCCTGATCCGCTCCGCCGCCTCGCGGACGTCCGAAAGCCCAATCAGATCCAGGGGTTCCACCCCTGGAC
>CAXTSH010000079.1:0-7677 GCA_964246925.1 uncultured Acetobacteraceae bacterium
GCCGCCCACCACCCGGCGGCGCGGATGTTAGTCGCCCTAGGCCCGCGTCCCCCAGGGCCCACCGGCGGGGGCCGGGGGCACGGCCGCAGCCGCGCCGGCGGCCCCGAGAACGGCACGCCTAGTGACGATCCCCCGCAACATAATCCTCCATGGGTCAGCGTGATAAGCTGTAAACACGATCCATGGTGTGGTGATCAAGATCTGGCAAGGAGCGTCATGAACCGGCACGCCTTGGGCGTGACGCCCATCCTTTACCTGAGAACGCGGGGCTTGGGGCCGACCGGCCCCAACGGGTCCAGGGCAGCGCCCTGGCCTTCGTCAGTCCTGGACGGACGTCCACTCCCGCCCGTCACGCGCCAGCAAGGCAGCCGCCCCGGCCGGCCCGTCGCTCCCCGCCGCGTACATTTCGGGCACCGGCGGGTTCACCAGCGCCGGGTCGACAACCGCCCAGGCGGCATCGATGTTGTCCGCGCGCTGGAACAGCGTCGCGTCGCCGATCAGGCAGTCGTAGATCAGCGTCTCGTAGCCCACGTTCGGCGTCAGCTCGAACGCGTCCTCGTAGCTGAACCGCATCTCCACGCCGGACAGATCCATCTTGGGGCCCGGGACCTTGGCCGAGATGCCGAGCGTGATCCCCTGCTTGGGCTGCACGTTGATCGTCAGGTTGTTCGGCGTCAGCCGGTCCACCGGCGAATCGCGGAACATCGCATACGGCGCCTGCCGAAAATGCACCACGACCTCGGTACGGCGGCCGGACATGCACTTGCCGGTCCGCAGATAGAACGGCACCCCGGACCAGCGCCAACTGTCCGCCTCCAGCTTCATTGCGATATAGGTTTCGGTAACACTGCCGGGTGCCACCCCAGGGCTCTCCCGGTAGGACGCGACCGTATGCCCGCCCACCGACCCCGCGGTATACTGCCCCCGCGCCACGTTCTCCGGCTTGACCGGGTGCAGGCTCTCCAGAAACGCCTGCTTCATCGTCCGCACGCTTTCCGCGTTGAACGAATTGGGCGGCTCCATCGTCACCATCGACAATAGCGTGAACAGATGGTTCGGCACCATGTCGCGCAGCGCACCGGTTGGCTCATAGAACGCCCCCCGCTGCTCGACCCCCACCGTCTCGGCCGCCGTGACCTGGATATGATCGATATATTCTCGCCGCCACAGCGGCTCGAAGATGCCGTTGCCGAACCGGAACGCCAGGATGTTCTGCACCGTCTCCTTGCCGAGGAAATGGTCGATCCGGTAGATCTGCGTCTCGTCCGCCTGCCTCAGCAGCTTGGCGTTCAGCGCCTTCGAGCTCGCCAGATCCGCCCCGAACGGCTTCTCGACCACTAGGCGCCGGAACACCCCGTCCGACTGCTTGAGCAGACCGGCCTTCCCGATCGATTCCGCCACCACCGAGAAGAACCGCGCCGCCACCGCGCAGTAGAACACCGCATTGCCCGACACCTGCGCCTTCAGCTTCTCGATGTCGTCGGCCTTGGTGAAATCCGCCTGAAGATAGCTGATCCGGGAGGCGAGCCACCCCCAGTTCGTCTCATCGATCTGCGGTGTGTAGAACTCCGCGTTCCGATCCTTGGTGAACTCGTTCATCGTCTGGCGCAGCTCGCCGCGAAACCCGTCGTCCGAGCTCTCCACCCGGTCGACAGCGATCAGCTTGAAATCGTCGGCCAGCAGGTGCCCGCCTGCGAGATTGTAGAACGACGGGATCAGCAGCCGCTTGGTCAGGTCGCCATGTGCGCCAAATATGACGAAGGTGCAGGAAGGCGCCGCCTCCGCCGCCACCGGTGGGATCCGGCGGTCGGGGCTTGACGGCTTCATCGTCGCACTCATCGCGCACTCCCGATTGTCACCACGCCCACAGAGGACGCATCGCGCCGGCCTTGGTTCCGGCCGAAACGTTACGGAGCCAATGCCACGCTTGCTCCCGCAGGGCCGGAGGCCTACGTCCCAGCACAAAGCAGCGGAGACCCGTCATGGCATTCAAGGTCGCGGTGGTCGGCGCCACCGGCGCGGTCGGCCGCGAGTTGCTGAAAACCCTCGCCGAACGCGGCTTCCCGATCAGTGAAATCGCCGCGGTGGCGTCCGGCCGCTCCACCGGCCAGGAGGTCTCCTTCGGCGAGAAGTCCGTGCTCAAGGTCCGCAACCTCGAGCAGTTCGACTTCGGCGGCTGGGACCTCGCGCTCTTCAGCCCCGGCGCCTCGATCTCCGCGCTGCACGCCCCGCGGGCCGCCGCCGCCGGCTGCCTGGTGATCGACAACACCAGCCATTTCCGCATGGAGCCCGACGTTCCCCTCGTCGTGCCCGAAGTCAACCCGCAGGCGCTCACCAGGATACGCCGCAACATCGTCGCCAACCCGAACTGCTCGACCATCCAGATGGTCATGGCACTCAAGCCGCTGCACGATCTGGCCAGGGTCAGGCGCGTCGTCGTCGCCACCTACCAGTCCGTCTCCGGCGCCGGCAAGGAAGGCATGGACGAGCTCTTCACCCAGACCAAGGGCAGCTTCGTCAACGACGCGCCCACCATCGCCCAGTTCACCAAGCAGATCGCCTTCAACGTCATCCCTCACATCGACGGCTTCATGGACGACGGCGCCACCCGCGAGGAATGGAAGATGGCCGTCGAGACCCGCAAGATCCTCGATCCCGACATCCTCGTTCAGGCCACCTGCGTCCGCGTCCCCGTCTTCATCGGCCATGCGGAGGCCATCGCCGTCGAGTTCGAGCGCCCGATCTCGCTCGAACAGGCCCGCACGGCGCTCCGCCACGCCCCCGGACTGATCCTGCACGACACCCGCGACGACGGCGGCTACGCGACCCCGATGGAGACCGCCGGCGAGGACGCCGTCTATGTCAGCCGGCTGCGCGTCGATCCCACCGTCCCGCACGGTCTCGCCTTCTGGTGCGCCGCCGACAACCTCCGCAAGGGCGCGGCCCTCAACGCTGTGCAGATCGCCGAGCACCTGGTCAAGAGCGGGGCGTCGCGCCTCGTACGCCTGACGGCGTGACGCGGCTTCTCCCCGCCGAACGACCGATCTCCGACCATTTCGACGGCCAACGGTTCTTCAATCCCGGCGGCATCCACACCACCGGCCTGCTTCAGGTTCTGCGCTGGCGGCTGGCACGGCGGCGCAGGCGTTGGGAACGTCCGCCGGCCGGCCCCGGCTTCGCGCCGCCACCCGACACGGTGCAGCCCGGCGCGGTCGCGGTCAGCTTCATCAATCATTCCACGTTCCTGCTGCGTTTCGCCGAAGCGGTCGTCCTGACCGATCCGATCTTCAGCATGCGTTGCTCGCCGGTGCGCTGGGCTGGGCCGATCCGGGCAAGACCGCCGGGAATTGCGCTGGCGGACTTGCCGCGCCCGGATGTCGTGCTGCTGTCGCACAATCACTACGACCACATGGATGTCCCGAGCCTGCGCGAACTGCAGCGGCTGCATCGGCCCCGGTTCGTCACGATGCTCGGCAATGCGCGCCCTCTGCGGAAGCTCGGGATCGACGCGGTCGAACTTGACTGGTGGCAGCGCACGACCGTCGCCCGACTGGGGATTACCGCGACGCCGGCGCGGCACTTCGCCGCTCGCACGCCGTTCGACCGCAACAGATGCCTGTGGGGCGGCTTCATGATCGAGGCCGATCCGGGTCGGGTTCTCTTCGCCGGCGACTCGGGAGCGGGCCCGCATTGGACCGACATCCGCAAGCGGCTCGGGCCTCCCGACCTGGCGATGCTGCCGATCGGCGCCTACGAACCGCGATGGCTGATGGCAGCCGTCCACATCGATCCCGCCGAAGCGCTGCAGGCCCACCTCGATCTGGGAGCCGGACGCTCGATCGGCATGCATTTCGGCACCTTCCAGTTGACCGATGAAGACATCGACGCCCCGCCACGCGCCCTCGAGGCTGCGCTTCTGGCCGCTCGCCTCGAGGCAGGCTGCTTCGACACGCTAGGCTTCGGTGAAACACGTCACTACGCCCTTGACCTGGACGCCAGCCCGCAGCCGGCGCCGCCGCCCGGGGGCGACGCGCACCATTTCCCGTCCAAACCGACCGCCCTCATTGACCCGCCGGTCAGCCAGCCCTAGTTGCGCAGGACGTATGGAGCAGCGGTGAACCGGACATGGCAGACGCACGCGACGGATTGTTCGTCGGACAGACGAGCGACGGTCGTCCGGTCCGCCGTCCCATGTCTCCCCACCTCCAGATCTACAAGCCGCAGCTCACCTCGGTGCTGTCGATCGCCAACCGCGTCACCGGCGTGGCAACCTCCGCCGGCACACTGATGATGGTCTGGTGGCTCGTCGCCGCGTCCGAGGGCCCCAAACCTTACGCCCACGTCCAATGGTTCGCGAGCAGCATTCTCGGCATCCTCGTCCTCGCCGGCTGGGCGCTCTCGCTCTGCTATCACACCTACGCCGGCCTGCGTCACCTCGCCTGGGACGCCGGTTATTTCTACGACCTGCCGTCGGTGCACCTGACCGGCCGCATCGCCGTCGTCGCGACCGGCGTGACGTTCCTGCTCATCGTGGTCGCCGCCCTCGCCGTCTGGCTCTGATCGGAACACCCATGTCCCAGTCTCCCGACGCCGGCATCAACCCCCACGCCGCCGTCATGCGCTCGCAGCTCGGCCGCGCCCGCGGCGCCGGCGTCACCGGCGCTCCCGCCGTCGAGCACTGGCGCGTCGAGCGCATCACCGCCATCGCGCTCGTTCCGCTCACGATCTGGTTCGTCGTCGCACTCATCGCCCATCTCGGCGACACCCAGCCGCAGATCGCCCACTGGGCCGGCCACCCGGTCAACGCCGTCCTCCTCCTAGCTCTCATCGTCATGACCTTCCATCACATGCAGCTCGGTTTGCAGGTCATCATCGGTGACTACATCCATTCCAGACCGATGGAACTCGCGGCCACCCTCGCCAACAAGGGCGCGGCCCTCCTGCTTGCCCTGTTCGCCATCGTCGCCGTGCTCAAGATGACCTTCTGAGGACCCGACCGCCAAGGACGTGCCATGAACGCGATCTCCAAGCCCTCCAACGGCGCCTACACGGTCATCGACCACTCGTACGACGTCGTCGTGGTCGGCGCCGGCGGCTCCGGCCTGCGCGCGACCCTCGGCATGGTCGCCGCCGGCCTGCGAACCGCCTGCGTGACCAAGGTCTTCCCCACCCGCTCGCACACCGTCGCCGCCCAGGGCGGCATCGGTGCCGCACTCGGCAACATGGGCGAGGACAACTGGCGCTGGCACATGTACGACACCGTCAAGGGGTCCGACTGGCTCGGCGACCAGGACGCCATCGAATACATGTGCCGCGAGGCCGTCCCCGCGATCTACGAGCTGGAACACTACGGCGTCCCGTTCAGCCGCACCGAGGACGGCCGCATCTATCAGCGCCCCTTCGGCGGCCACATGAAGGACTATGGCAAGGCTCCCGCCCAGCGCGCCTGCGCCGCCGCCGACCGCACCGGCCACGCCATCCTGCACACGCTCTACCAGCAGAGCCTCAAGCACAACGCCGAGTTCTTCGTCGAGTATTTCGCACTTGACCTGATCATGGACGAGGACGGCGCTTGTCGCGGCGTCATGGCCTGGTGCTTGGAAGACGGCACCATGCACCGCTTCCGCGCCCAGCAGGTGGTGCTCGCCACCGGCGGCTACGGCCGCGCCTACCTGTCCTGCACGTCGGCCCACACCTGCACCGGCGACGGCTCCGGCATGGCCATGCGCGCCGGCCTGCCCACCCAGGACATGGAATTCGTCCAGTTCCACCCCACCGGCATCTTCCCCGCCGGCTGCCTGCTCACCGAAGGCTGCCGCGGCGAGGGCGCCTACCTCACCAATTCCGAAGGCGAGCGCTTCATGGAGCGCTATGCCCCGACCGCCAAGGACCTCGCCTCGCGCGACGTCGTCTCCCGCTCGATGACCATCGAGATCAACGAAGGACGCGGCTGCGGTCCCAACAAGGACCACATCCTGATGCACCTGGAGCACCTCGGCGCCCAGCTCCTCAACGAGCGCCTGCCCGGCATCTCCGAGACCGCCCGCGTCTTCGCCGGCGTCGACGTCGTCCGCGAGCCCGTCCCCGTCCTTCCCACGGTCCACTACAACATGGGCGGCATCCCCACGAACTATCACGGCGAGGTCCTCCGCCCGACCGAGACCAACCCCGACGCCATCGTCCCCGGCCTGATGGCGATCGGGGAAGCCGCCTGCGTCTCCGTCCACGGCGCCAACCGCCTCGGCACCAACTCGCTGCTCGACCTGGTCGTCTTCGGCCGCGCCGCCGCCCACCGCGCCGCCGAGACCGTCAAGCCCGAAGGCCGCCTCCCCGAGCTTCCCGCCAAGGCCGGCGAATACGCGCTGGATCGCTTCGACCGCACCCGCCACGCCAAGGGCGGGACCCGCGTCGCCGAGATGCGCGAGGGCCTGCAGCGCACCATGCAGGCCCACGCCGCAGTCTTTCGCACCACACGCAGCCTCGAGGAGGGCTGCGACAAGATCCGCAATCTCTACACCGGGCTCGCCGACATGTCGGTCACCGACCGCAGCCTCATCTGGAACACCGACCTCGTCGAGGCGCTCGAGTTCGAGAACCTCATCGCCAACGGCGCCGTCACCATCTTCTCCGGCGCCGCCCGCCAGGAATCACGCGGCGCCCACGCCCAGGACGATTTCCCCGACCGCGACGACGAGCACTGGATGAAGCACACCGTCTCCACCTGCGACGAACGCGGCGAGATCAAGCTCTCCTACCGCCCGGTCCGCATGCAGACGCTGACCAACGAGGTCTCCGTCTTCCCCCCAAAGAAGCGCGTCTACTGAGACCGCCGAGGACACCCCAGCCCATGGTCGAGTTCACCCTTCCCGCCAACAGCCGCGTCGGCCCCGGCCGCACGCACAAGGCGCCGGCCGGCGCCACGCGGGTCAAGGAGTTCAGGATCTATCGCTGGAGCCCCGACGACGGCGAAAAACCCCGCATCGACACCTACCAGGTCGACCTCGACCGCGTCGGCCCCATGGTGCTCGACGCCTTGATCCACATCAAGAACGAGATCGACCCCACGCTCGCCTTCCGCCGCTCCTGCCGCGAAGGCATCTGCGGCTCCTGCTCGATGAACATCGACGGCACCAACACCCTCGCCTGCCTCAAGCCCACCGACAGCATCGCAGGTGTGGCAAAAATCTACCCGCTGCCACACATGGCCGTGATCCGCGACCTGGTTCCCGACCTCACCGCCGCCTACGCCCAGCTCCGCTCCATCGAACCCTGGCTCAAATCCGACACCCCGCCGCCGCCCGACGGCGAACGTCGCCAATCCACGGAAGAACGCAAAGAACTCGACGGCATGTGGGAGTGCATTCTCTGCTTTTGCTGCACCACCGCCTGTCCGAGCTACTGGTGGAACGGCGACAAGTATCTCGGGCCAGCGGTGCTGCTCGCCGCCTATCGCTGGATCGCCGACAGCCGCGACGAAGCTCAGGGTGAACGCTTGGATGCGCTTGAAGACACGTTCAAACTCTACGCCTGCCGCACCATCATGAATTGCACCCAGACCTGCCCCAAGGGGCTTAATCCCGCGCAAGCGATCGGCAAGATCAAGCAGTTGCAGCTCGAAAGGAAAGCTTAGAGCCAGGGGCCAGCCCCTGGACCCCGCTGGGGCCGCAGGCCCCAGAC
>CAXTSH010000079.1:7687-12109 GCA_964246925.1 uncultured Acetobacteraceae bacterium
ATGCTTGGCCAGCGCTATCCTAACGATTAGCGCCGGGGGCCCCGCCGTGGCGCGGGGTGGGGCCGCAGGCCCCAGACCCCTCGACTCGAGAATGGGCGCCTGGCGCAACAGCCTCTTTGTCGATCATGCGATCTTCAGGACCGTCTGGGACAACTGGGCCGAAATCATACCCGGGAAGCTCTACCGTTCGAACCATCCGACACCGGGGCGCCTGGCTCGCGTCAAGAAACGCTACCACCTCAAAACGCTGATCAATCTGCGTGGGCATCGCCAGTGCGGCTCCGACGCACTCTCCCGCGAGGCCGCCCGCAACCTGGGCCTGATGCACATCGACATGGCCTTCGAGAGCCGTGGCGCCCCCCATCGCGACCGCATCCTCCGCTTCGCCGAGATTTACCGAAATCTCGAAACTCCGGCGCTCATGCACTGCAAATCCGGCGCCGACCGCGCCGGCCTCGCCGCCGGCCTCGCCATCCTCCTCGAAGGCGGCACCGCTCAACAGGCCTTACGCCAACTCTCCATCCGCTACGGCCACTTCAGCCGCAGCCGCACCGGCATCCTCGACGCCTTTTTTCTCCACTACCAGTCCGAGGCCGAAGGCCGCCTCCCCTTCCTCGATTGGGTGAAGCACACCTACGACGAGACCGCTCTCAAGCGCGACTTCGTCGCCGCCGGCCTCTCCACCTTCGTCGTCGATCAGGTGCTGCGGCGAGAATAGCAGACCAATCTTCTGACCGGCTCGCCGATCCGACCACCACGAATTTCAAGATCCAGGCAGTCAGGGAGGCGGCAACGAGCTCGACGATCCGTTGCTCAGCGGCGCTTCCGGTGCCGTCTGCTGGTAGGCCGCCGCACGGGAGAACGCGCCGCGAAGACCGGTCAGATCGATCGGAATGGTCGTGGCACCCACCACCAATTCAAGCCGCGAAGCATGCGCGAGCATATGGCCGAGTGTCGTCGACTTGTGGGAGGCGTTGTAGATGCCGATCCCTTGAGCCTGCGGCGGACAGCCGCCCGTCAGGGCCTCCCTGTTGCCGGACTGGTCGACGAGGACGGCCTCGGAGGTGCCGCAATCGACCCAACTTCCAGAAACTGCAACTCCGCCATCGGCCGTATGATCCCGCGGATACAGGATCACGTTGATCTCGACCGGACCTTTTCTGTACTGGAGCACATCCGTCCGGGACCGGGCATCGACGGCGTCGAACCAGACTGAGGTCTGCACGCCTTCCTGCGCGTAAGCCGCCCGCATGAGGGCGAGCGTGAATGCGACAGCGCTGGTTCGCAAATCAGGCCTCCAGGTATTTCAAGCCGCCCCGACCCCCTCGATCGATCGTCGACGGACGCCTGGGAGGCGTCAGCCTGCACCGGATGACGAGCGATGACCAGGATCGGGAGCTGCTTGGGCTGATGAAGACAGGTGCATGCTCGCCCGCAAGGAAGGAACCTAGCCCGGCCAATTGCCGCCCGCGAATTTCAAGTTGCAGGAGATCGGCCCGGGGTGACTCTTGCCCTGGACAACGACGGATCTGAATTCTATATCGTCCGGTATGAAATGCGAGAGCACGTCAGGTCTCGGGAGGCCTCGGGCATTCTGTACCGAGCAGGCGCTTTCGGCAGCGCTCCGCGTCTTCTGGACCAAGGGGTTCGAGGGCGCGTCGCTTACCGATCTGACGGCCGCGATGCGTATCACCCGCCCGAGCCTCTATGCCGCTTTCGGCAACAAGGAAGCTCTCTTTCGCAAGGCGCTTGATCTCTACGAGCGAACGGCGGCCGTTCGCTGGAATGATGCCCTGGAGGCGCCGACCGCGCGAGACGTCGCCGAGCGACTGCTCACCGCAGCGCTCGACATCCACGCCGGCACCGACGGCCCTCGCGGTTGCCTCTTCGTCATTCATTCGGTGGCGTGCGGCGCCGAGGCGGAGCGGGCCAGGGCGGAGGTCCTGTCGCGACGCGCCGCTGGCGAGACGGCCCTGCTCGGCCGTTTTGAACGGGCGAAATCCGAAGGCGACCTGCCCGACGGCATCAAACCCTTGGGCCTTGTCCGTTACCTCACCGCCATCCTCCAGGGCCTGGCGGTCCAGGCGGACTCGGGCGTCCCGGCTCAGGAACTTCGTGACCTGGTCGACACGGCTCTTCAGGCGTGGCCAGGCCTGTGAACAACGAAAGGAAGACGACATGAACAAGCTCGACGGGAAAATTGCCCTCATCTCCGGTGGCACCAGCGGTATCGGGGCCGCGACGGCAAAGCTGTTCCAGGCTGAGGGAGCGACGGTGATCGTCACCGGATCCAATCCCAAAACCCTGCAGGCGGCTCGGCAGGAACTCAGCGGGATCGAAATCGTGGCGTCGGACGCCGGCGACATTGCCGCGATCCAGACCCTTGTCGACGACGTCAAAGCCCGTCACGGCCGCATCGACGTGCTGTTCGTCAATGCCGGCATCGCGAAGTTCGCGCCAAGCGAGCTGGTCGACGAGGCGTTCTTCGACGCCCAGTTCAACATCAACGTGCGCGGCGCCTACTTCCTGATCAAGTATGCCGCACCCGCAATCCCGGACGGCGGCTCGATCGTGCTGACCGCGTCCGTCTCCGGTGTGCAGGGTGGCGGCGGCCAGACGGTCTACGGGGCGACCAAGGCAGCGCTGCGTTCCTTCGGACGCACGTTCGCCGCCGAACTCGCGCCACGACGCATACGGGTCAACACGGTCAGTCCCGGCCCGATCGAGACCCCGATCTTCGGCAAGATCGGCATGCCCGCCGAGGAGGTAGCGACCGCCGTCGAGGGAATGGTGGCAAGAATCCCGCTCGCGCGCGTCGGCAACTCCGAGGAAGTCGCGGCCGCTGCCTTGTTCTTCGCATCCGGCGATTCCTCGTTCACCACCGGCGCGGAGCTCTTCGTCGATGGCGGAATGATCGACATCTGATCTTTTGCCACGCTGGAGCTCACCCGGGACACCAACACGTGATCGCGGTCCTTAACGCTTGCTAACCTGGTCCCGTTACATTGGCGGTGTGAGAGGGAGACCGCCAGTGACTATCCTCCTTGTGGATGATTATGCTGACATCGTCGACGTCCTCAAGGCGGGTCTCGCGCAGGCAGGGTTCGAGGTCGTGACGGCGGCCGATGGGGAACAGGCCGTCGAGTTGCTGGTGCGTGAGCCCAATCGTTTCACCGGCGTGGTGACGGACATGATGCTTCCGGGCGTCACCGACGGAGGACAGGTCGCTGCTGTCGCTCGTAGCCTTCGCCCCAACATCCCCATCGTCGTCATGTCGGGCCTGCCAACCTGCCTGATGCCGTTCTTTTCCGCGCCACGCGCCTACCACATCCTGCAGAAGCCATTCCGCCCTTCGCAGCTCTGCCAACTGTTCTGGGGAACGCAGTCCGGCTCGGTCGTTCCGCGCCCGGCTGATCCCTTGCCCATGCCTCGTCTGGGGCACCAGCCTCTCGAGTTCGGGACTGCTCGGCCGACCTGATCGCCCCGCTATCGGCTGCCGGCGGGAACCGGGCGGCGGCGCCCTGATCTCCTCGCCGGCGTGGGCGGAGCCAGCCGCACCCATGTCGGCGCATGGTCGCTGCTGTTCTCCTTGGCCCGCACATGCCGATCCACGCCAGCCTCGACCAATCTCCCTGCGAGCAAAGGGCTGAGCAGGAGATGATCGATGCGCAATCCGGCATCTCGCGCAAAGGCGTTCCGCAGGTAATCCCAGAACGTGTAAATCCGCTCGTCCGGGTACAGGGTCCGCAGGGCATCCGTCCAACCCTGAGCGACCAGGGCCTGAAATGCCGCGCGCACTTCCGGGCGATAGAGCGCATCGTCGGTCCAGCGCTCCGGTTTGTAGACGTCCAGATCGGTCGGCATCACGTTGTAGTCGCCCGCCAGAACCACGGGGGCACGACTGGTCATCAGCGTCGCCGCGTGCGCCGTGAATGCCTCCAACCAGGCGAGCTTATAGGCAAATCTGGGTCCGGGAGCCGGGTTGCCATTCGGCAGGTACAGACATCCGACCAGAACCCCGTTCACGGCCGCCTCGATGTAACGGCTTTGCATCGGGTCGGGGTCGCGCGGCAAACCTCGCCGGGTCTCGACCGGGAGCGCGCCGCGGGCGAGGATGGCGACACCGTTCCAGCTCTTCTGTCCCAGCCACACGGCGCCGAAGCCCGCGTGTCGGATCGCAGCCTCGGGAAACTTGTCCTCCGATGTCTTCAGCTCCTGGAGACAGACGACATCCGGCTGCGCATCCGCAAGCCACTGCAGGAGAACCGGCAGACGGCCGTTGATGCCGTTCACGTTGTAGGTGGCAATTTTCACGGAGTTCCGGTCCGCGGTCAGGTGCAGCCCACGGTCACGGCCGAGACAGTCTCGCATCGAGATCATGCGGGTCGTGGGAGCAGAAGATATCCACCTCCGACCCGTGCG
>CAXTSH010000079.1:12209-16330 GCA_964246925.1 uncultured Acetobacteraceae bacterium
GCATCGAGATCATGCGGGTCGTGGGAGCAGAAGATATCCACCTCCGACCCGTGCGCCTGGTGCAGCTCGCGCAGGCGCGCCTGATTGTCGAACCGCTTCGCGCGATCGACCTCCATCAAGCTCTGGTAAAGACGCGCGCACGGTGGTGCCTGCCGCGACGAGACGAGCTCCGTGTGGTGGAAATAGGCGTCACCGGCAAGCAGCTTCCAGCCGCCGTCGCCCTGCACCGCAATCCCGCAATGACCGGTCGTGTGCCCGGTCAGCGGGACCATGAGAATGTCCGGAGGCAGCCCGTCCAACTCACGCACGCTCTCCAGGCCGAACCAGCGCTCGCCCTGGACCGGATACGTCCGCCACGGCCCGGATCCCGCCCACTGCGCCGGCCGGAACCGCGCACGCCCCTTCCAGCCCTCGGACCGTCGCGCCGCTCGTGCCTCCGGCTCGAACAGGTGGACGCTGGCCCAGGGAAAATCGTCGAGGCCACCCGCATGATCGAAGTCGAGGTGGGTCAGGACGATGTGACGCACGTCCTCGGGCCTGAACCCGAGCGCCTGTACCGCCGAGATCGCCGTCTCGCGCGCCTCGAAGCGGATGTTGTTGAGGGTCCTGAACAACGGCGAGATACGCCTGCGATCGCTGACATCCCGCGTTCCGAAGCCAGTGTCGGCCAGAACCAGCCCGTCCGCCGCCTCGATCAGCAGGCAATGGCAGGTCAGCCTCGACGGTCCGTAGCCGCGCGTCACGCCATCAAAGAGACGACCGCCATAAGGGCGTTCCGTTCCGCAGTTGATGTGGTGCACACGCATGGGCAAAACGACGCGCGCGCCGGCGCGCGGTTCCGCTCGGCGCTTCGTCCGACGGCCTCAGAACGGTTCTGGACCGCTTACCCCGTTGGCGCGAGGCGCCGTTGCGAGTGCGATGGCCGCAGCCCTCTCGATGGCCTTCTGATATTCCCACATCTCGCGCGCATCGGGCCGCCAGCCGATTGGCTCAAGCCGCACCAGCAACGGTCGCTCCCCGATGCTGCCAGGGTGGCAATCGATAGAGACGTGCAATGATTCAGAGATTGCCGTCACGGCCGCGCGCAACGCTTCGATGATGTCGGGCGTACGTTGATAGAACGATGTGCCCGGAGACTGAGGGGCGACGACGAGCTGGACGTGGAAGAATGGAACGGACACGGCGGCCTCGCATCGCAAACCGGTGTGACGGAACGGCAGCCCGCCTGCTCGGTCGACGGCGATATGGGTTCTGCCGGCGCTTTGCCCACCTGCCCGAGGAGTATGCCCTCGAAGACTGGGTCCGGTTCAGTCCCGTCGCGGGCCGTCCGTACCGGCCAGCTCTGGACACTGGGCTGGCGTCGTTCGTATGTCCGCAGCGGCCCTGTCGGGACAGGCGGGCCATATCAGAGGACTGGGCCAGACATCTTTTCGGCGGGCGGCGTAGGCCTGCAAAAGCAGCTCCCAACTGCCGCCAGGACTACCCGGTCCCGAATGCTCCGCCAGGGCCGACAGGCTCACATTCAGCTCACCCCAGAGCTGCAGCACCGTCTCCATGTCGTCTTGCGTCATCGTCTGCTCCGCCCGGGAAGGCAGCACCCTGACGGCGTGACACCGTCCTGTCGCTAACATGGATTGTGCCAAGTTGGCGCGGCCATCACGAGCCCGACAGACCGCACCGTCGATGACCGGCTCCGGCATCGCGACACAAGACAAGCACGATCGGGTCGGGTTGATTGAACCTGACCCGATCAACGTGCTCGCACCAACAGAAAGCTGGCCTGATCGGTTCAACTGGAACCGATCAGGCTCTAGCCGTGTCGCGTGACGCCACCAGTTCCGATCCGGCGGCACGAGGGGACGAGAAATGACGACCGGGTTCTGGCTTTACCTCAGTGCTGTCCTGATGCTGATCGGCGGCACGACTGTCCTCGCCATCGGCAAGTCGCGGACCGACAAGGAGCAGACCCACACGATGTATCACGGGATCGTCCCGATCATCGCGGCGTGCGCCTACTTCGCCATGGCGGTGGGTCAGGGAAGCCTGACGCTGCGAACCGCTGATCCGGCCGGGCGCCTCTTCTATTTCGCACGCTATGTCGACTGGTCGTTCACGACGCCTCTCCTGCTGCTGCCGCTGGCCTATACGGCGGTTCACTCCCGGCCGCGGCGGGGCGACCTGGTGGCCGGTATGCTGATCGCCGACGTGATGATGATCGTGACCGCGTTCGCCTTCGCCGCATCGGTGACGGAGTGGATCAAATGGACCTGGTATCTCGTCTCATGCGTCGCGTTCCTGGTCGTGCTGTGGGCGCTGTGGGTGCCGCTCAGGGCGGCGAACAGGTCCGAGACGCCGGTCGTCCAACAGGTCTACAATCGTGACGCGGCCGTATTGTCGGTTCTCTGGTGCGTCTACCCGATCATCCTGTTCATCGATCCGGACGGCACTGGCCTCGTCGGCACCGCCTCGGGGGTGGCGTTGATTGCCGTCGTCGATCTCCTCTCCAAGCCCGTCTACGGGCTCCTCAGCGTCTCCGGAATGACGCGCATCGTCGATGAGGAACTGGATGGCGGGACTTCGGCACTCGACCGCAGCGCAGGACCGCGGCGGGATGTCCGGGAGCCTGCATGAGGCCTCGCGACACCGTCCGATCCGTCGCCCGGGCGGCTCTTGAAGACGGGGTCGAGTGTATCGCCGCCTTCAACCGCAAGCGCCTGTTCCGGACCTCCACCCCGTTTCTGGTCGGCATCCACGCTCCGATGCAGGCAGAGCAGACGCTGCACGATCTGCCCGTGACGGGGTCGATTCCGGCGGCCCTCGACGGCCGTTACCTGAAAATGGGGGCCAACCCGGTCAATCCCGATCTCGTCGGCCAGCATTGGTTCCTCGGCGATGGCATGGTCCACGGCCTCGCCATCCGCGACGGCCAGGTCCTCTGGTACCGCAATCGCTGGATCCGTTCGCGTACCGCAGCCGCTGCCCTCGACCGAACCGCCGCACCCGGACCGCGCCGCGGTCGCAACGACACCGTCAACACCAACGTGGTCGGAATCGGTGGCCGCGCCTTCGCCCTGGTCGAAGCCGGCAGCTTCCCCGTCGAGCTCTCCGAAACCCTGGAGGAACAGCATTACAATCCGTTCGACGGGACGCTCGAGGGCTCATTCACCGGACACCCGCACCGTGATCCGCACACCGGCGAGCACCACGCCATCGCCTACGACGGAAGCATCTGGAACGCCGTCCGCCACGTGGTCGTCTCGGACGCCGGCACAGTCGTCCGTGACGTGCCGATCGCTGTTCGCCACGGCCCCTGTATCCACGACTCGGCATTCACGGCCCGGTACGTCGTGATCCTCGATCTTCCGGTCACGTTTTCGATGCGCGCCGTGCTCGGCGGTCATTCCTTCCCGTTCCGTTGGAACCCTGCGCACCCGGCCCGTGTCGGCCTGCTCCCGCGGCACGGCCGCGACGCCGACATCCGCTGGCTCGACATCGACCCCTGCTTCGTCTTCCATGTGGCCAACGCGTTCGACGACACGGACGGCCGGGTCATCCTCGACGTCGTCGCCTATCCCAGGATGTTTGTCTCCGGAGGCGCCGGCCTCGACGCGCTCGGCCAGTTCGAGCGCTGGACGGTCAACCCGTCCGCGCGCCGCGTCGAACGTTGCGTCATCGATCGGACGCCGCAGGAGTTCCCCCGCATCGACGAGCGGCGTTCCGGCCGGCCGAACCGCTACGCCTATACCGTGTCGGTTCCGCCGGACGGCAATCCGCAATTGTTCGGCGCCACGACCATCTACAAGCATGACCTCGAAACCGGCGGCCGTGGCGTGCACCAGTTCGGCGACGATCATGTGCCGGGCGAATTCGTGTTCGTACCGGCGGCTGCGGACGCCCAGGAGGATGAAGGCTGGCTGCTCGGCTTCGTGATCGACCGCGCCGCCAACGCCACCGACTTCATGATCCTCGACGCGCATCGCTTCGACTCGGCACCCGTGGCCACGGTCCGGCTGCCGCACAGGATACCGCCAGGGTTTCACGGAAACTGGTTCCCGGCCTCGAGGTAATGGTGCCCACCGGGGGACTCGAACCCCCACGCCATCCGGCCGCGGATTTTAAGT
>CAXTSH010000080.1:0-15564 GCA_964246925.1 uncultured Acetobacteraceae bacterium
CCACGACACCCCCGCCCACCACCAGCGACCCCCGCTCAGACAGCTCCCTCATACCCCCGGGGCTCTGCCCGTGGACCCCGCTGGGCCTCGCAGGCCCAGGCCCGCACTACGCTCTTACGAACGACGCCTCGTCGATCGCCATCATCGATTCCTTGCCGGCCAGCACCGCCTGCATCAGCGCGAACGATTGCGGCAGGATGCGCTCCGAGAAAAACCGCGCCGTCGCCAGCTTGTCGCGATAGAACGGCTCCGCCTCGTGCTCGGACGCAATCAGCGCCGAACGGCACCACATGAAGCCCAACCCGACCGTGCCGAGCAGGCGCAGATAGTCCGTTGCACCCGACACCGCGTCCTCCGGATCGCTCTGGCCCACCGTGACGATGTGGCCGGTCGCCTTCTGCAACGCGCCAAACGCGCGCTCCAGCCCGACCACCATCCTGCCGATCTTCGGATGCGCCTTGTTCGCCTCGATGAACTCGCTGACCGGATGGAAGAACGTGCGCAGCAGGCGCCCGTAGCCCTCACCGAGCTTGCGCCCGACCAGGTCCAGCGCCTGGATGCCGTTGGTGCCCTCGTAGATCTGCGCGATCCTGGCGTCGCGCACATACTGCTCCACCCCGTGATCGCGTATGTAGCCGTGTCCGCCATACACCTGCACCGCCAGGTTGGCCGCTTCCGAGCCCAGGTCGGTGAACAGCGCCTTGATCACCGGCGTCATCAGCGCCAGGAAATCCTCCGCCTCCCGCTTCGCCTCGGGATCCTTGGAGTGGCGTGCGGCCTCAAGCGCGCACGCGACCCAGGAGCCAAGCGCCCGGCACCCTTCCGTCGTCGCACGCATCGTCATCAACATTTGCCGGACGTCGGGATGCACGATGATCGGATCAGCCGCCGTGGGGGCATTACCGCTCTTGCCGAGCGAACGCCCCTGCAGCCGGTCGCGCGCATACGCGACCGCGCTCTGGTAAGCCGCTTCGGCCACCCCCAGCCCCTGGTTGCCGACCGCAAGCCGCTCGTTGTTCATCATCACGAACATCGCCTGCATGCCTTTGTTAGGCACGCCGACCAGCCAGCCCTTGGCGTCGTCAAAACTCATCTGCGCCGTCGCCGAGGCCTTCAACCCCATCTTGTGCTCGATGCTCGTGCACACGAGCCCGTTGCGCTGCCCCTTCGAACCATCCGGGTTCGGCAGGAACTTCGGCACCAGAAACATCGAAATTCCCTTGATGCCAGCAGGCGCATCCGGCAGCCGCGCCAGCACCAGATGGACGATGTTCTCCGACAGATCATGCTCGCCCGCCGAGATGAAGATCTTCGACCCGGTGATCCGATACGACCCGTCATCGGACGGCACTGCGCGCGTCCGCAGCAGCCCGAGATCCGTACCGCAATGCGCCTCGGTCAGGCACATCGTCCCCGTCCACTCGCCGCTCACCATCTTCGGCAAATAGAGATCCTTGATCTCCTCTGACCCGTGCCCGAGGATCGCCTCATAGGCACCACGCGTCAGGCCTGGATAAAGACCGAACGACAGATTGACCGCGCTCGTCATCTCTTCGAGCATCTTGCCGATCGTCTCCGGCATGCCCTGGCCGCCATATTTCGGATCACACGCGCTCGCAGCCCAGCCCGCCTCGCAATACGCCTTGTAGGCGGCCTGAAATCCTTTCGGCGTCCGCACCACGCCGTTCTCCAGCCGGCACCCTTCCTCGTCGCCCGTCGCGTTGAGCGGCAACAGCGTCTCGCTCAGGAACCGGCCGGCCTCTTGGAGCACCGTGTCCACCAGCTCCGGGGTGAACTCGCTCGCCGGCACGCCGCGCCGCGCCGTCTCGCCACCGAGCAGCTCGTGCAAAACGAAGCGCATGTCGCGTAGCGGCGTCTGGTAGGTTTGCATTCGCGTCAGCTCCAGTCTCGAATGCCGATGTCGGTCGGCCCGCTAGTTCCGCAACGGCTTGCCCGTCTCGAGCATGTGCTCGATCCGGGCCACCGTCGGCCTGGTCTTCAGCAGCCTGATGAAGGCCTGCCGCTCGAGCCCGAGCACATCGTCCTCGCTCAGCACGTCGAGGGCGTCGGCCTCGCCACCCGTCAGCACGCCGGCAAGCGCGATCCCGACCGTCACGTCGTGCGGGCCCGCGATCTTCTGCGCTTCCATTGCGCGCACCGCGAGTTCCATCGCGAGCTTGCCCGACGGACCCGGCAGCCGCAGCTCCGCCTCCTTCGGCGGCACGTAACCGTCGACCATCGCGAGCGCTCGTGCCTTCGCATCCGCCAGCAGCCGGTCGCGGTTCATCGTGATCCCGTCGCCTTCGCGCAGGATGCGCATCTCGCGTGCCTCCGCCGCCGACTTCGACACCTTCGCCGTCCCGATCAGCTCGAACGCCTTCACCGGCGCCGGCATCGGCCCTCTCGGCTGACCCTTCCCGCCGGTCCAGCGCAGCAGCATCTCCTTGCAGCCGCCCCAGCCGGGAACCAGCCCAACCCCACCCTCGACCAGGCCCGCATAGGTCTCCGCGTGCGCCTGAATCGCGTCCGAATGCAGCAGCAGCTCGCAGCCGCCGCCGAGCGCCATCCCGGAGGGCGCCGCGACCACCGGGAACGGCGCCCGCTTCAGACGCCCCATCACCGCCTGGCCCGACGCCATCGACTTCTCGATCTCGCCCCAAGCCGCGATGTTCGCGCCATAGATCACCTGGCCGAGATTGGCGCCGACCGAGAAGTTCTTGCCCTCGCCATACAGCACCAGCGCGCGGAGCTTCTCGCCCACGAGCGTGATCGATCGGTCGAGCAATGCCAGCACGGGCTCGTCGATCGCCGCCGCCTTCGCGGTGATCTCGAAGCAGGCCACCCCGTCACCGATGTCCCACAGCGACGCCGACCCATTGCGCAGCAGCGGCTTGGCACCCCGCTTGACATCGTCAAGCAGCAAAGTGCCAGCCGGACGCTCGATCGGATGATAACGACCGTCCGCACCGAACGCCTGTGGCCGCCCGCTCTCGATCGTGTAGAACGGCTCGCCGCGAGAGGCGGCCGCCTCGAGCAGCGGCGGGACCTCCACCCCCGCGCCACGCAGCCGCTCCGCGAACCAGGCCGTCCCGACCTTGTCGATCAGCTCGAATGGGCCCCAGCGCCAATTGTAGCCGAGCCGCATCGCCTCATCGATCGCCGTGATCGTGTCCGCCGCCTCCGGCACCAGCCTGGCCGCGTAGGCCAGCACCGGCCCATACACCGACCAGGCATAGCGCCCGCTCCTGGTGTCGCTCGACAGCAGCGCGCGCAGATTGCCTTTCGTCGCCGCCAGTTCCGGCAGCTCCGCCTTGCCCTCGGCCCGATAGTCGCCGGTCTGCAGGTCGATGACCTCGCGCGTCCGCCTGCCGTCCGGCGTCTTGCCGACCCGATAGAACCCGCCGCGTCCCTTGCGACCGGTCTGTCCCTTCGCGATCATCCGCGACAGCAGCGGGATTTCGCCTGCGATCTCGTGAAACCAGTCCGACGCCGGCAGGCTGTCGCGCATGCTCGCGTTCACGTGCGGCATCAGATCGAGACCGACCAGGTCGACCAGCCCGAACACGCCCGTCTTCGGGATGCCGAGAGGCGACGCGTTCACCGCGTCCGCCTCCTCGACGGTGAGCGTCTGGCGCATCGCCTCGACCACCGCCCGCTGCATCCAGTAGGTGCCGAGCCGGTTGGCGATGAAACCGGGACTGTCCTTGCAACGAACGATCGACTTGCCGAGTGCGATGTCAGCGAACGCCGCGATCCGCTCCACCAATGCCGGATCGCTCGCCGGTCCCGCCACCAATTCGAGTAGCCGCATGTAGCGCGGCGGATTGAAGAAATGCGTGATCAGGAAGTCGCGCGCGAACGCCTCGCCCATCCCGTCGGTCAGGTCGCGCAGCGGGATCGTCGACGTGTTGGACGACACCGCCGTGCCCGGCCGTCGCACCGCCTCGATCCGCCGGTACAGCGCCTGCTTGAGGTCGAGCCGCTCGATGATGGCTTCGACCACCCAATCGCACTCGTCGAGCCTGCCGAGGTGATCCTCCACGTTCCCCGTCTCGACCAGCTTGGCCGCCGCCGCCGACATGAACGGCGCCGGATCGGCCTTGAGCATCTTCGCCACCGCCCCCTCGGCAACCGCGTCGCGCCCAGCCTTCTCCGACAAGATATCCAGCAGCAGCACCGGCACACCCGCGTTGGCGATCTGTGCCGCAATACCCGCGCCCATCACCCCGGCGCCGACGACGGCAACCTTCCTGATCGTCATGGCACGCGCTCCAGCACGGTTGCGATCCCCTGGCCGCCGCCGATGCATTGCGTCGCCAGCGCGTAGCGGCCGCCGTCGCGAACCAGCAGGGCAGCCGCCTTGCCCACCAGCCGCGCCCCGGTCGCACCCAGCGGATGCCCGATCGCGATCGCCCCGCCGTCGATATTGAGGATGTCTTCGCGTATGCCGAGCTCGCGCACCGTCGCGATCGACTGGCTTGCGAACGCCTCGTTGAGTTCGACCACGTCGAGGGCCGACGCATCAATCCCCGCCCGCTGCAGTGCCTTGCGCGACGCGCCGATCGGCCCGATTCCCATAATTTCCGGCGCACAGCCCGACACCGCCTGCGACCTGATCCGCGCCAGCGGCTTAAGCCCGTGGTCGGCCGCGTAATCCTCCGAGCACACCAGCAACGCGGCAGCGCCGTCGGTGAGCGGCGACGACGTCCCGGCCGTCACCACGCCGTCGGGCCTGAACGCCGGCTTCAGCCCGGCCAGACCTTCGGCCGACGTCTCCGGTCGCAGGCAGCCATCGTGCTCGACCCGCCCACCCTTGACCGCGATCGGCACGATTTCCGGCGCCAGCCTGCCGTCGCCGCGCGCGTTGGCCGCCTTCTGCTGGCTGCGCACCGCGAACGCCTCCTGCTCGGCCCGCGACAGATGCCATTGCGAGGCCACGTTCTCGGCCGTTTCGCCCATGGTCATGTAGGCGCCGGGCACCCGTTCGTTCAAAGCCACGTTGGGCATGAAGTTGAAGCCCGACATCGGCAGCCGGCTCATGCTCTCCACACCGGCCGCGATGAACGCATCGCCCGAACCGGTCGCGATCGATCCTGCCGCAATATGCACGGCACTCATCGACGATCCGCAGAACCGGTTCAGCGTCGCCCCACCCACGCTCTGCGGCAGTCCCGCCAGCAATACCACCAGCCGCGCCAGGTTGAGCCCCTGCTCGCCTTCCGGCATCGCGCAGCCGAGGATGAGATCCTCGATTGTCGCCGGATCGACCCCGGTCCGCTCGACCAGCCCCCGCACCACGGTCGCAGCCAGGTCGTCCGGCCGCACGCGCGCGAGCGCACCTTTGCCGGCAAACGTGAACGGTGAGCGGCAGTAGCCGGCAATGACAGCGTGTCGCATCGGCATTCTCCTGTTTGCGTCGCCGGCTAGCCGGCCCGTCGCTTCTCGATCGGCGTCGCGTCGCGTTCGTCCCGAATCGCGTTCTCAACCGTCGCCAGCAGGCGTCTCATGTCGGCCAACGTCTCGGTCAGCACCGCCTGCTGGTGCTTCAGATCGTCCATGCGTTCGCGCAGCCGTTCCGCCAGGCTGCGCATCTGCAGCAATCCTCCGGCGTCGCTCTGATACAGTGCCAGGAAGTCGCGTATCTCGCGCAACGAAAACCCTAGCCGCTTGCCGCGCAGGATCAGCACCAGCCGGGCCCTGTCGCGATGGGTATAGACCCGGTTCGCCCCGACCCGACTCGGCGAGATCAGACCCTTGCCTTCGTAAAACCGGATCGCACGCGCGGTGGTGCCGAACTCGCGCGCCAGATCCGTCACGCTGTAGATGCGGTCCCGGTCGCCCGGCGCCGGATCGATGATCGTCCGAGACACGCGTCCGCTGTCCTCCGAACCGGCACGGCAATGCCCTGCCCTATACGTCAAGCACAACTAGACAACGCCCGGCTCTGCCGCAAGACCCGCCGCTGCGTCCCGCCGGAAAATGTCGGGATGCGCCAGGCGTTCGCCGCCCGGCCCGCTCAGTCCGCCATCGCCGCCGGTCGCGCGGCTTGCCGGACACCGGCCGCAATCCGCGAGGCGACTTCGCGCGGCTGCCGGCTGACCTGCGGCAAGCCCATCAGTTCGCCGTGCGCCGCGCGCGCTGGCGGCCCGGCGACGAACAGCGACGGCACGGCAACACCATCCGCCCCCACGGCATGGTTCGAGAAATCGGTCTCCAGACCCAACCCGAGCGGGTCCTGCCGCAGCCAGCCCTGTTCGTGCAGCGAGGCCAGCAACGGCGAGCCCCCGAGCATGTCGGCATGACCCGGCCCGGTGCAGTTCACCACCCAATCGGTCCGCAACTGGAGCGCGGCTCCGCTGCCACGTTCGCTGGCAACAATCGTCAGCGCTTGGCCAGACGCGCTCACGTGACGGAGCGAGGCGGCGTGCAGGACGAAACGGCCGGCCGCCCGTTCCTGCTGCACCAGTTCAGCGATCTGCGGCGCGCACTGGAACCGGTGCACGTCCCAGAACGCGCGCGCATGGGCCAGCAGCCGGCGTTGCTCCACGCACGGCAGCGCCCGCCAGACAATTGGCGCCTGCTCGCGCAATGCCGTGATCACGTCCTCCCAGGGCCGCCCGAGAACGGCCGCCCCGGCCACGGCCGCCCTGACCCGCCTGACCAGCGCGAGCGCCGACGTCGACGGCGCCTCGGCGAATGCGCCGAATGCCGAGACCGGCAGCGTCGTTCGCGGCCGAGGCAGCAGGCCGCGACGGCTGACCGCCACGATCGTTCCGCGATGACCGCGACACCGGAGGCTGGCCAGCACGTCGCAACTGGTCAGGCCCGTGCCGACCAGGAGAACGGTGCCGTCGCGACGGTCTGCCACCCGTGCGAGCGCCGCCTCATCCCAAGGATCGCGCACCACGCGCCCATCGTCCGCCAGCCCGCGCAACGCCCGCGGCAGCACCGGCCGCGGGTGCCCGGTCGCGAGCACCAGCGTCTCGGCCGTCAACGTCGCGCCGTCGTCGAGCGCCAGCGACCATCCGGCGCCCGAGCGTCCGGCCGACACGGCGCGTGCCCGCCGATGGTGGATCCCCCGCTCAGCCACCAGGGCGGCGACATAGCGCGCGAAGACGGCACGTAACGGGAACCGGCCGCCCGGACCGATCATCGACGCGTCCGTCGGATCCGCACCGCCCTCGGCGAGCCAATCGTCGAACGCCGATGGCGCTTCCTCGAACGGCGACATGCGCGACGCTGCCACATTGATGCGGCACGCGGGATCGTTGGTGCCGTAGGCGAGCCCCGCCCCGAGCGACGCCCGCTCCTCGACCACGGTCACCGCGACCGGCAGGTCGGGATGATCGCGACGCAGGTGCAACGCCGCCATGGCACCGCAGAACCCGCCGCCGACGACGACGACGCGGTGCGTCATCCTTCGACCACCTCGATCTCCGTCAGACCGGCTTGCAGCAGCCGGAGAAGGTCGGCCATGTCCAGGCCGATGCAACCCGCGGTCGGGGCACCGCCCGCAGGCGCACGGTGAAGGAAGATCGCCGACCCTCGCCCCGGCCGCGCCGGCCGGTCGTTATGGCCCAGCACGCCGACGACATCGTACAGCGGATCGTCACGCCAAAGTCGTTCGGCGCTGGCGCCGTAGGGCAACGTCACCATCCGGTTGTAGCAGGCATCGGCGGGATCGTCGCACCATCCATCGTCTGGCGCGATCGGCTCGCGCGGCACGGCGCAGCGCGGCGATCCGCACCGATCGGCGCGATACAGCACCCGGCGAAGTGCCAAGACGCCTGACGGCGTGCCTCCGTCGCCCTCCTGCTTACGGGCGACGATCCCGCGCCCGCCCATCACGGCCGCAAACCGATCCGGCCCGGCGTCAAGCCAGGCCTCGTGCGACACCCCGCCATTCCTCGCCGTCAGGACCGCGCGCAAATCAGGGTCAGCCGATCATGTGACCGAAGCGCCTCCGCTTGGTGGCGAGGTAGGCGTCGTTCACTCCGTTCGGCGCCACGACATGGCCGACGCGCTCGACGACCTCGATGCCAAACCCGGTCAGCGCCTCGACCTTCGCAGGGTTGTTGGTCAGCAGCCGAACCCGGCCGACTCCGAGCCTGCGCAGCATCGTCGCCGCGATCAGGAAGCTTCGCTCGTCCGCCTCCCAGCCGAGTGCGCGGTTGGCGTCCAGCGTATCGAGACCGCGATCCTGCAGCGAGTAGGCACGCAGCTTGTTGACCAGGCCGATGCCCCGTCCTTCCTGTGCAAGGTAGAGCAGGATGCCCGCCCCGTCCTCGCGCATCCGCCTGATCGCACCCCGCAACTGGTCGCCGCAATCACAGCGCAGACTGCCGAGGAAATCGCCGGTGAAGCATTCCGAGTGCAGCCGGACCAGCGGTGCGTCGCGCGCTCCGGGATCGCCGATCACGACCGCCAGATGTTCGATGCCGCCGTCCGGTGCGCGAAATGCGACCATCCGTGCGTCTGCCGCCTCGTCCAGCGGCACCGGCGCTTCGGCCACGATCTCGAGTGCCAACCCCGTCTCCCGCGCGAAGGCGAGCACCGCCTCGCCGTCGACCGAGTCCATCCCGGTGAGCCCGGCCTGCTCGATCCCGCCCTCGTCCGTCTCCACCAGCAGGGCGGCCGGCGACAATCTGGCGAGCTTGACCAGGGCCACCGCGGCCTGCGCCGTGGCGGGCAGCGGCGCGCGCTCGAACGAGACCGCAAGATCGATCAGCGGGTTCTGCCGGCTCGGGTCGGCGAGATCGCGCAGCCACGATTTCGCCCGGCGCGCCAGCTCCGCGAGAGAGGTCGCGATCTCAAAGCCGACCAATTCCGTCTCTCCCGCTTCGGGGAGGCGGCCTGACGAGACCACCAGCCTGACCGGGCCGCCGGCACCCGCGACCAGCCCGGCCTCGAGCATCGCCGCGACCGACGCCGTCTCGGCCGCCAGCACCAAGGCCGGCCGGTCATCGGTGAGCAGCACGCCGGTCCCCCGACGGAGCTCGCCGATCGCGCGATGGACGGCACGCGACGTTCGCGTCGACGGCCTGACCGGAGGCTCTGTCGGATGGTCGTTCATGCTGGCTTTCGAGACATTGCCTGCAACATGGTGCCGGTGGCGGTCGAGGTCGAGAAGCGTGGGAACTCGCCCCGCCTCCCTTGCGCTACTCCAACAAGCTCACGACAATGTGCGCCAAAGCGGCGAGTCGGTGTCGTGGCCCTCTCGGGACTTCGATACCCGATGCGATCGGAACAATTCGGCCCGGCAAACGCTGTCCGGGGAGCCGACACCGCGTTGAATGGAGCATGGAATGGCTGGCGAGCGGCCGATCTTGATCGTCGACGACGACAATGCGTTGCGCGCGACGTTGCTTGAACAGCTCCAACTCGACGGTGAATTCAATGCGGTCGAGGCCGCCAGCATCGCCGATGCAGGCGGCAAGCTCGACGAGTCGGCCTCCCGCTTCGACGCCGTCATCCTCGATGTCGGTCTACCGGATGGCGACGGACGGGATTTCTGCGCCGACCTGCGCCGCCGCGGCATGCGCATGCCGATCATCATGCTGACCGGATCGGACGACGAGGCCGACGTCGTGCGCGGCCTGGACGCAGGGGCGAACGACTACGTCGCCAAGCCGTTCCGCATCGCCGAGCTGCTCGCGCGCCTGCGCGCCCAGATGCGCATCTTCGAGAACAGCGAGGACGCAGTCTTCACCATTGGCCCCTATACCTTCCGCCCGTCGGCGAAGCTCCTACAGGAGCAGGTACGCAACCGTCGGATCAGGCTCACCGAGAAGGAGGCCGCGATCCTGAAATTTCTCTACCGCGCCGGCACCCGGCCGGTGCCGCGCCAGGTTCTGCTCAATGAGGTCTGGGGCTACAACGCGGCGGTCACGACACATACGCTGGAGACCCACATCTACCGTCTACGCCAGAAGATCGAGCCCGACCCCGCCAACGCCTGCCTGCTCGTCACCGAGGGGGGTGGATACCGGCTCGACCCGCTTGGCCAGGGTGCCCTCGCGACCGGCGGCGCCGCCGCCTAATTCAAGTTGCCCCGATCAGGTCGATGACGACGGGCACATGGTCCGAGGTCTGCGGCCAGTCTCGCGCGTCGGCGAGCACCTCGTGCGAACGCAGCGCGCCGACCAGGTCCGGACTGACCCAGATATGATCGAGCCGCCGTCCCCGGTTGGACAGTCTCCAATCCCGGTTCCGATACGACCACCAGGTGAACAGCTTCTCGTTCTCAGGCACGAAATGCCGGACCGCATCGACGAAGCCCACGTCGCGCCAGGCATTCAGCTTGGCGACCTCGACCGGCGTGTGGCTCACCACGCCGAGCAGTTGCCGGTGGCTCCAGACGTCGTTCTCCCCCGGCGCAATGTTCAGGTCGCCCACAAGCACCGTCCGTGCCCGCACTCCGCTGGCCGCGAAATGCAGCGTCGCCTCGTCGACGAAGGCGAGCTTGTGCGCGAATTTCAAGTTGACCGCCGGATCGGGCACGTCGCCGCCAGCCGGCACATAGAAATTGTGCAGCTCGAACGGGCCGCCGGGTCCTGCCACGGTGACGTGCAGGTGGCGGCAGTCGCCACGCTCGCACCAGTCCGGCGAGCCGTCATGAACCGTCAGCGGATGGCGAGACAGGATCGCGACCCCATTATAGCTCTTCATTCCCCGCCGGGCGACATGCCGGTAGCCCAGCGCCGCCGGCCCACCGTCGGGAAACAGCGCGTCCGGCACCTTCGTCTCCTGCAGGCAGATCACGTCGGGTGACAGGGTGTCGCGCAGGCGCTCGAGCAGGCCCAACCGGAGACGCAGCGAATTGATATTCCAGGTCGCGATACGCATCGGCCAAGTCCGGGACGGGAGGCCCAGATCGCCGATCGGGGCCCGCCTGGCAAGCGCCCGGGCATGATCGACGCGCAGGCGCTGCATCGCGAGCTGCTGACGCTCGACAGCCACATCGACGTGCCCTGGCCGGACACACCCGACCCGAACGTCGACGGTCCTCGTAAGGTCGACCTCCCGAAGATGCGGCGGGGCGGCCTCTGGGCCGGATGTTTCGCCGCCTACGTTCCTCAAGGGACGCGCGATGAAGCTGGCTACGCGAGCGCCCGAGCCCGCGTCTGCGGCATGTTGGACACGATCGAGCGCATGGCCGCCCAGGCGCCGGCGGACGCGCCCGCCAGTCTGGCCGACACTGCCGCCGGCGTCCGGGCGGCGCGTGCGGCGGGACGGATCGCCATCATTCGCGCAATCGAGAACGGCCACGCGCTGGGCGAGGACCTCTCGCTCCTGGCGTCCTGGCGCGCCCGCGGCGTCCGGTATCTCACGCTCGTGCATAACGGCCACAACGCCCTCGCCGACAGCGCCAATCCTCGCGCCGACCTGGGCGATGCCGAACGCGCCCACAACGGACTGAGCGACCTCGGACGCGAAGCGGTGCGCGAGATGAACCGGATCGGCATGATGGTCGACGTCTCGCACCTGTCGCGCCAGGCGATGCTCCAGGCGATCCAGGTCAGCCGCGACCCCGTCGTCGCCACCCATTCCTGCGTCGCCGCACTCTGCCCGCATCTGCGCAATCTAGACGACATGCAGATCGATGCGCTGCGCGACACCGGCGGCCTGGTGCAGATCACCGCGATGGGCGCCTTCCTGCGGCCACGCGCCAACGGCGGCCATGCCGGCATCGCCGACTTCGTCGACCACCTGGATCACGTCGTCAGACGCGCCGGCGTCGGCCATGTCGGCATCAGTTCGGACTTCGACGGCGGCGGCGGCATCGACGGCTGGCGTGACGCCTCCGAGAGCGGCAACGTCACCGCCGAACTGGTGCGGCGCGGCTACGGCCGAGCCGAGATCGAGGCGTTCTGGGGCGGCAATTTCCTGCGCCTGCTGGATGCGGAGCGGACGATCGAGGTCGGGCGGGTGCCGGACCGTGGCTGAGTTCGTGGGGCGGCTCGGCGAAGCCCTCCTCATGGCGCTGGGCATGTTCTGGCAGGTCGGGTGGAGCCTGGTGCTCGGCTTCGCCATCTCGGGTCTGCTGCAGGCGGTGGTCTCGCGCGACGCCATGGTCGCCGCCATCGGCCGGGACGGCTTGCGCGAGACCGCTCTCGCAACCGCGGCGGGTGCGGCAAGCTCGAGCTGCTCGTATGCCGCAGCATCGATCAGCCGCACGTTGTTCGCTGGCGGCGGGGCGCTGATCCCGAGCCTGGCCTTCCTGTTCGCGTCGACCAATCTCGTCGCCGAGCTCGGGATCGTCCTCACCCTGCTCCTGGGTTGGCAGTTCATGGCCGGTGAGTGGGTCGGCGGCGTGCTGCTCGTCGCCATCATGGGCCTGGTGGTCAGGCTGACCTACCCGAACCACCTCGTCGAGGCGGCTCGGCGGCATCAATCCGGCGGCGCTCACCGGCACGGCGCCATGGCAGAACCTTCCGGCACGCTCGCCCACAAGCTGTCGCGGCGCGAGACCTGGGTCCGGGTCGCCCAGAATGTCGTGATGGACTGGTCCATGCTCTGGAAGGACTTGCTGGCCGGATTTCTGATCGCAGGCGTGCTGTCGGTCTTCGTTCCGAAGGGCCTCTGGCAGGCCCTCTTCGTTCACGGGGCAAGCCCCTGGGTGCAGGTCCCGGCCAATGCCCTGCTCGGGCCGCTTGTCGCGGTCCTGTCGTTCGTCTGCTCGATCGGCAACGTGCCGCTCGCAGCCGTGCTGTGGGGCTCGGGCGTCAGCTTCGGCGGCGTGCTCGCCTTCCTGTTTGCCGACTTGATCGTCCTGCCGCTGCTGGACGTCTACCGCCGCTATTACGGTTGGAAGCTGGCCGCTTACATCGCCGCGGTTTTCTACGCGACGATGGTCGCCGCCGCCCTGATCATGGACGTTGCCTTCGCGGCGTTCGGCCTGATCCCGCCCCATCGGCCAGACATCCGAGCCACGATGACCCACTTTTCGTTCGACTATACGTTCTGGCTGAACCTCGTCTTCGGGCTGATCGCTGTCGCGTTGTTGGTCGCGGCACGTAGTCACCCGACGCCGCAGAGCGGCTGCGAACACCACGCCCACCATGGCCACGCTTAAGGTCGGGGCTCGGCCCCGAACCCCGCCAGGGGGCGTCCCCCTGGACCGCCAATAGTCAGGCGAACCTCAGACCTCTTCTTCGCGGTCGCCCTCAACCTCGATGTCGCCTGAGATCGCGTCGGTATCGTCCTCGAGGTCGTCCGTGCTCTCCATCACGTCGTCCTCGTCCTCCGCCGCCTCCTCGCCTTCCTCGGGCTCGACCTCCGGATCGACGTCGTCCACCGGCAGCGGCTTCTTCACGCGTTTCTCATCGGCCAGGTTGCCCGATGGCCGGCGTGCGCGCGGCTGCTCGACGGGCTGTTCGGTGCTGCATTTGGGACAGACCGCCGGGGTTCGCATCAGATCGTAGAAGCGCGTGCCACACGAAACGCAAACGCGCTTCACGCCGAGTTCTGGCTTGACCATCAACGAGTGCCTTGCAGTCGAATACGCACCCGGCGGTTCGGGCGGAGCGGGCGGCCATGCCACCGCCCGCGCGCGCTGTCAAACACGCCCCGTCGTGGTATGCGCGGCTTGCCATGACCGCCTCCCGGCCTCTCGTCGTCCGTTCGCCGACATCTCCCCTCTCCGGATCCGTCCGCGTCCCAGGCGATAAGTCGATCAGCCATCGTGCGCTGATGTTCGCCTCCCTGGCGATCGGCGAAACCCGTATCGACGGCATCCTCCAAGGCGAAGACGTGCTCCGAACCGCCGCCGCCATGCGGGCACTCGGCGCCACCATCGACCACGACGCTTCCGGCGCCTGGCGCGTCAGCGGGCGCGGCGTCGGCGGCCTGGCCGAACCCGCCGACGTGCTCGACATGGGCAACTCCGGCACGGCGGCCCGCCTCCTCGCCGGCTTGCTCGCGACCCACCCCCTGTTCGCCGTCATGACCGGCGACGCGAGTCTGCGGCGCCGGCCCATGCGTCGCGTGACCGATCCGCTGTCCGAAACCGGCGCCCGTTTCGCCTTCCGCGAGGGCGGCCGGCTGCCGCTTGCCATCGAGGGCACCGGCATCGCGCTTCCGATCGTCCACCGGCTGACCGTCGCCTCCGCCCAGGTGAAGTCCGCTCTCCTGCTCGCCGGGCTCAATGCCCGCGGCCGGACACGGGTCGACGAGCCGGTACCGACCCGCGACCACACCGAGAACATGCTCCGTCACTTCGGCGCCTCGCTCCACGCCGAGCCGCTGGAGACCGGCGGCAACCGACTCTTGCTCGAGGGTCAGCCCGAACTTCGCGCCCGCGACGTCGCCGTGCCAGGCGATCCGTCCTCGGCCGCCTTTCCGGTGGTGGCCGCCCTGCTGGTGCCCGGCTCGCGGATCGTCGTCGAGCGGGTCGGACTGAGCCGGCTGCGCACCGGACTGCTCGATTGCCTCGCCGAGATGGGCGCCCTGATCACCATAACCGGCCGCCATGACCAGGGCGGCGAACCGGTCGGCGACATCGAGGTCCAAGCGGGCGCGCTGCGCGCCGTGGATGTGCCGCCCTCCCGCGCCCCGAGCATGATCGACGAGTATCCGATCCTCGCCGTCGCCTGCAGTGCTGCGCACGGCCGGAGTCGTCTGCGTGGCCTGAGCGAGCTGCGCGTCAAGGAGAGCGACCGGCTGTCGGCGACTGCCGCCATGCTTGCCGCCAACGGCGTTGCGGTCCGCATCGAGGGTGACGACCTGCTGATCGACGGCGCCGGCGGTCCGCCGGCGGGCGGCGGCTCGGTCGCGACCCTGATGGACCACCGGTTGGCGATGAGCGCGGCGGTCCTCGGCCTGGCCGCACGCGACCCTGTCGCGCTCGATGACACGCGCTTCATCGAGACCAGCTTCCCCGGCTTCGAATTTCTGATGAACCGCCTCGGCGCGGGGCTCGCGCAGGCCTCGTCGCCATGAGGGCGCCAATCGTCGCCATCGACGGACCCGCCGCCTCCGGCAAGGGCACGCTCGCCAGGCGCATCGCCGAGGCGCTCGGCGTGCCCTACCTCGACACCGGCCTGCTCTACCGCGCGGTGGCCCGTCGCCTGGTCGATGCCGGCGCCGAGGGCGAATGCGACGCCGTCCAGGCCGCCGCCACGCTGGTCCCCGCCGACCTCGCCCGCGCCGACCTGCGCACACCCGACATCGACCGCGTCGCGAGCCGCGTCGCCGCTTGGCCCGCGCTCCGCCGCGCCCTGCTCGACCGCCAGCGCGCCTTCGCGCAGGCAGCGGGTGCCGTGCTCGACGGCCGCGACATCGGCACGATCGTCTTCCCGGACGCCGATGCAAAACTGTTCGTCGACGCCTCGGCCGCCGAGCGCGCCCGGCGGCGCCTGCTCCAGCGCGGCATGCTCGCAACCTCCGACGCGCTGGCCACGGAACGACGCGCGATCGAGGACCGCGACAACGCCGACGCCGGCCGCGCCGCGGCACCGCTGCTGCGCGCCGGCGACTGCGACCTGCTGGACACCACCTTCCTCGCCCCCGCTCACGCTTTCGCCTCTGCCCTTGCCCTCATAAGGGCTCGTGTTGTCGCCAGAA
>CAXTSH010000081.1:0-15108 GCA_964246925.1 uncultured Acetobacteraceae bacterium
ATTCGGCGGTGTTGCTGATCGAGTAGTTCATGTTGGCGATGCCGCCCTCGTAGATCAGGTCTACGATCAGCTTGACTTCGTGGAGGCACTCGAAATAGGCCATTTCGGGTGCGTAACCTGCTTCGGTGAGCGTCTCGTAGCCGGCCTTGATGAGTTCGACGAGGCCGCCGCAGAGGACGGTCTGCTCGCCGAACAGGTCGGTCTCGCATTCCTCCTTGAAGGTGGTCTCGATGATGCCGGCGCGGCCGCCGCCGATCGCACTGGCGTAGCTGAGGGCCAGGTCGTGAGCGTTGCCGGAATGATCCTGCGCGATCGCGATCAGGCAGGGGACGCCGCCGCCGCGCTGATACTCGGAACGCACGGTGTGGCCGGGACCCTTGGGCGCGATCATGAAGACGTCGATGTCCGGGCGCGGCTCGATCAGGTTGAAGTGGATGTTCAGGCCGTGCGCGAAGGCGATCGCGGCTCCCGGCTTCATGTTGGGTCCGAGATGCTGAGCGTAGAGGTCGCCCTGGCCTTCGTCCGGAGTGAGGATCATGATCACGTCGGCCCGTTTGGCGGCCTCGACCGGGTTGAGGACGCGAAAGCCTGCCGCTTCGGCCTTCTGTGCGCCCGCTGATCCCGGGCGAAGCCCAATGACAAGATCGGAGACTCCGCTGTCGCGGAGGTTGAGCGCGTGGGCGTGTCCCTGGCTTCCGTAGCCGACGACGGCGACGTTCCTGCCTTTGATCAAGCCAACATCGGCATCGCGATCATAATAGACGCGCATGATGTGTTCCTTGTGTCGGTTTCCAAAGGCTAGCCTTTGGCGGGGTCCAGGGGCAGCGCCCCTGATCTTTGACTGAGCGTGCGGGTTCCACGGGCGATGGCGGCGATGCCGGTGCGGGAGATTTCGGCGAGACCCAGCGGGCGGAGGAGTTCGATGAAGGCGTCGAGCTTCTCGGTCGAGCCGGTGAGCTCGAAGACGAAGCTTTCGCGGGTGGTGTCGACGGCGCGGGCTCGGAAGGCGTCGGCGATGCGGAGCGCCTCGGAGCGTATCTCGCCGGTGCCGATGACCTTGATCAGCGCCATTTCGCGGGCGACGTGGGGGCCCTCTTCGGTGAGATCGGCGACCCGATGGACCGGGACGACACGGTCGAGCTGCGCCCTGATCTGGGCGATGACCATTTCGGTGCCGGAGGTGACGATGTTGATCCGGCTCCGTTGCCGGTCCTCGTCGACGGGGGCGACGGTCAGGCTGTCGATGTTGTAGCCGCGGCCGGAGAACAGGCCGATGACGCGGGCGAGCACGCCGGTCTCGTTCTCGACCAGCACCGACATGGTGGCGGAACGAAGCGCGTCAGGGTGCGGTGTCGGCGAATAGGCCATGGGTCAGACCAGCATCAGGCCTTCGTCGGTGATGCCGCCGCTGGTGGTGCCGCGGGCGCGGCTTTCGCCTTCGGGACCGAGGATCATCTCGTTGTGCGCGGCGCCGGAGGGGATCATCGGGAAGCAGTTCTCGGCTTCATCGACGACGATTTCGCAAACGACGGGGCCGGGATGGTCGATCATCGCCTGGATGGTGTCGTCGAGTTCGCTCAACGTGGTGGCGCGCAGGCCTCTGGCGTGGAAGGCCTCGGCGAGGCGGACGAAGTCGGGGAGGGCTGCGCTGTAGCTCTCGGAGTAACGGCTGCCGTGCAGGAGTTCCTGCCACTGGCGGACCATGCCCATGTAGCGGTTGTTGAGGATGAAGATTTTCACCGGCAGGCGATACTGCGCCATCGTGCCGAGCTCCTGGATGTTCATCAGGATGCTGGCCTCGCCGGCGACGTCGATCACCAGCGCGTCGGGGTGGGCGATCTGGGTGCCGATGGCGGCGGGCAGGCCGTAGCCCATGGTGCCGAGGCCGCCGGAGGTCATCCAGCGGTTCGGAGCTTCGAAGCCGAGATACTGGGCGGCCCACATCTGATGCTGGCCGACCTCGGTGGTGATGAAGATGTCTCGGCCGGAGGCCTTGGTGAGCGCCTCGAGGCGAGCGAGCGCGTGCTGCGGCTTGATGATCGCGTCCGGTGACGGGTCCTGGGCGTAGGCGAGGCAATCGGTCTCGCGCCACTGGTCGATGCGGCGCCACCATGAGGCGATCGCGGCCGGCTCGTCGCTGGCGGTCCAGCCTTCAAGCAGCAGCTGCAGCGCGCGGCCGGCGTCGCCGACGATGGGGAGGTCGACGCGCACGTTCTTGTTGATCGAGGATGGGTCGATGTCGATGTGGATCTTGCGGCTGTCGGGCGAGAAGGCGTCGATGCGGCCGGTGACGCGGTCGTCGAAGCGGGCGCCGACGCAGACCATCAGGTCGCAGCCGTGCATCGCCAGGTTGGCCTCTACGGTGCCGTGCATGCCGAGCATGCCGAGGAACGACGGATGGCTGGCGGGGAGCGCGCCCAGGCCCATCAGGGTGCTGGTGCAGGGGAAGCCGGTCGCGTCGACGAGGCGGCGCAAGAGGTCGGAGGCTTCGGGGCCGGCGTTGATGACGCCGCCGCCGGTGTAGAAGATCGGGCGTCGAGCTTCGCGCAGCATGGTGACGGCCCGGGCGATCGCCTCGCGGCTCGGCTCGCGGACCGGGCGGTAGGATCGGTGCGGGGCGGTCGACGCGGGCCGGTAGGGCGCTTCGGCGATCATGACGTTCTTGGGCAGGTCGACGACGACCGGACCGGGGCGTCCGGTGGACGCGATGTGGAAGGCTTCGTGCAGGATGCGGGCGAGGTCGTCGCCGCGTTTGACCAGGTAGTTGTGCTTGGTGGCGGGGCGGGTGATGCCGGTGGTGTCGGCTTCCTGGAAGGCGTCGTTGCCGATCAGGTGGGTCGGCACCTGGCCGGTGAGGCAGACGAGGGGGACGCTGTCCATCAGCGCGTCGACCAGGCCGGTGACCGCATTGGTGGCGCCGGGGCCGGAGGTGACGAGGACGACGCCGGTGCGGCCGGTGGAGCGGGCGTAGCCTTCGGCGGCATGGACGGCGGCCTGCTCGTGGCGGACGAGGACGTGGCGGACCCTATCCTGCCTGAACAGCGCGTCGTAGATCGGGAGGACGGCGCCGCCTGGATAACCGAAGACGATCTCGACGCCCTGCTCGCGCAGCACGCGAAGCAGGATTTCGGCTCCGGTGGTGGCGTGGCTGGCGTTGTCGGTCGGGACGGTGACGATCCCGGTGTCCATCGGTCCGAACTCCTCGGCTGCCCGTTCGGGTGGGGCGGAATAGGCCGCGAAGGTGGATGGCGTCAACCCGTTCCGTGAAATAAAACATCCGAGACAAAGGCCTCGATTTGCATTTGTTGCTCTAGGTCTGCCTCTGGGGTCCGGTTTGTTACCAACTGATCCCGCTTCGTGAGATCGTGATGGCGGAGCCAGGTCTCCTGCCGCCTGATGTAGCGGCTCACCGCGGTCACCGTCGCGGCGCGCGCCTCCTTCAGCGTCAGGCGGCCGGCGAGGTGGGCGGCGAACTCGGGCACGCCGTGCGCGCGCATCGCGGGCAGCGCCGGGTCGAGCTGCCGGGCGATGAGAGCGGCCACCTCGTCGAGCGCACCGGCTCCGAGCATGGCGTTCAGCCGTCGCTCGATCGCCTCGCGGAGGACGGCGCGCGGCGGCCGCAGGATGATGACAGCGAAGCGGAAGGGTGCCGGCGGCAGGCCCCCCGCGCGCTGCCAGGCGCGCAGACCGCGGCCGGTGCCGCGCCATACCTCCCAGGCGCGGGCGACGCGCTGACTGTCGGACGGGCGCACCGTCGCGGCGGTCTCCGGGTCGACGGCAGCGAGGCGGGCATGGATCGAACCGGCGCCCTCGGTCGCGACCAGCGCGCGTGCCTCCTCGCGCGCCGCCTGTCCGGGGTGCGGAATCTCGGCGAGGCCGGCGGTCAGGGACCGGAGATAGAGGAAAGTGCCGCCGCACAGGATCGGCAGGCGTCCGGCGGCGTGGGCTTCCTCGATGCACGCGAGCGCCTCGACGCGCCAGCTCGCGGCAGTCCCGGGGTCGGCGGCGGCGCGGGTGCCGTAGAGACGGTGTGGGATGCGGGCCTCGTCGGCCTCGGACGGGCGCGCGGTGAGGATGCGTAGCTCGCGATAGCACTGCATGGCGTCGGCATTGATGATCGTGCCGTCGAAACGTTCGGCGAGGCGCAGGGCAAGGGCGGATTTGCCTGCGGCGGTCGGGCCGGCGACGATGAGGCACGCCAACAGGTGCGTCTCACGAGGCTGCGGCGGTGACGGAGAAGAGGGCGAGCCCGACCACGATCCAGGCGACGTAGTCGCCGATCAGCCCGCTCTGCAGCGCGCGCAGTCCGTCCGTCACCGGTGCGGCGAGACGATCGTAGCCGGCAGTCAGCGCGCGTGGCATGCGGCCGCGGGTCAGTTCGGCGGCGGCGATCAGCACGGCGAGCAGCACCGACGGCCAGGGCAGGATCGAGTGGCCGGGCGCGGGCGTCGGCGACGACATGCCGACGTATGGCGCGGCGAGGCCGAGGATGGCGTCGGTGTCGGGGTGGATGAAGCTTGCGGCGGCGGTGGACGCGAAGGTGCCCGCCGCGTCGGCGGCCGGCAACGCCAGCAGCAGGAGGAGGGCGGTCGGCGCCAGCATCAGCCAGAGCGGGCGATCCGAGCGTTCCTGCTCCTCGTCGGTGGGCGAGCGGTCCTCCTCGCCGGGAGTGGGACCGAAGCCCGCGAAGACCCGGCCGGCGACACGGAGCACGGCGGCGCCGGTCAGGAACGAGCCCATGAAGGCGGCGGCCACCACCCAGCGGCAGCCGGCCTGATGGGCGGCGGCGTCGATGCGTTCGAAGCCCGCATCCATCAGCCCGACCGGCAGGCCGGCGAGCAGCAGGCCGCCGACGACCATCGCGATGCCGGCCGGCCAGACATGCCGGCCGCGGCCGCGCAGGCCGATCTCGTCGATGCCGCCGCAGGTCGCGAGCAGGATGCCGGCGACCATGAAGGTGGCCCCTTTCACCAGCCCGTGGCCGACGGCGTAGACCAGCATGCCGGACAGGCCGTCCTGGTTGAGCAGCGCGATGCCGACCAGCATGATGCCGGCGTGGCTGATGGTGGAGAAGGCGAGCAGGCGCTTGATGTGTCGCTGCATCAGCGCCATGACGCCGCCGAGGACGGCGCTGGCGGCACCCATGCCGAGCAGCAGTGTGTGCACGATGTGCATCACGTGGGGCGAGGGCGCGTAGACCGCCCAGACGAGCGTTGCCACGCCGTAGAGGCCGATCGAGACCATGGCTCCGGAGAAGATCACCGAGACCGGGCTCGGGGCGACGCCGTGCGCGTCGGCGAGCCAGAACTGGAACGGCACCTGGGCACCCTTGGTCAGCAGGCCGGCGGCGAGCAGGGCGAAGGACGCGGTGACGACCGGGTCGTTCGGATCGGCGGCGACGCCGCGATGGAGCGCGGCGAAGTCGAGCGCGCCCAGGCGGATGTAGACCAGGCCGATGCCGCCGAGGATGAAGTAGCTGCCGACCGTGTTGACGACGGTGAAGTTGAGCGCGCCTTCGAGTGCGTCGGTGCGCAGCGCGTAGCCGGTCAGCGCGAAGGCGGCGACCGACATCACCTCGAACCAGACGAACAGGTTGAACAGGTCGTGGGTGAGGCAGAAGCCGATCATGCCGGCCATGAACAGCAGCATCAGCACGTGGAAGTGGGCGTGCACCTCGTCGAAGAAGCCCCAGGCGAACACCAGGGTGGCCGCGAACAGGAGTGCGATGAAGCAGGCGAAGCCGGCGCCGGCTTGGCCCACGACGAAGCTGATGCCGATGACCTGGACGTGGTTTGCTTCGTGGCGGGGTGTCCAGCCGCCGAACCAGGTGACGAGCGGGGCGTGCGCGGTCGCGTGCGCCATGATGGCGGCCGACAGGGCGGCGGCGAGTGCGACGGCGATGGCGATGATGTCGGGGACGCGGCGCGGCAGCACGCGGCTGGTGGCGAGCATCAGGCCTGCGACCGCGAGCGGGCCGGCGACGGTCAGCGCCGGCAGTGCCGCGAGGTTCATTGCTGCATCGGGCGCAGCGCCTCTGGATCGAGGGTGCCGCGCCGCTTGTGGAGCTGCAGCGCAATCGCCAGCAGCAGTGCGGTGACGGTGGCGCCGATGACGATATCGGTCAGCACCAGCGCCTGGACGACGGGGTCGACGGCCGGCGTGCCGGGCGGATGGGAGTAGAAGATCGGCGGTCCGGCGCCGTTGCGGTAGCCGGCGGCGAGCAGCAGCACGTAGGTCGAGGCCTGGACCACCGACAGGCAGCCGATCAGGTGGACATAGTGGCGGCTGGTGACGATGCCGTAGAGCCCGATGCCGAGCAGCCAGACGGCGACGGCCCAGGGCACCAGCGCGCTCATTCCTCGCCGGGCTTCATCGCACGGGTTTCCTCGAGGAACTCGATGAACAGGACGGCGAAACCGCCGGCGACCGCGAACATGACGCCGGCGTTCTCGACCAGCATCAGGCCGCCGGAGAACAGGTCCTTCTCCTTGCCGAGCGGCATGATGTTCTGCAGGAACGGGGCGCCGGCGACGACGGACGCGAAGCCGCACAGGGCGTAGAGCACCGCGCCCGCGCCTTCGGCGGCGTCCATCGCCTCCGAGCGGACCAGCCGGCGCCAGCCGCGGTAGCCTTCGCCGGCAAACACCAGCAAAAAAGCGGAGGCGATGATGACGCCGCCCTGAAAACCGCCGCCGGGGGTGGTCATGGCGTGCAGGGCGACGTAGAGGCCGAACAGCAGCGTGATGCCGCCGGTGATACGGCAGATCAGCACGACGGCGTCGCTGCGCGGCACGATGGGGCGGCCGGCAACGATGCCGGGACGAGCATCGAGCTGCTCGCCGCGTGTGCCGCGCAGCAGGATCGTGGTGCCGGTCACGGCGCAGAGGAGCATGAACTCCTCGCCCAGCGTGTCGAAGCCGCGATAGTCGAAGTTGATCGCGCTGACCATGTTGGTGACGTGACGCTCGCGCGTGGCGACCGCGTTGATGAGCTCGCCATACGGGAGCGGGTGGTCGCCGAACGCCGGCATGTGCAGGGCGACGTGGACTGCGGCGGGGAGCACGCACGCGGCGGCGACCAGGAACAGGATCAAGCGGGCGCGCGGGCTCACCGGTCCTGAGTGTCCGGCGGACGCGGCGAGCGGTCCATCTTCACGCTGGCCAGGATGACGAGGAACAGCAGCGGCACCGCGGCGGTGCCGACGGTGAGCTCGGAGAAGGCGACGTCGGGCGCCTGCAGCGCCATGAACAGGAGGGTGAGGGCAAGGCCGTTGACGCTGAGCGCGATGACCTGTCTTCGCGGCGTGCGGGTGAGTGCGACGCCGGCCCCGGTGGCGGCGACGAGGAGAAACAGCAGGGTGACGAGGAGCTTCACCGGCTGGCGTCGTCGCGGCTGCGCAACGTCAGCGCGCGGCCGGTGACGTGCGACATGGCCGCGCCCGAGACGAGGCCGAGGCAAACGATCAGCAGGGTTTTCAGGGCGCGCACCGAGGCGCCGTCGGCGGTGAAGGCGAGGATGACGAGTGCGACGCCGGCGGTCGCGTAGACGAAGGGCACGCAGTGCAGGCGGTCAAGCGGGTCGCGCAGCCGGGCGAAACCGGCGGCGGCAAGCCATGACGACAGCACGATGATCGCGAGCAGGGCGTCGATGACCGTGCGGGTCACAGCCAGCGCTCCAGGAACATCGCGATCACCAGCGTTCCCGGCAGGGCGAGCAAGGCGAGCGTCAGCGGCAGGTCGGCGAACGCGCTCTGGTCGAAGGCGAACGTCATCAGGACCAGGATGATCGTGGTGAGCGCGGTCGCGAGCTGGAGTGCGACCAGACGGCTGCCGGTGCCGCCGCGGCAGGCGGCGAGGACCGGCACGGTGAGGGGCGGCAGGAGCAGGAGCACGGCGAGCGTCCAGACGGTCACAGCGGCCAATCCCGGTCGGGATCGGGGGCGGAGGGGGCCAGGCGGTGCAGGATGAGCGTCTCTCGGCCGATGGCGAGCACGTAGCCGTTCGGGGCGACCGAGCTGCCGAGCGTGACCAGGGCGCGCCGGCCGGCATCGTCGCTGCCGCCCTCGCGGAAGGGCTGAGCGGCGGCGCGCCCGATCGGGCCGTCGGGGCGGCGGACGAGGGCGGCAAGCAGGACGCGTCCGACCTTGGCGGCGTCGGCGAACAGGGATCCGACCGGCCTGAGCAGCAGGCGTGGCCAGGGTGCCCGCACGCGGAGATGGCGCTGCTCGGCGCGGCGGGACGCGACCGCGAAGCAGGCGAGCGCGCCGGCGGCCGGTATGCCGGCGAGGATCTCGTTGAGGCTCACCTCGCCGGCATACAGGAGATAGACGCCGAAGAACACGAGCCAGGCGACGGCACCGCGCAGCGCGAGTGCGGCGCGCGTGTCGCGTCCTGCCGTTGGTTCCGTCATGATGGCGCCATGAGCACGGCCCTCTTCACGCATCCTGCCGGTCTGGACCATGACACGGGGCCGGCGCATCCGGAATGTCCGAACCGGCTGCGGGCCGTGCTGCGTGCGCTCCAGGCGCCGGCGTTTGCAGAGCTCGCGCGCCGGGAGGCGCCGCCCGCAACGCGCGAGCAGTTGGAGCGTGCGCACCCCGCGGCCTATGTCGACCGGATCCTCGGCACGCATCCGACGGGTGGGACGCTGGTGGCGCTGGACGGGGACACCGCGATGAGTGCCGGCAGCGCCGAGGCGGCGTTGCGGGCGGCAGGCGCCGCGTGCGCCGCGGTCGACGCCGTGATGGAGGGCACCGCCACCGCGTTCGCGGCGGTGCGTCCGCCCGGACATCATGCGGAGCCGGCGCGCGCGATGGGGTTCTGCCTGTTCGGCAACGCCGCGATCGCGGCATTGCACGCGCGCGCCCGCTGGGGCGTCCAGCGGGTGGCGGTGGTGGATTTCGACGTCCACCACGGCAACGGCACGCAGGCAATGGCATGGGCGGATCCGGATTTCTTCTTCGCCAGCTCTCACCAGTCGCCCTGCTACCCGGGTACGGGGGCGGCGCACGAGCGGGGGGTTGCGGGCAACGTGGTCAATGTGCCGCTTGCACCGGGAAGTGGGGCGGCGGCGTTTCGTCGCGGCTGGGAGCGGACGATCCTGCCGGCGCTGCAGGCGTTCGCGCCGGGGCTGGTCATCGTCTCGGCCGGTTTCGACGCGCACCGGGCGGACCCGCTGGCGCAGTTGGAGCTGGAGGTGGAGGATTTCGCCTGGGTAACGGAGGCGATCCTGGAGGTGGCCGGTCGGCGGCTGGTGTCGGTGCTGGAGGGCGGTTACGACCTGCCGGCGCTGGCGCACTCGGTCGGCGCGCATGTGGGGTGCCTGCTCGCGGCTTGATTGAGCCGAGCTGTTTCTCGCGTCTGACGGCGGCGTGATCGGAGCATCGGCGTTGTCGAACTTGACGCTTTCCCGGTCGACCACACTAGAGACACGAGTGCGACTACAGCCGGGGAAGTGCCCTGACCAGCAAGCGTCCGCCGTGCGTTGCGCATCCGACGACCTCGATCAAGCGGCTCGGCCGCCTCGCTTGCCTCGCCCCTCTGCTGCTCACCGGCGGCTGCGGGTTCACCAAGCAGTTCTGGGTGCTCGAGCCACGCGGTCCGGTGGCCCATGTCAGCTTCATCTCGCTGCTGATCGACGTCGCCGCGATGATGTTGATCATCGGGCCGACGACGTTGCTCCTGCTGTGGTGCATCTGGCGCTACCGGAGATCGGCGGGCGACGGTGCCTACCGCCCCGGCTGGGTGCATTCGTTACCGATCGAAATCGTGTCGTGGGGCTTTCCTCTCGCGATCGTCGCGTTCCTCAGCTTGATGTCGTATCGCAGCTCGTTTCTGACCAATCCGTTCGGCCCCGGGGCGCTCGAGCGCGTCAGCGGCGGGGGCGGCAAGCCGGTCGATGTCGAGGTGGTGACCACCGACTGGCAGTGGTTGTTCATCTATCCGGGCCTGCACGTGGCGTCCGCCAATGAACTCGTGGTGCCGGTCCGGACCCCGGTCCGGTTGCGGATGACGTCGGTGACGGTGTCGAACGACATCTTCATCCCGCAACTGGTGGGCCAGATCGATGTCATGCCAGGGATGCTGACCAGACAGAGCTTCAGTGCGAACACGCCGGGCACGTATCAGGGGATCGCCACCGACTTCAACGGTCCCGGTTTCGCATGGATGCAGTTCCAGGCAAAGGTGGTGTCGGAGGCAGATTTCGCCCGCTGGAGCAGCATGGCGGCGCAGTCGCCGTCTCATCTCGATTACGCGGCCTTTGTGAAGTTTGCGGCACCGACGATCGACAAGGACGGCACCGTCACCCTGTTTTCCCAGGTCGACGACAAGCTGTTCGGCCGGATCATCAATGCCACGATGGCGGGCACGACCTACGCGACGCCGTCCGAGATGACCGCCAAGAAGGCGTCGCAGCACAACAACCGCCAGCAGATGAACCATTCGCCTCCGGCCGCGAAGTCCACCAACGAGAGCGCACCTTCATGATCCATGGACCCGGACCCTGGAGCGCTCTGCTGGGACGGCTGACGCTGGCGGAAATCCCCTATGACAACGTCGTGGTGCTGGGCGCCTTTGTCTTCGCAGCATCGCTCGGGATCGCGATCCTCGGGCTGATCACGTATTTCGGCAAATGGGGTTATCTGTGGCGCGAGTGGCTGACGACCGTCGACCACAAGCGCATCGGGGTCATGTACATCATCGTCGGCGTGGTGATGCTGTTCCGCGGCTTTGCCGACGCCATCATGATGCGTACCCAGCAGGTGCTGGCAGCCGGCCCGCACTCGGCCGGCTACCTCGGTGCCGCGCACGGCTATTTGCCGCCCTACCACTACGACCAGGTTTATGGTTCGCACGGGACGATCATGCTGATCTTTGCGGCGACACCGATCCTGGCCGGCTTCATGAACTATCTGCTGCCGCTGCAGATCGGCGCGCGCGACATGGCGTTCCCGTATCTGAACGCCCTGGCACTCTGGATGACGGTGGTGGGTGCGGCACTGGTGATGGTGTCGCTGTTCGTCGGCGACTTCAGTCAGGCCGGCTGGATCGGTCTGACGCCGCTCACCGAGATGCCCTATAGTCCCGATACCGGTGTCGATTACTGGAGCTGGGCACTGCAGATCGGCAGCATCGGAACCACGATCGGTGCGGTCAACATCATTGCGACCATCATCAAGATGCGCGCGCCAGGAATGACCTGGATGCGTCTGCCGATTTTCACGTGGACGGCGTTGACGACGAACGTCATCGGTCTGACCGCCTTTCCGGTGCTCGGCGTCGCGGTGGGGCTGCTGACGCTCGATCGCTATGTCGGAACCCACTTCTTTACCACCGGCCTTGGCGGCAACTTCATGCTGTATGCCGACCTGTTCTGGATCTGGGGCCATCCGGAGGTGTATTTCATCATCCTGCCGGCCTGGGGGATGATGTCAGAGATTATCCCGACATTCTCCGAAAAGCCGTTGTTCGGCTATCCGGTGATGGTGGCAGCTACGCTCAGCATCGGCTGTATCTCGTGGACGGTCTGGCTGCACCATTTCTTCACCATGGGCGCGGGCCCGGTGGTGAGCGTCTTCTACAGCGTGACGACAATGCTGGTTTCCATCCCGACGGGGGTGAAGGTGTTCAATTGGGCGTTCACGATGTTTCGCGGCCGGCTGACCTTCACCACGCCGATGCTGTGGGCGGTGGCTGCGATCTTCATGCAGCTCATCGGCGGCCTGACCGGCATGATGCTGGCGATCCCGGCGGTCAACTACATGACCCACAACAGCGTCTTTGTGATCGCGCACTTCCATTGCGTCGCGATGGTGACGCTGTTTGCGTCCATCGCCGGCGCCACGTTCTGGTTCCCGAAGGTGTTCGGGTTCAAGCTGAACGAGAGGCTCGGCAAGCTTGTCTTTTACCTGTTCCTTGCCGGCACGTTCACCGTGTTCACCGCCATGTTCGGGCTCGGGTTCGACGGGATGCCGCGGCGGATGGCCTACGTCCCGTATGCGAGCTGGGAGCCGCTGCTGATCGTGGAGGAGCTGGGCATCTTCATCTATATCGCGGCACTCGTGGCCTACGTGGTCCAGATCACCGTCAGCATACGCGATCGGGCCGAAAACTGGGTCGATGTCGACGTCTGGGGAACCAGCCGAAGCCTGGAATGGATGACGCATTCACCGGTTCCGGCCTACAACTTCGCGGTCATCCCGCACGTCAACGCGCGTGACGAATGGGCGTGGCGGCGAGAGCACGGCTTCACCCGGTCGGTGCCGGATCGCTACGAGGACATCGAAGTGCCGCTCAACACGGTGGTGCCGATGCTGATCGGGCTTGGGGCTGCCGCGTTCGGGTTCGCGATGGTCTGGCGCATCTGGTGGCTGGCGATCATGGCGCTGATGTGGATCGTCGGCGTGGTGATCGCCCGATCGTTCAGCGGTCCGTCGGGCACCAGGATTTCGGCCGACGAGGTCAGGCGCACCGAGCAGATGGCCGGGCGGCGCCCACGCTCCAGGCCGCCACAGGGCGCGGTGCCGGGTGGCGTGATCGCGTTTGAAGACGAGAGCGGCCCGGAGGGCGCACGGTGAGCAGCCATTTGGGATCGGTCATCGACCGGAGCCGCATCAAGCTCTGGGACGACACGGGTCATGAGCACGACATGATGAGCACACGCGTGCTCGGCTTCTGGCTCTACATGTTAAGCGACTCGCTGATCTTTGCCGCGCTGTTCGCGGCCTACGACGTGTTGACCTACAACACCGGCATGGTTGGAAGCTCGATGTCGAGCGGGCCTACCGCGCGCGACGTGGCGTCGCCGATCTACGCCTATGTCGAATCATTCGTGCTACTGACCAGCGTGCTTTTCTATGGCATCGCCATGGTCGAGATCAAGCGAGGGCGACCCTGGCCGGTGCTCGGCTGGATCGGCGCCGCGCTGGTGGTCGGCATCGGTTTTCTCGGCCTGGAGTGGCACGAGCTTGCCGGATTGGCCGCACAGGGCGACACGCCGCAGCGGAGCGGGTTCCTGTCGATCTTCTTCACGATTGTCGCGGTGCACGGGGTGCATATCGCCTTCGGCCTGCTCTGGATGTTCGTCATGCTGGCGCAGGTCGTGACCAAGGGCCTCACGATCGAGGTCGTCTACCGGTTGGTGAACCTCAAGGTCTTCTGGCTCTATCAGGCGCTGATCTGGACGTTTCTGGACGCGTTTGTCTATCTGAGAGGATCAATCTGATGGCTGTCGACAATCGCAAGCCCTGGGAGCATCCCGAAGTCGCGCTGGCCAATGAGCGTCAGTACCTGGTGGGCTATGTGGCGTCCCTGGCACTGCTGGGCCTGTCGTTGCTGCTGGTCGAGGCGCACGTGGCGCACGGCGTGGCTCTGCTGTCGGTGATCTCGGTCCTTGCGTGGCTGACCGTGATGGTTCAGCTCATCCTGCTGTTCCACCTCGACTTTTCCGAGACGCAGCGTTGGAACTCGTTCACCTTGCTGCTGAACGTGCCGCTGCTGGTGCTGTCGGTCGGATTGACGTCCTGGATGTTCAGCCAGCTTTACACGCACGTCATGGCGCCGGCGGTGATGCCGCACTGACATGACCTGCTTGCCGACGATTCCGTCGATCTGCATGCCAGGTCGTGGCAAGACGCTTTCAGGGAGTTCGGCCACGATTTCGAGTTCGAGCAGCTTCGAAGCCAGATCGGCAAGGCCGGCGACCAGCTCATGCCGGTGTTTCTGCGCAGGATGAGCTCGACAGCACCGGAAGCGATATCGAGAAGCGACGAGGGGAGTTGTTGCGCTCTCGATATCTCAGCGAGATTACGGCCTTTCCGGACGTCAGAAAATTGTTCGAACGGCTGCGATCCGATGGCTTCCGGATCGGGCTTACCTTATCTGCTATAAGAAGCTCGTCGACATCGAGGGTCTGGTCGAAGTCGAGACGTCAACCGACGACGCCGAGCTGCATTGCCCTCTATCAAAGCGCAGCCGACCTGCTCGCACGCTACGGAGACCTCCAGAGCCTGCTGAACGACCGCGGGTAATGTCAGGCGGGTGTGGGGCGGCGCGCCCCAGCCGGGATCCAGGGGCGGGCGCCCCTGGCCTTCGTTACCAGCAGGTATACCCCGCATCGGCTGACACGATGCTGCCCGTCATCAGGCTCGCCGCGTCGGAGGCCAGGAACAGCACGACCGACGCGATCTCCTCGGGCTCCCCCAACCGGCCCATCGGCGTCATGTCGTGCCACATCTGGAACATCTCCGGCTTGTCCTTGCCGAACAGCGTCAGCGGGGTCGCGATATAGGTCGGTGCCACCGCATTGACGCGCACGCCGTGCGGTCCCCACTCGGCGGCGAGCGACTTGGTCAGGTGGTGCACGCCCGCCTTGGATGCGTTGTAGGCGCACTGGCCTTGCGGCTTGTTGACGATCAGACCCGACATCGAGCCCATGTTGACGATCGAGCCGCGGCCGGCGTCGAGCATCAGGCGGCCGAATTCCCGGCAGCAGTAGAACAGCCCGTCGAGATTGACGGCCATCTGCTTGCGCCACATCGCGTCCGTCATGTCGAGCGCGCCGGTCTCGCTGACGACGATGCCGGCGTTGTTGACCAGGATCTGCGCCGGGCCATGGGTGTCGCGGACGCGCTCGGCGAGTGCGGCGACGTCGGCCGAGCTGGTGACGTCGAGGGTCTCGCCGTGGGCGTGAAAGCCAAGATCGCGCAGACTGGCCTCGGCCGCCTTCGCGCGCGCCGGGTCGATCTCGCCGACGACGACGGTCGCCCCGGCCTCGCCGAGCGCCGTCGCGCAGGCGTAGCCGATGCCTTGGCCGCCACCGGTGACGACGGCGACGCGACCGTCGAGGCGGAATTTTTCGAGATACATGGCTTTCCTCCCTCCCTCCCATTTGGCGGCCGGCGCACAAGGCGGCAGGATCGGCCCGCTCATGGGGAGGAATGACAATGACCGAGGCCTTCGTCGGCGTCGATGTCGGGACCGGTAGCGCGCGCGCCGGCGTGTTCACCCGCGAAGGGCGCGCGCTCGGGCAGCATGTGGTGCCGATCACCACGACCAGGCCCGAGCCCGACCATGCCGAGCAATCGACCGACGAGATCTGGCAGGCGGT
>CAXTSH010000082.1:0-11329 GCA_964246925.1 uncultured Acetobacteraceae bacterium
TTGTCGGCGTGCTGGCCGCCGTTGATGATGTTCATCATCGGCACCGGCAGGGTGCGGGCGAAGACGCCGCCGACATAGCGGTAGAGTGGCACGCCGATCTCCTCGGCGGCGGCCTTGGCCACCGCGAGCGAGACGGCGAGGATGGCGTTCGCACCCAGCCTGCTCTTATTGGGTGTGCCGTCGAGGTCGATCAGCCGCTCGTCGATGGCGATCTGCTCGCTCGCCTCCATGCCGCGCAAGGCGTCGGCTATCTCGCCCTCGGCGTTGGCGACCGCCGTCAGCACGCCCTTGCCGCCGTAACGCGACGCATCGTTGTCCCGCAGTTCGGCCGCCTCATGCGCACCGGTTGAAGCGCCTGATGGAACCGCCGCGCGTCCCTCGGCGCCGCTTTCAAGCAGCACGTCGACCTCGACGGTCGGATTGCCGCGGCTGTCGAGGATTTCGCGGGCGAGAATTTCGGTGATCTCGGTCATGGTCCGGCTCCGACGGCGTCGTCGGCGCACTCAAACCACGCCGCGCTGGATCCGTGAAGACCCGCCGCGTGCCGGCCTACTCGAACAGGTTGGAGAATGAGGAGGCGAGGTGCTGGACGAGGGTGGGGATCGCCTCGTCCATCTTGAGGTTGACCTTGTCGGCGTAGGCGACGTCGCGGACGTTGTGTTTCTTGAAGTCGACGTCCTCGTCGATCGACTGACGGCGGTCGACGCCGCGCTGTCGGCCTCGCCGTAGGTCTCGTCGGAAGGCTCGGTGACCGCGGCCTCGTTCCGTGGGCGGGGCGCTCCGCGAACTGGATGTCGCAGGTGACGGCGTAGGTCACGTCCTGGAAGGTGTAGTTGAAGAGGGCGGTCGCGCTATGACACTGCCCGCCAAACTATGTCCTCAACTCATCCTTGCGGTCCAGGCTTGCCTCTGAATTGACCGGACGAAACCGATGCAGACCGTCAGGAAGGCAAACGTTCCGAGCACGGTCGCGGTGGTCGAGAAGCCGGGGCCGACGATCGTCAGCGCGTCCTGGCGCCCGGTGGCGCCGATGATCGCGGCAAGCACGACACCGATCAGGCTCTCGCCGACGATGAAGCCGGACGCCACCAGCAGTCCGTGGCGTTCGGCCGCTGGCGAGCTGCGGACGACGCGGGCGGTGATCCATGACAGCACCGCGCCGATGACCAGGGTGCCGCTCACGGTTGCCGGCAGGTAAAGGCCGATGCCGGTGGCCAGCACCGGCAGACGAAACGAGCGGGTGCGCCTGCGCAAGATCAGATCGACGACGATGAGGACCACGCCGAACGCCAGACCGATGCCGATCATCGTCCAGTCAAGCGAGTGCCCGAGGATGCCGTTGGCGATGGCCGACATCAGCGTCGCCTGCGGGGCTGCGAGTGCGTGCGCGGGGTTCATGCCGGCATGGGGCAGGGCGCCGGTAAAGCCGTAGGCTTGATAGAGAAGATCCAGGATGGGCGGGATCACGGCGGCACCCACGAGGCTGCCGACGATCAGCGCCCATTGCTGCTTGGCAGGTGTCGCCTCGACGAGGCGACCGGTCTTGAGGTCCTGAAGATTGTCGTTGGAGATCGTGGCGATCGCGAGCACCGCCGAGGTGATGAAGAGCGCCAAGGGAATGGCGATCGCGGTGGCGCCCGCCGGCATCGCCAGCAGGGCGAGCGAGGACAGGCTGACTGCGACGATGGCGATGCCGGAGATCGGGCTCGCCGACGAGCCCACGATGCCGGCCATGTAGCCGCAGGCGGCCGCGACCAGGAAGCCGAAGAGCGCGGCGAACAGGGTGCCGAACAGGGCCAGGCCGATCGAGGCGGCATGGAGGAAACGAGTGAAGATCAGAAATAGGCCGAGGATCGCGAGACCGGTCAGGGCAAGGATGATACGACCGTCCAGGTCACGCTCGGTGCGTTCGGTCGCGGTCTGGCTCGGCTGGCGCAGGCTGGCGAGGGTGCCGGCGAGGCCGCGTCCGATCGAGGGGGCGAGGGTGGCGAGCGTCCAGACAGCGGCGACCGCGATCGTGCCGGCACCGATGAAGCGGACCTGGTGCGACCACAGGCTGAGTGCCCAGGCGGCGTCGGCCACGCCCGGTGGTCGCAGGGTGATCGCGGTCAGGATCGGGACTGCGACCAGCCAGGCGGTTACGATGCCGAGCAGGATTGCGGCACCCGCCGCGATGCCCATCAGGTAGCCGGCACCGATCAACGCCAGCGAGAACCCGGTCGATACGCGGAACAGGGCGTGTCCGGCGGAGACGGTCACGGTCAGGTTGTCGGCGAGCAGACCGAAACCCGCGGTGCACAGGTTGAAGGCTCCCGAGATGATGCCGCCGAGGCCAAGCGCGCGTGCGCCTTCGCTGGCGGTTTCGCCGCCGAGGCGCAGGATCTCGGCGGCCGCCACGCCTTCGGGAAAGGGGAGAGCGCTCTCGATGACGAGGGCGCGTCGCAGCGGGATGGTGAACATGACGCCGAGGATGCCGCCGGCGGCGCAGATGCCGGCGGTCTCGACGAACGGGAAGCCGTGCCAATGGCCGACCATCACCAAGCCGGGAATGACGAAGATGATCGAGGACAGTGTGCCGGCGGCGGAGGCCTGGGTCTGGACGGCGTTGTTCTCGAGAACGGTGGCACCTCCGGCAAGCCTGAGGATGGCCATGGAGATGACGGCGGCGGGGATCGAAGAGGCGAAGGTGAGGCCGACCTTCAAGCCGAGATAGACGTTGGCCGCGGTGAAGACGACCGTGATCAGCGCGCCGAGGATGAGGCCGCGCCCGGTCAGTTCTCTCGTCGGCATTGCTCTCCCCCATGCAGTCTCGGAGCAGTTACAGCAGGGTGGGAAGCGGGGCGAGCGCCGGGGCTTTGGTTTGCATAAGCGGGGCGACGCCGCACCGCCCAAGGAAGTCGGCGATCGCCTGGTATGTTGCGGGTGACCGCGTGGGGTCTCGCTCGTCGCCGCGGGGGACGAAGATGATCGTGCCGTAGCGGGCTCGGGTGAGCAGTACCCGATAGGTGTTGACGCAGTTGTCGATTTTCTCGGGCCGGCGCGCGGTCTGCCACGACCTGCCGACGAAGCGGCGCACGACCCAGCCGGCCGGCCCGCGCACCAGGTCGCCGTCCCAGGCGAGGCCGACATGGTCGAGCTCCAGCCCCTGGACGGAGAATTGGGTGGCAACGGTTTCGAGCGCGTCCGAGGCGCGCACGTCGCGGTCGCGGATCCAGCTATCGAGGAACCAGCGCGCGACCGCATCCGCGTCCATGTGGGGCACCTCGGAGCCCAGGCCCTCGGCGCGGAGCCTTCTCGCGCCGGCGCTGGCGACCAGGCCGGCGCGTTGGCCGTCGACCGTTGCGGCGCGCAGGCCGGCACGGAGATCGTCGAGGTCGCGGGTCAGGCGGAACGGGAGCTCGGGTCCGCATTCGGCGATCCGGCGAGCCGCGTCGGCGTCGCCTCGGAGCAGGGCGTCCACCCAGTCCGGCAGCGCATCGTGGCGCAACGAGCGGACCGGGATGGTCAGGTGAAGCGCGCGGTCGATCCGGATGTTGGGCAGGCGCGGCAGACGGGAGCGTGGGCGTGGGTCGACGAACGTGGCCGGGGAGGCGGCGAGATGCCAGGTTTCGCGGTGGCGGAGCGCTTCGCCCCATTCAGCCAGGCCGCCTTCGCCGTCGTGGATCTCCTGGCCGTTGCCGACCAGGCAGACGATGGCTGCGAAGCCGTCGTGCCGGGCCATGATGTCGAGCAGGTGCGCGGGCTCGGAGCGGTCGAGACGGACGCGCCGGTCGCGGGTCTTGGCGACAGCCTGTGCCTCGGTCCAGGACCGTTGCGCCTCGTCGATGACGATCATCCGTTCGGCGGGTGGCACGGTGCTCGCGACGTTGTCGTCGCGGAAACGGGGCAGCGCCTGGATGAAACCTTCCATCCGCTGCACGGCGGCGTCGCGGCGAAGGCCACCGCGGACGGCGTCGCGGACCAATGCTTCGCGCAGGACGTGAACGAGCGCGGGATTGCCGGTCAGGAAGGCGGCGCCCGGCGCGGTATCGGTCTTGCGGGCGAAGGTGATGCCGAGGCCGCACAACGTCTTGCCGGCGCCGGGCACGCCGGTGACGAAGATGACGATCTTGGCGGCCGCCGCGCGCGCCTGCGCCAGCAGCCGGTCTACGGTGCCGATGGTCAGTGTGAGGTTGGTGGCATCGGCGCGAGCGGCGGCGATGTCGGCGACGTCGTGCCGAGCGAACAGGTGGCGTGCGGCGTCGATGATGCCGGGGACCGGGCGGTAGGGCGCGTGCTCCCAGTTCGCGATGTCGATCGGGTCGGGCACAGGCGGTAGCCTGGCATCGAGAGTGCCGATGAGCAGGCCGAGCGTGGCTGGCGCAGCGTCCAGCACTGTCGTGACGCCACCGAGCAGCAGCGGAATGACCGGAGCGGCTGCCCGCGCTCCGGTTGCGACCAGGATCGGAACGATCGGGCGGTTGCGGGAGCCGGCATGGAAGTCCTGCAGGTCGATCGCGTAGTCGTCCACTTGACGGCGGGCGCCGTTGTCGAAGCCGGTCGCGCCGATCTTGAACTCGAGGACGAGTACGCCACGAGCGCAGATGAGGACGGCGTCGGCGCGGGTGCCGAGGCGGACGATGCCGAACTCGAGCACGATCCGCCAATCGGTGGGCGTGGCAAGCTGGGCCAGCGCGCGTTGCAGGATGGCGAGCGAGACATCCCAGGCGCGGAGCTGGGCAAACTCGTTGACGCGAAATCGGGAAATAGCTTCGGATGAGAGATGGTCACGGATCGTGAGTGGATCGGTCCGGAGAAACGTCGCGACCGAACTTGACCACCAGGCGGGCATGAGCCGCCTTAGCGCCGATCGCCACTTATGTCGACCTCGTATCAAATGGCTTTGTCTGGGGTCTGGGGCTAGCCCCAGCGGGTCCAGGGCAGAGCCGTGGCCTTGTTACGAGCCGATCGGGATCTCGACGACGTTTGCGACGCCGCTGGCGATGCCTGCTTCGATGGCCGGCGCGATGTCACGCGCGTGCTCGACCCGGCGTGCCGGAACGCCGAACCCGCGGGCGAGGGCGACGTAGTCGATGGCCGGGTTCTCGATCTCCATGGCGATGAAACGGTTGGCTCGGGCAGAGGCATAGTTTGCCTGGCCGCGCATGAAGTTCTTGAGCACGTTGTATTCGCGGTTGTTCATGACCACGAACGTCACCGGCAGCGCCTCGTGTGCGGCGGTCCAGAGCGACTGCGGCGAGTAAAGTGCGGCGCCATCGCCGACCAGGCAGACGACAGGTTCCCGGCCGCGGCCGAGCGAGCATCCGACCGAGGCCGGCATGGCCCATCCGAGCGCGCCCCCGCGCAACGCCGAATACTGGTCGGGCGAGCGGCTGCGGAGGAAGCCGCGGACGAAGTTCAGCGTGGCGAGGGCTTCGTCGACGATGGCGATGTCGGGGCCGATGGCGCGGACGGCTTCGCGGGCGGCGACGATGGGCGCGATGGCGGCGTCGGTCTCGGCGGCTTGCGCGAGGGCGGCCAGTGCCGCGTCGCGGCTGGCGCGGCCGGCTTCTGCCTGGTGAAAATTGCGCGGACTGGCGGCGAGGCGGGCGCGTATGTGAGGGGTCAGTGCCTGGAGCGAGGCCTTGATCTCGCCCATCACGGACAGTCTGGTGACGTAGGTGCGGCCGAGGTCGCGCACGTCGGCGGAAAGCTGAAAGACGTCGCAATGCTCGGGAACGGCGGATCCTTCGCTGTAGAGGATGGTGATGAGGGACTTGCCGCCGAGCGCGAAGACGGCATCGAAATGGGCGAGGCTCTCGGCGATGGCGCTCGCGGTGGTGGGAAGGTTGCCGCCCCAGAGCGGGTGGTCGGTCGGGAACGGGATGCGGGCCGGCCAGGAGGAGCCGAACACGGGCGCCGCAAGCAGCTCGGCCAGTTCGACGACCTCGGCGGCGGCACGGCTCGGATGGATTTCATCACCGGCGATGATGGCGAGCCGGCCTTGCGGGATCGCGGCCAGATGACCGGCGAGCTCGGGCAGGGAGTTCGCAACCGCGCGAAGATCGATCAGCGAACGCGCGGCGACGCCGGCGCTGCTGGTCTGGTCCATGACGTCCATCGGCAGCGACAGGAAGACGGGGCCGCTCGGAGCGGCGCTGGCGTCGTGGAAGGCGCGGCGTACGAGGATGGGGAGCTGGTCCGGGTGGGCGACCTCGCGAGCCCACTTCACGGCCGGTTCTGCGATGCTGACGAGATCGCCGGCCAGCAGCGGGTCGGTGAGCGTGTGACGTGAGTCCTGCTGGCCTGCGGTGACCACCAGGGGCGTCTGCGACACTTGGGCGTTGATGAGGTTGCCCATGCCATGGCCGAGGCCGCCGGCAGTGTGCAGGTTGAGGAACCCCGGGCGGCGGGCCGCCTGGGCGTAGCCGTCGGCCATCGCGACCGCGGACGCCTCCTGCAGTGCGAGGATGTAAGTCATATCCGGCGTGCCGATCAGCGCGTCCATCAACGGCAGCTCGGTGGTGCCGGGATTGCCGAAGATGTAGCGCACACCCTCGTCGCGGAGGATGTCGAGCAGGATGTCGGCGCCGCGTCTGGCGGCGAACTCGTCAGGGGTGGAGATGGACATGCGCCCTCCTGCGGTGGCTCCAGCGAGGCAGGGTAGACGCGGTCGGTGGCGGCTGGCGATAGGACCGGTCCCGCCGATTCCGACCGACGAGAGCGGAATGGCTTTGACTACATCGGTCAATCGTGACTGAATAGGATGTCATTTGTGACTTATCTTCTTTCAATAACGCGTGTTCTGAAAGAGTTGCCGTCATGCGAAGGCGCCGTTTTGCCGTCGGCTTGATGTTGTTGCTGTTCGGGTTCTTGGTGGCTACCTCGCCGGCCGATGCCGCGATATATTATGTGAGCGTATCCGGCTCCAACGCGAATGCCGGGACGAGCGCCGGTTCGCCCTTCGCGACGCTGCAGTATGCCGCTGGTCTGACGAACCCTGGCGATACCGTGCTGGTCATGGACGGCACCTATACGAACGATGCGCCTGGCGACAACATCCTGTTTGTGAGCCGGTCCGGGGCGGCGTCGGCGCCCATCGTCTTTGCCGCCTATCCTGGTCAGCACCCCGTACTGCAATACAGCGATTCATGGGCGGCGATCCGTGTGTCGGCCAATTACATTGTGCTTGATGGGTTCGAGATCATCGGCAACGCGGCGCAGATCTCCCCGTTCTACGGCTTCCTGCACGTGTTCGATCTGCTCAATCCGGTGACGAACGGCGACGGGATCGACGTCAACCAGCCGGCTTCAGGTGTGATCACCCATCACGTGACCATACGGAACATGTTGATCCACGACATTCCAGGCGGCGGGATAGCGGTCGACCAGTCCGACTACGTGACGGTGCAGAACAACGTCATCTACGACACCTCGAACTGGTCGCCTTACGGCGACAGCGCAATCAGTTTCTATGAAGCCCAGGATGTAGACGGGAACACCGGTGTTAAGGACATCATCGCCTACAACACGGCCTTCGACAATGTGGAGTTCCTGCCGTGCTCCTGCCAGAATTTCCAGGTCATCTCCGACGGCAATGGGATCATCGTCGACGACAACCTCAACTCACAAGGTGATGGCGTTGCGTACGGCGGCCGGACGCTCGTCGCCTACAACATCAGCTATGGCAACGGCGGTTCGGGGATCCATGCGTTCAGCAGCCAGCATGTCGACATCGTCAACAACACCGCCTACGACAACAACCTGACGAGTTCGATCGACGAGGGTCAGATTTTTTCCGAGCTCGGGGCGGACGTCAACATCGTCAACAACATCCTTGTGGCGCCGGCGGGCAAGGTGATCACCGGCAGCTATGGGAATGCCGGCGCGATCGTCGAGAATTACAACGTGCTCTGGAACCTGGGAGGCGGGCTGGTGCCGCCCTCCAGTATGGGCTCGAACGATATTTTGGCCGATCCCCTGCTGTCGAATGCGGCGGTCGGCGACTTCTCACTCCTGCCCGGATCTCCGGCGCTCGGTTCGGCGGAACCTGCCGCCTTGCTTGATGGAGTGATGCCGGAAGCGGCATCGATGCCGATCAGTGCAAACCGTGGGGCGGAGTGAGCCATCAAGTTTTTACGGGCGGCACCACGATCGGCGTGGAAAGGGTGGCGATCAATCCTCCCAGAGTCGAGGCAGTGTGCGGGACCGTGGCGGGCGCGGCCGCGGACGAGGTGGTCGGGACCGGACTGAAGTTGGCCAGCATGTCCGTGCTGGAAGCGGCCTTGGTGACGAGTGTGCCCAGCGAGACGTCGGCTGCCGGCAGCGCGTTGATGTCGGCGAAGTAGTTGCTCATGACGTGGCGCGTGTTGAACGCTGTCGCGTAGTCGGTGACCAGCCTGCCGAGAGCGGCACTCTCCTGGCCGTCAAACAGGGCGGGGACGAGGTTCTTGACATCGTTGAGCAGGCCGGTGGTCAAGGAGGTGGCCGCTTGACTGCCGATGATCTCGACGCGGCCGTAATGGTCCTGGCCGGAGACGAGGGGTGCCAATGCGGTGTCGCTGGCGCGGTTGGCCCAAGGGTCGCCGGTCTCGACGAAGGAGATGAAGTTCTGGGCCGGGGTCGAGGGTGCGAGATAGCTCGGCAGCCCCGAACCGGCGAAGGACATGCCGGGCAGACCGGTCTTCATGGCGACGTATTCGGCGAGGTTGCCGCCGAGAGAGAAGCCGGTCACCGATATGTTGGACTGGTTCAGGCCGGCGGCGCCGGCGGCAGCCTTGACGGTCGTGACGAAGTTGAGCGCGTCGGTCAGCGCGCCTATGGAGGCGGCGGGAGCGTCGGCCACCATGGCGAGATCGGCGTTGAACTGGGCCTGCGTCTCGGTGCCCTGGTAGGCAATGATCACGTTGCCGCTGGTGTCGACATAGGCCGCGGCGACGGCGCCGTTGGCGGTGTCGAGGGTGAGCGGCTTGCCGTTCACGTTGAGCGCCTTGAGGCCGCCACCGGGATTGGCGTTCATGTTGCCGACCGCGGCGGCGGCGGTCTCGAACTCTGCGAGGCTGGGTGCTGGCATGATGCCCCGTGCTGGATGGTTGCGACTGCGGACGAATATCCAGGGTCAGGGTCACCAATTCGTTAAGCGCGCCGGCATGAACGAACGGAGCTGTTAGGATCACCCGAAGCGGGGGGTGGCGCGGATGCGCAGGTTCTTTGGCAGCACAGGGTCGGTCAGCCGGTTGACGGTCGAGAGCGAGGCGCTGAAGGGCAACCTGCTGGCTGATCCGCATGTGCGGCCGGTCGATGTGTATGTGCCCGCCGGCCATGACGGTCGGGGATTGCCGCTGCTGGTCGACCTGGTCGGGTTCACCGGCAGCGGGTTGTCGCACACCAACTGGGCCGGCTTTCGCGAGAACGTGCCCGAACGGCTCGACCGGCTGATCGGGGAAGGGCGGATGAAGCCGGTGGTCGTCGCGTTCCCCGATTGTTTCACCCGGCTCGGCGGCAACCAGTACGTCAATTCCGCGTCGGTCGGCTGCTGGGAGGATTTCCTGCTCGGTGAAATGCTGCCCGCCGTGGAGGCGCGGTTCGGCTGCGGTGGTCCCGAACGGCGGGGCGTGTTCGGGAAAAGCTCAGGCGGGTATGGCGCGATCACGCATGGGCTGCGCCATGCCGACATCTGGTCGGCGGTCGCTTGCCATTCCGGAGATATGGGCTTCGAGCTGTGTTACCTGGCCGACATGCCGGCCGTGCTGCGTGCGCTCGCCGGCGCCGGCCACTCGATCGAGCGCTGGTGGCGGGAACTCGAGGCGGCGAACAAGCATCCCGAGGGGGCCGGCACGGTCTTCAACGTGCTCGCGATGGCGGCGAGTTACGACCCCGATCCGACGCAGTTCCTCGGTATCAGGCTGCCGGTCACGCTCGACACCTGCGAGATCATCGAGGAACGGTGGGCCAACTGGCGGCGGCACGATCCTGTCGTCGCGATCGAGACGCTCGGCGAGAACCTGCGCGGGCTCAAGGCGCTCTATATCGATTGCGGCGATCGGGACCAGTACAACCTGGTCTATGGCGCGCGACGGTTCGTGCGCCGGTTAGGCGAGATGGGCATCGCGCACACTTACGAAGAGTTTGCCGACAATCACAGCAACGTCGACTTCCGGATGGACGCGAGCCTGCCGTTTCTCGCCGAGGCGCTGTCGGACTGATCAGCGCTGAGCGGAGACGAGCGAGGCGACCGCGTGGTCGCGGATGCGCTCGGCGTCGGCGCGCGCGGGCCCGGTCTCGCGCGAGGTCAGGCAGCAACGGAGGCTCCCGGCGGAGGCGCGCGACCTGATCGCGGTTGGCTGCGCCCACGGCCGGGAGGCGCGCGAGGCGAGTGCCTCGGCGGGGCGGTCAGGCTCTGACGGGAGGTCGGCGTTGGCGAGATGGGAGAAGGCGAGGTCGTTGGTGGCGGGACCATGCAGGGCGGCGTCGATGACGCGGTCGACGAGCGGGTGCAGGCGCTCGGCCACACGCGCCATCCGGTCGGGGCGCAGGCGGACGTAGCCGGCGAGGAGGTCGGCGCCGAGCCGGCGCGCCTGGCTCCAGAACTGGCCGTCGAGCGCGCGGTCGAGCGACAGGCGCACCTGCGAGGGGATCGGGAAGAGCAGGTTGGTGCCACGGACGGCAAAGAAGGGTCTGGGGTCGACCGGGCAGACCAGGCGGTTGAGGCTGTCGGCGGGGCGGACGGCCAGGACGGCGAGCAGGAAGGCGGTGGCGAGCGCTGCATAGGTGGTGGTCCGCTCGCGAGCTGCGTGTTCGGCGAGGCAAGCCGTGGCGGTCTCGTCTAGGTCCCAGCGCAGGACGTAGCTCGGCTGTCTCGCGGTCCGACGCCGACGGCGTGTTCGCAGGTCGTTGGCCCAGAACAAGGCGCCGCCGAGCAGGGCACCGGCATGCAGGCCGAGTTGGGTGCGTCGCGTGACGCGGCCGAAGAGCTCGTCGAGGGTAGCGAAGCCTGGCGGGTCGGTCGGCCGCGCGTCCGGGCGCTGCAGGCGGCCGACGAGGTCTCGCAGCAGGATGAGGGCGGACTGGCCGTCGCAGATGACGTGGTCGGCGACCAGGATGAACTCGCTTGCGGCCGCGTCCTTCAGCCAGACCAGCCTGGCAAGCGGGCCGCCATCGCGCGGGAGCGGCTGGTCGAGTTCGCGGCACAGCTCGCCAAACCAGTCGTCATCGTCGGTGCGCGCCACGAGGCGGACCGGGATCGGAGGTGTGGGCGACGGGGTCTCGAAATGTTGGCGGCCGTTGGGGGGGGGGCGGCCGCGCGGGGCCCCCCCGCGGGGGGGGGGGGGGGGGGGGGGGGCGGGGGGGG